>DATMNH010000085.1:0-3235 GCA_035568975.1 Casimicrobiaceae bacterium
GCATGCGGTAACGCCACCCTCCAACGGCTGCACCACATGTTGAACGCAAGGTTGTACCGCGCGCGTTTCATCTCCATCAGTGCCGATCCCTGGGGCCAGGGGCGGTGGACGATGGTCGTGTCGGATCTCGACGCGATCATCTCGGCCTTGGAGCAGCGCGATGCGGCTACGCTGTCGCGTTTGCTCAAGGAGCACCGCGGCATCACCTGGAAGCAAGCGCAGCCAGCGGCGAAGGCCGTATTGGCCCCAATGCAGAAGCGCAGTGGCGCGTGAGTATCGGTTCCGGAATTGTTGTCCGTCGAGAGGCAAACAGGCTGGCACCTCCGCTTGATCTTAGATGGGCAGTTGCTGCAGTGAGGCAGCGGCCGCCCGCATTATCCCTACGGCTGAGCGAACGGCTTGCGTCGTAGCCGATGACTGTTCTCCGGCAATCCTTTCCGTCGAGCTCCACGGATTGCGATGTCCTGATTCTGGGTGCCGGTGCCGCGGGAATGACCGCGGCGGCGGTGTCGCATGTATTTGGCTTGCGCGTCATCGTTTGCGAGGCGAGCCCGCAGGTGGGGGGAACCACCGCGACATCCGCCGGAACAGCGTGGATCCCCCTTTCTCACCATGCGGCAAGTGCCGGTGTGGTTGATACCGAGGAGAATGTTCTTCGCTACCTTGGCGATCTGGTCGGGCCAACGCTCAACACTGAGCTTGTAGATATCTTCCTGAAAAACGGCCCGTCGGTCGTGCGCCTTCTGGAAGCGAACACGCATCTTTCATTTCGCCTGCCGTACCTACATCCCGACTATCGCCAAGAGTCGCCCGGTGCAACGCTCGGTGGTCGAGCACTCGCGGTAACGCCGTTCGACGGACGCTTGCTCGGCAAGCACTTCGCCGATCTGCGTCCACCAAGGGAAGAGTTCCTGGCCTTCGGTGGCATGATGGTGGGTAAGGAAGACCTCGCGCCACTCCTGCATCCGCTGTCATCCATGTCTGCGCTAAAGCATAGCCTTGGGCTCATTGGACGGTTTGCCGTCGACCGCGTTCGCTATGGCCGAGGAACGCGACTGGTCATGGGAAACGCAATGGTCGGCCGCCTCTACTACACCCTGCTCACGCAAGGTGTGCCGGTTCGGCTTCGAACGCGCGCAACGGGCCTTCTGGTGAATGATGGCCGAGTAGCCGGGGCCGAAACAATCGGGCCTGGCGGCCCAGGACAAATGACCGCCGCGAAAGGTGTCGTGCTCGCCGGTGGCGGGCTTTCAACCGCTTGGATCTCGTCCGCACAATCAGGCGCTTCAAACGCCATCCGAGACCCACTCATTTTCGAAGGGAACCACGGCCAGACCGTCGATGCAGCGCTCTCGATAGGTGCAACGCTCGAAGTCGACCATCAATCCCCCGCTTTCTGGATGCCCGTTTCAACGTATATAGGTCGAGACAATCAGCCCAGAGCCTATCCGCACATTGTTCTCGATCGAGCGAAACCAGGAATCATTGCGGTAGACGGCAATGGCCAGCGCTTCACGGATGAGGCGGCCTCCTATCATGACTTCGTTCTTGCCATGCAACGCGTAAGCGCCGTGACGGATCACGCACGGTTCTTCCTGGTGTGTGATGCAGTCGCGCTGAAGAAATATGGCTTGGGAGCGGTCATCCCTGGGTCGTTGCGTTGGCGCCGCTTTGTCAAGAGCGGCTATTTGCGCACTGCGCCGGACGTAGGCACCTTGTCGCAGCGGCTTTCGGTACCGGTGCACACGCTCACGCAAACGTTTGCGCGGTTCAATGAGTGCGCCCGAGAAGGGTATGATCCAGAATTCGGACGAGGAACTTCAGCGCTGGCCTTGGTCAATGGAGATCCGAATCACCGGCCCAATGCCAGCCTCGGACCCCTTTGCTCGCCACCGTTCTTTGCGGTGGAGCTGTCATTTGCGCCGCTCGCTGCGAGTGCGGGGTTACGTGTCAATGGCGATGCCCAAGTCCTGCGTTCAGACGGCGGCGCTATCGCGGGGTTATACGCCTGCGGGAATGACATGGCGTCGATCATGCGGGGAGCGTATCCCGGACCTGGGACGACGCTTGGGCCGGCGCTCGTCTTCGCATATCAGGCGGCAAAACATCTAGCCAGCGCGGAACCTCCTTAGGTTTGGGTTCGCCCGATTCCGATTCAATTGCGTTTCGGACTACGCGCGCATTACCAACGCAACTGATGGTCCTGGCTCGAGTAGAATCGATCGCCATAGGGCTTGACCTCCGGACCATGTAACAGGTCGCCCACCGCGTTCAGGTGGCGCCATTCATCGCGTTGCTTCGGAAATACGTGGGCTACGGCGCTTACCTGCCAATATCGACGCAAGCGCCCCTTCGATTGGCGAAGCATCGCCACCAAGCGCGCTGGTGGCACGCGCCGCGACGCGTAGAAGCAGCGCGCGAGCATTGGCAATGAAGGTCTCATCGATTCGTGAACGCGGTCCGGCCAAGGTCAGCGCGCCAAGAAGGCGTTGTCCGCTGCCAAAGATGGGCACGGAAATCCCCGCGGTTTCGGTGTCGCGCTCACCTACCGATGCATAACAATGCTCTCTACGAATCGACTCGTAGGGTTCGCCCTTGGCACCACTGAACGCGCGCAGGATCCGCCCGCCCGAGCCGCGATCGAGCGGGAGCACATCGCCTTCGCGCACATGGTCGCGCACGGCGTGCTGGGAATCGACTCGATGGAGGCAAACGCGTACGTCCCCATGTCGTGAATAAAACGAGACACTTTCGCCGGTCTGCTCGGCGAGCTCGTGCATGAGCGGCAGAAGGATATCGCCAAGACGCAGGCTGCGCTGATAGATCGCGCCGAGCATCAGGGGCGTGGGACCGATCTGATAGTTGCCATCATCAAGATGCCGCAGGTAGCCGTGCCGAAGCAGGGACTGCGCGATCCGCAGAATCGTGCTCTTGTAGAACTTAGTGCGCTGCGACAGCTCAGCGAGGGTGAGCCGCTGATCCGATGGTTCAAACGCGCCAAGTATCGCCAGCGCGCGCTCCACCGCCGCGACCCCGCCATTGCCGGGTTGCGCCTTAGCGGGCACTGCTGGAGTCGATTTCTTCGTGCGGCGCGCGATTCGCGGGCGGACTTCCGTTTGCGGGTGTGAGCCTATGAGTTTTGAACGTTCTTTTAAAATCGATGTTGGCGTTAATCGTTTTTTCATTGGAATTCCGACGACCTTCGCTGGAATCGACTATCCTCTTCGCTCAAGGA
>DATMNH010000086.1:0-5761 GCA_035568975.1 Casimicrobiaceae bacterium
GGAGAGGTTGACCACACCGGCGACAACGCCCTTCAGCCCGGCGATCAGGATCGGGTCGCTGGCTGAAACTTTGCGGGTCAGATTGTTGTCGATTGCCCAGCAAAGACACGCTGCGCTCACCAGCAGCGCGCCGCGCGATACTCCGCCCAATTCCCCGGTTCCGATGGAGAGCACGACACTTCCCGCGACAATTGCCGCCATGCCGCATGCGATCCGCCAGTCGAAATTCTCGCGAAAAACGAACCACGCGAGTCCCGCGGTGAGCGCGGATTCGAGATTCAGAAGCAAGGACGCCGTCGATGCGGGCGTGGTCACCAAACCCGACATCAAGAGAACGGGGCCGAAGATACCGCCAAACAGGATCGCGGCGCTGAGCCATGCCCATTCTCCGCGCGATGGCCACACCACCGGCGCCGGCTTCCGGATGACGAAGACTCGGAGCAACTGCACTATGGCGAGACCCGCACCCGATCCCGCGTACAACAGGCCGGCCAGGGCGATCGGATGCATTTCGCCAAGCAGTTCCTTCGCAAGCGGCGTGCTGGCGCCGAACAATGCCGCGGCCAGCAGCGCATATACCACTCCCTTGTGCATTTTTCTCGTGGTAGCTTGAGCCAGATGAAGAGCGTGGAACAGAGCGCGGCTTATGATCCTATCGTATTTTGCCGGTCGCCGCCGGGCCAGCCACGGCATTGCCGGCACTGGACAAATCTTCAAAAAAAGATGTTGAAGCTGTCGATCCCGACGTCTCTCGTTCGATTATCCAAGGAGCCGAGGTCAACGTTGCCGAGACAGCTCGGTAAGGCTGGCTCTTAACCCTAAACCAAAAGGAGATATGGCATGCGATTCATGGTTATCGTCAAGGCCGACAAGAACACCGAAGCGGGCGTCATGCCGAGCGAGAAGTTGCTTACGGACATGGGCAAGTACAACGAAGAGTTGGTGAAAGCCGGCGTGCTGCTCGGGATGGACGGGTTGCACCCGAGCTCGAAGGGCGCGCGCGTCAGGTTCTCGGGAACCAAGCGCAGCGTGATCGACGGGCCTTTCACCGAGACCAAGGAGCTGATCGCGGGGTACTGGCTGTTTCAGGTGGATTCGCTGGACGAGGCGATCGAGTGGGTCAAGCGCGCCCCCAATCCGCTCGAGGGCGACACTGAAATCGAGATTCGCCAGGTCTTCGAGGCGTCGGATTTCGGTGCCGAATTCACGCCCGAGCTCAGGGCGCAAGAGGAGCGCGTGGGAGCGCAGATGGCCAAGAACGCGAAACATTAGCCGGCACCGCGTCGGCTTGGCACGAGAGCGCCGGCGAGCCGTCGCGCGGTTTCCTGGCGAGCCAATAGAAAAACCAAACCGCAACTTCCAACAACGTATTGAAAGGAATTGCCATGCTGCAACTGGATACCTACCTGTTCTTCGACGGCAATTGCGCCGACGCGATGCGCTTCTACGAGCGCACGCTGGGCGGCAAGCTCCACCTGATGACGCATGGGGAGTCCCCTATGGCGGCCCAAACGCCGCCCGGCAGCGCCAATCGGATCATGCACGCGCGCCTCGAGCTAGACGGCCGCCTCCTGATGGCGTCCGACTCGATGGTTGGCCAGCCCTACGATCGGATGAAGGGGTTCTCGCTGTCGCTGATCTATCCGGCGGTCGCCGAGGCGCAGCGGATGTTCGCGGCCCTGGCGGAAGGCGGCCAGATAACCATGCCGATTGCGAAGACTTTCTGGGCCGAAGCCTTCGGCATGCTGGTCGACCGCTTCGGCACGCCGTGGATGGTCAACGGCGGCATGGCGCACGGCTGAAAGTAAGCGGCGGGTGCGCACTACGCGAACAGTTTTCTGTTAAGCATCCAACCAACTTGGAGGGCGAGATGAGCTACGTTGATGGCTTTGTAGTACCGGTACCGCGGAAAAACCTGGCGGCCTATCGGCGCATGGCGCAGAAGGCAGGAAAAGTCTGGAAGGAATACGGCGCCCTGGAATACAAGGAGTGGATCAGCGACGACGTGAAGGTCGGCAAGCTCACGTCGTTCCCGCGCAGCGTCAAGCTCAAGCCGGGCGAAACCGTGGTGTTCTCGTACATCGTCTACAAGTCGCGCGCGCATCGCGATCGCGTCAACGCCAAAGTCATGAAAGACCCGCGGCTCGCCGACATGATGGATCTGAAGTCGATGCCTTTCGACGGCAAGCGCCTCATTTACGGCGGATTCAAGAAACTGGTCTTCGTTTGAGCGGTCGGCCAGCGCAATCGAGGCGGGAAAGTCCGCAGCCCGCGACGATAACCGTCGACGATACCCATCGCGTCTCCGGTTTGCTGCAAACGCCAGGTGAGGCGCGCGCCTGCTACGTCATGGCGCACGGCGCAGGCGCGGGTATGGCGCATCCGTTCATGCAGGCCATGGCGGATGCGCTCGCCATTCACGGCATCGCCACGCTTCGCTTTCAATTCCCGTACATGGAGCAGGGCTCCAAGCGGCCGGACGCGCCCAAGCTCGCCCAAGCCGCCGTCCGCGCCGCGGTGGCGGAAGCGTCGCGCCTGGTGCCGGGGCTCGCCCTGTTCGCGGGCGGAAAATCGTTCGGCGGCCGCATGACCTCGCAAGCGCAAGCCGCATCGCCCTTGGTCGGCGTCCGTGGCCTGGTGTTCCTCGGATTTCCGTTACATCCTGCCGGGAGGCCGTCCGACGAGCGCGGAGCGCATCTCTTCGACGTGCAAATCCCGATGCTGTTCATGCAGGGGACTCGCGATCAGCTCGCGGACTTGCGGCTCCTGCAAACACTCGTGGGAAAGCTCGGCGCACGCGCCACACTCAAGTTGTTCCAGGATGCCGATCATTCGTTTCACGTACCCGCGAGCACCGGGCGCAAGGATTCGGAGATCAAAGCCGAAATGTCGGCTGCGTTCGCGGATTGGATCGAAACGGCGATCCCGCAAACGTTCGGGGATAAGCTGTCCTAGCCGGGGTTGAGTGTTTTCGGGCGCGAAGCCAAGCCACTGGCGGGCTGCGTCAAGAAGGCGCCGTTTCTGATTCCGACGACGCATCTGTAGACGACGGCACGTTCACGTCAAGTCCGTTGGCATGGCACTTGCATCGCCCAGTTGATGGACACCAAACCACTCCTCGGCGAAGCCTTGGCGATCGAGCCTCTCGCGCTTTCGATACCTGGCGCTGACGCGGCTCGCACGGTACCCAAGGATTCCTCCGCCGATGCGAAAGCTAAACGCGACCTGCATATAACGACTGCGGACGAGTTCCTCGCAAAGGCGGCCAGGGAGTACCAGGAAGGCCATATCGACTCCGCTCTCTGGCGGCGGGTCGCGGACCAATGCGCTAGTGATGCATCGTTGATGATTGCGGCTTATCTGCGCGCTCGCGCGACGGCACTGCAGCAGAAACAAGACGAACGCTTACAAAGGCAGGCGCGCAGAGGCGACCCGATGCGCGGCGCGAGCGACCGAAAGGTCGAGTCGGAACCGCACCGGGAAATCGTGTCGACCACGGTCGCCGGTTTCCTTTTCCGAGGCGTGACACCGAAGCTCAAGTACCTGGCAGCTGCGGCGGCGCTCGCATTCGCTGTCGCAGTCGTGTGGCTGATTGCTTCACCGCGCGAGAACGAATCGGTCCGACAGCCGATCGTGTCCGTTGCGGCGCCTGCTCCCAACCGGTCCGCGCTATCCACCCCGCTCGGGAGCAAGCTACCGCTCGCCAAGAGCACGAGCGGCGGCACGAACCAGGGCGATCCAGCCCCGACGTTCGAGACCACGGTGCAGCAAATGAAGAACGACGGCAAATGGAACGTGCTCGTGCTCTACGCGTCCGAGTGGGCGCGAAAAGAGCCGAACAATGCCGCGGCGTGGTACGAGCTCAGCGTCGGGTATTTCAAACTGCGACAACTCGCGGACGCGTTCGACGCGGCCACAAAAGCGGTGCAGCTGTCACCGGAAGACGCGCTACTTTGGCGAAACCTCGGACACCTCAGTTTGGCTGTGGAGCGCCTACCCGAAGCAGAAATCGCATTCGATAAGGCGTTAGCGGTGAAGCCCGACGATGAGGATGCGCTGTGCGGAGCCGCGTTAGTCGCGCAAAGACTGGGGCGGCCCAAAGACGCAGATGCGATTGCAAAGCGGGTCAAATCCGTCGATGGAAGTTGTCTTCGCGTGAGCGATGGCGAGAACGCGGCGGTAGCAGCAGGCGGCGCGACGGCACACAAGCCCGTATCGTCAGTCGGCCGCTGACTTATTGAATGTTACCTACTAAATGGGTGACAGCTCTCCGAAAAACTCGCGTCATCCCCGCGAAGGCGGGGATCCATTTTTGCCGTCAACAGCCAATGGATTCCCGCTTGCGCGGGAATGACGAGCTTAAGAATCCGAGCGTAACGTGCTTTTGTAAAGCTCAATAGGCGTCCGCTTCGGGGCCGGAAGCGGCCGTTTGCTCTACCCGCGCGGCTGATCGAATGGCATACGCCGCCGGCACCGCCTCTGAGCAACGCTTCGCGATCGCCGGCGAAAACGATTGGCATAACTTATGCTGTAGCTGGTTGGAGGTTGGAACCGTCCATGGAGATGTCGAGCGTGCGCATGTCCGCAGCATTGTCGCCGGTTGGAACAGTCGCCCCCGATCGCCTGATCAGAGGGATGGCGGCCGAGGACCTTTTGCCCATCGTGCAAGCCGACCCATTCGAGACGCAGAGAGTACTTAGCGAAACGATCGGGCGGCTCATTTTAGATGGCCAACCCGCAATCAGCGAACTCGACGCGCTTGTTGCGTTGGAACGGCAGGCACAGCCGGTTATCAGACTGCTACTGACCCAATACGTCGAAGGCGATGGGCAGATAGGTTCATTCGAATGGAAGGCCTGGCATTCCGCATTGCGGCTTAGCCTGTCGCTCCTTCATGCCTACGAATATTTTCTCATCCACATTCGTAAGACAGCCGACGACAATTGGACCGAGCGAGAACCGCTGGTCCAGGTTCAACTGTTTCATCATAGGAAGGTCGAATTCCTGCTGCGCTTCCTCCGGTACAAGAAGCGCAGCTCTGAATTGTGGAGACAGCTGCACGAGATGTATCGGCTTGCCCATGAACGGGATTTGCTGAATCGCCCCGATGCGATCAGCGAAACGGATGGCAGGCGCGGGACAATGGGTGGGCTGGAGCAGCAGTATCTGCAGATCCTGTTGCTGGAAGCCATGAACAGCGGCCAGTTCTCCCCTCGCGAAGCACTGTGGGCGCACGGCTGGTTCGCGCGCTGGTGCAGTGGGCCAGGGCTGCAACTGACGCAATTCAACGATAGAGTCCACTTTGAGCCGAAGGGGTTCGTGGTCGACTTGGCCGGCTCCGACGGGCTCAAACGCGCCCCGGCTGAACGGGCCAATCTCGTAGGAGGCGATCTCCTTTACTTCGACTCTTCGCCGCTGAGCGAGATGATCGAGCAGGAAATGGCTTCGTTGCGGGATGACGCCACTCTTCTACATCGGACGACGCCTGCGGTGCGCGCCGGTCAGCTCGCACTGCTCAACAAGCTTGCGATTCTCTTTGCCCGGAACCCGGTCGAAATCGACCGCCGCGCGGAGCGCAAGCCCATCGCCCTGGCGGTTCAAGCCATCGTCGGCTTTCCCTACATCGTCGACGAGTTGCGCAGGAACGGGCAGAAGCTGAACGAAGTCATTCCGTCCGCCGCGGCACAGGGAGCCGATGACACTCTCTCGCCCCTTGGCGGACCTACCCTTCCCCCGATCTTCCCTGCCAGCGGCGACGCCA
>DATMNH010000087.1:0-25445 GCA_035568975.1 Casimicrobiaceae bacterium
CATCCAGGATCTGCAATTGGGGCGCAATGGAAACCCGCCGGTATCGGTCAAGAACTTCCTGGTGATCAATCAGGTGGACACGTCCCAACAGAACCTCTCGGCGAAGCTCGACGTCCTGGTCTTCCCGTTTCTCGATGTCTACGTTCTTCTGGGCTATAGCAAGGGAACGACCAAGGGACAGGTCCAGGTGCCTGGCGAGACTATCGGGGGAATCCTCGAGCCCAGGGTGCTACAGCTCAATGCCGCCTTCAGCGGTCCGACCTACGGCGTGGGTCTTACGCTGCAGGGAGGATTCAAGGTCAGCGACTGGCGGGACCTGACGGCTTTCGGAGTGGTCGACTGGAATCGCACCAAGACCAAGCTGTCGTTCGACAACGAATCGTTGATCGCCGATACGAAGCCGATGGCGACGGTGTTCTCGGCCCGAGTGGGCTTGCACGGCATCGTCGGCCCGTCCATGGGCGCGGCGGTCTGGACCGGTGCGATGCATCAAAACATCCAGCAAGAGGTCGCCGGCAGCGTTGCCGACACCGATCTTCAATTCATCGTGAACCAGTCGCCCACGAAACCGTGGAACACGCTGCTCGGTGGCCTGCTCGAGTTCGGCAAGGATTGGGTGGTTCTTGCCGAGGGAGGGCTCGGCACTCGCAAGTCGATCCTCGCGGCGGCGGTGTACCGGTTCTGAATCGAGTCACTTTGACGGACCACGATAACGCGGAACGCCCTTGAACGTCCGTAGCTCTGCTACGAGCCCTCGCGGCGCCCACCGCATCCCACCATACTCCGAGGTCGTACGATCTGCGAACATCCGTTCATCGTCGCTCTCGATCGCCGGCTTCGGCAGCAACGTTACCGGCCCATGCGTCGATCATAACTATCGGATACTCGTTGGATAAGCGCAGGATCTGCACTGCTGGGTCCCTGCGACGAGAACTTCACCTGAATGCGACCGTCCGTTAGTGTTTCAACCGTGGCTGTGATCGCAATGCCGCGCTGTTCGCCCCGGATCACGCCAGCGCCGCGATCCTGCGACGCGATCGTCAAACCCTGATCCGACATTGCTCCAGCGGCGGCGGCCCAAGATCGATCGAAACGCTGTTGCAGGGTCGGCTGCGAACTGACCGGGACCGGCTCGTAGACAACGCAGGCCCCTAACGACAACAAGGCACCAACGATCACCAACCGACACAATTGGAGATTCATTTTTCGCGCTCCTCGAGTTAGCGCCGTGTTGCCGGCCCGCATTCCGACCTCATTCGCGAAGCGAGGACGTCCGGTGAGTATAGCGTGCCCACATTAAGCCTGACGGCGGCAATCGATAAGGCAAGAGCAGTTTGAATTCTCCGTCTCTGATCTTGGAATCCAGTGGGTTCACACCGGCAGCGTGGATCTCAATCAGGACGTCATCCTCCCGCATTTCCGGGTCCGGAACTTCGCTGGCCCGCACGCGATCTGCGCTTCCATAACGATCGACGATCAATGCTTTCATGTTGCTCTCGTGGTGCCCTGAGTTAGAAGATCGCTTACTTTTCCAGGACCGTGTGCGAGACAGCGACGCGCGTGCTTGGTTGCGGCATAGAGGGCGCCGTAATAAGCTACTCTCGACGGCGGTTCGAGGTGTTCAATTTACTCTCCCTCGAACGAGAGCACTGCGCGCGATCGCCGGGCTTCGTTTTTTTCTGCTGCCGCCCGCGAGGCGGGCGCGCAGAATTGGCGCAAAGCAGAACGCTGCGCCGTCGCAGGCGGAGTTACGACTGACCTGTCCACGACTACCGAGTACGCCAGTCGATTCGACAACGGAGAAGACAACCCATGAAGCAGGCAATGGTAGCCGTCTCGAAAGCGCTGATTCGAGGTTTGCTTATAGTCGTGCCGGTGTATTTGGCGATCTTGCTGCTGCTCAAGGGGATGAAGGCGGTCGCCAATCTGGTGCGGCCGTTCACCGCGCTTCTCCCCGATTGGATTCCCGCCGAAGACCTCTTGTCGCTGCTCCTCGTTCTCGCGATCTGCGCGCTCATCGGCGCCACTGTCGGTACTCGCATCGGACGGGGGGCTCGGGACTGGCTCGAACGGACCGTCTTCGAGCGAATCCCTGGCTATGGGGTCATTCGCAGCCTCACGCGCCAGATGGCGGGGAAAAGCAGTGAGAGCACCTGGAGGGCCGCGCTGATCGAGATCGAGGATGCCCTTGTCCCGGGGTTCATCATCGAGGAGTTCGAGGACGGACGCTACACCGTCTTCGTCCCGTCGATCCCGACGCCGTTCGCGGGTGCCGTCTACGTTCTCGATCGGCAACGGGTGCATCCGGTGGACGTGCCGTTCACCGATGCGATCAGGGTCATCTCACGCTGGGGATCGGGCGCAAAGAACCTGGTTGCGGCGATGGAGCGCCGCGAGTCCGTCGCGCCTACGATGCCATGACTCGCGCCAGCGCCGCAGGCGCGGCCCGCCCTGGGACAATCCCGAGTTGACACCGCAGGTCCGGAGGTGTCAGATGTGATTGACCTCAGAGCAGCCAAGGCGCTGCGGGTAGGGCTGCCGATCGATTCTTCAATTCTCGGCAGCGAGTCCAAATACGGAGAGACGAATGACGATTCCCAAAGCTGCGCTCGGCTTGGCCGTCGAGACCAATTCGTTCGAAGGTATTCAGGGCACCAGTCCCACGCTACGAAAGATTCTGGCGCTAGGTCTGCTGGCTACGTCGCTTGTCGCGCCGGGCACCTTTGCGCAGACCGCGCCGGCCGGCACGCCCGCGCCGGCGGCAAACGCCGTCGATGCGGCGTCGATTCAGGCCCTCAAGGACATGGGGGCGTTCCTGCAGACACTGAAACGCTTCCACGCTTCGACCGAGGCGACCGGCGAGCGCGTTCTGGCCGATGGACAGAAACTGCAGCACGTGGCGACCGCCGAGTTGGACGTCGATCGCCCGGACAAGATGCGCGCCGTGATACGCAATGCCCGCTCACAGCGCGAGATCATCTACGACGGCAAGACGGTCACGTTCTATACTCCCGCGCAGAAGTATTACTCGACGGTTGAGTTCTCCGAGCCGATCGGCGGGCTGATCGACAAGCTCGAGCAGAGGTACGGCGTCCAGCTTCCGCTGCAGGATCTGTTCCTGTTCGGCACGCCGATGGCGCGGCTCGACAAGATCGAGTCAGCCATGAATGCCGGGCAGGATTTCATCGACGAAGATCTCTGCGACCACTACGCGTTTCGCCAGGGCACGATCGACTGGCAGATCTGGATCAGTAGCGGAGGCAAGCCGTTGCCGCGCAAGATCGTGATCACCAATCGCGCCGACGAAGCGCGTCCGCAGTCGATCTCGGTAATCGACTGGAACCTCAAGCCGACCTTCAAGGATTCGGTGTTCAAGTTCACGCCGTCGCCGGGAGCGAAGAAGATCGAGATCGTTCCGCGAAAGACCTCATAGAGGATTGCCATCATGAAGAGACTATTCGGGAACTTGCCGGCGGCCGCGGCGGCCATCCTCGTGGCGGCTAGCTTTGCGATGGTTTCCTACGTCGATGCCGCGGGTGGTCGGGGCGGCGGCGGCGGTGGCGGTGGTGCTCGTGCCGGTGGCGGCGGTGGGGCGCAAGCCGGTGGAGGTGGCGCGCGACAAAGCGCGCAGGTGAACAACACCAAGGCCGATGCGCGCACGAACAATGTCCGCAGCACCAGCGTCAATAACGTAAACAACGTCAACGTCGAGCGCAACGTCAACGTGAACGTCAGCGGCAACAGCGGTTGCTGCAACAACGGTTGGGACAACGACTACCATCCGGTGGCCACTGCGGCGGCGATCACGGCGACGGCGGCCGTCATCGGCTCGGTAGTGCGCGCCCCCCCGCCCGGCTGCGTGCCAGTGAACCACGGCGGCGTGGTCTACCAACAATGCGGAAGCACGTGGTATGCCCAGCAGGGGTCGCAGTTCGCCGTCGTCGCTCCACCCTATTGATCGATCGTTCGGGGATTGCCGAGACCTCGTCACGTGGCCGTGCATCGGGTTCGGCGGCCGATGGGGATCAACGCCGAGCTTTGCCGCGCGCGGCATTGTCGCGCCCGCGATCCAGAGCGGCCCCTACTTCGTCGTGGGATTCATGCGCGTCCAAGCTTCGTTGACACCCGACCGCCCGGCGAGCCTGTGGGGCGGCCGCTGTCTTGCTGCGCTGGACCGAACAATTTGTGATGGATAAAGTATAGACTGCATTTCCGCAGAGCGGATGGAGCGACGTTGCGGCAGCGTGCGCTCGTCGCGATCCCGGCTCGCGAATCGACAGCCTCTACTCAAGGGGGAACGACCATGAATCGTCGCATGATGGTGCTGACAATGGCCGCCGCGCTCGCCGCGCCCGGCATCGCGTTGGGAGCCGACAAGGCAAAGGAGCAGGCGGAGGTGCGGAAGGCGGGGCAGGACGCGCTCGCCGCGGTGTACAAGCTGCAGCCGTCGGCTCGCAGCGCCGTCGAATCCGCGGCCGGCTACGCCGCGTTCAGCAACTTCGGCATGAAGATCCTTGTCGCCGGTGGCGGATCCGGCAAGGGCGTCGCGGTCAACAAGAAGACCAAGGCGATCACGTACATGAAGATGGCCGAAATTCAGGCCGGCCTGGGCTTCGGCGCCAAGAAGTTCCAGGTCGTCTGGGTGTTCGAGACCGAGGCAGCCCTGAACAACTTCGTCAACTCCGGCTGGGAGTTTGGCGGACAGGCGACGGCGGCGGCGAAGGCCGGCGACAAAGGTTCCGCGTACCAGGGCGCGGTCGCGGTATCACCGGGGGTCTGGATCTACCAAGTCACGGACAAAGGCCTGGCGCTCGAGCTCACCGCCAAGGGGACCAAGTACTACAAGGACAGTGATCTGAACTGAGACGCATGGTTCGCGAACCCGGGCAGGGCAGCGCCGCATCGCAGTGCCGCCTCCGATTCGACGGTGCCTGTCACGGTGAGGCGAGTCTGGACGACCCGGATCGGAGGTGCGTCGGTCGTTGAGTATTTGGCGTTACTGACATTTCTCGCACGGGAGGGAACATGGACTTCTCAGCCATGGCTGATTCGTTGGGAATCGCGTTTGGTGCAGAGCTGCCTCGCATCGTTGGCGCAGTCGTTATCCTCATCGTCGGCTGGATCGCGGCAGTCTTCGTGCGGGCCGGAGTCCGGCGCCTGCTTATTGCGGCGCAACTGAATAGTCGAATCGCCGAGACCACCGAGCACAAGCTCGATCTGGAATCGGGGATTTCCGCCGGAGCATTTTGGCTGATCATCCTGATCACGCTCATCGGCGTGTTCAATTCCCTCGATCTGGTACTCGCTTCCGGACCATTCGAAGTCCTGGTCAAGCAGATCGCTGCCTATCTGCCGCGCCTGGTCGCTGGCGTGCTGCTCGTGCTCGTCGCCTGGCTAGTCGCGGTCGCATTGCGCGCCATCGTCAACCGTGTGCTCGATGCAAGCGGCCTGGACGAAAAGCTCTCGGCCAACGCCGGCATGCAGCCTATGCGGAAGAGTGTCGGCAACATGCTTTTCTGGCTGGTGATACTTCTGTTCGTGCCCGCCATCCTCAATGTCTTCGATCTCGGCGGCTTGCTCGATCCAGTCAAGGCGATGGTGACCAAGTTCCTCGCCATCGTGCCGAACATGGTCGCTGCGTTCCTCATCGGCTTCGCCGGCTGGTTGCTTGGAAAAATCCTTGCGGGCCTCGTAACCAACATCCTCGCCAGCGCCGGTGCCGATCGGGGGGCGCATCGCCTGGGACTCGATCCGACGCTGCGCATCTCGCGAATCGTCGGCACCATCGTGCTGATCTTCGTGTTTGTGCCGGCGTTGATCGCTGCGCTCGACGCGCTCAAGATCGAAGCGATTTCGAGACCTGCGACCGACATGCTGGGCAAGTTGCTCGCGGCGGTTCCGAACATCATTGCCGCAGCGCTGATCCTCGTCGTCACCTACTACGTCGCCAAATTTGTCGCCGGGCTGCTCGGGCGCCTCTTGAACGGCATGGGCTTCGACACGTTGCCGGAGAAGCTTGGACTCGCGGGCATCTTCGCCGGGGGCATGCAGCCGTCGCAGCTGGTATCGATGCTGGTATTGTTCTTCGCCATGCTATTTGCGACGGTAGAGGCGGCGAACCGTCTCGAATTCAATCAGGTTCGCGACGTCGTTACGTTATTCATCAGATTTGGCGGCAACATCGTCCTTGGCGGCACGATCCTCACCATCGGTTTTTGGCTGGCCAATCTCGCGCACAACGCAATTCAGCGCGCAGATACCACACATTCGGAGAGCCTCGCCGGCATCGCCCGGGTTGCCATACTGGGCTTGGTCATCGCGATGGGGCTGCGCGCGATGGGCATTGCCGACGACATCGTGAACCTGGCGTTCCTCTTGGCCTTCGGGGCGGTCGCGGTGGCCGTGGCACTGTCGTTCGGACTCGGTGGCCGAGAGGCTGCAGGCAGGCAGATGGAGCACTGGCTGGCGAAATTCAGAAAGGAGAATTGAACAGTTCAGTGGAACATGGCTCACCGCGGGCCCTGCGGCAGGAGCAGCCATCGGAGCGATCGGCGGGGGAGCCGAGGTCTAAGTGGAAAGCGAGGACGACCGCCCGCATGGAATGGTGCTATCGGTGCACCGGATCGGCGGGGGGTTTGAGATCCGCAATTGCGGTTCCCGCCCTCATCGAGCCCCCCAACCCCTGCGAATCGGGAGTGCGGGCCAGCGCGAGTTCCTCGGGACGGCTGAAATGCGTTTGAATCGCCCAATCCAACAACTCGAGTTCGGTGTCCAGCGCGGCGTGGCGGTGTTCCGGCAGCGTCCTGCGGAGGTTCTCGAGCATCGCGCGCATGCGGCGCGCTACCTGGAGGTTGCCCGCGCCGCAGGCACGAATCTCGCTGCAGGCGACTTGAACGTAGTGTTCCCAATTCGGGGTGCGGAAGATGAGGCGCGGCCGCCCGCTCTCGTCGACGATCACCTCACCGCGCAGCTTCCGCTGGCCAACCATTCGCAGTAACCGATGCACCTGGTCGAGGGCAAGCACGGCGGTCGTTGGATCGTTGATCGCCGGCGATAGCGCCTTCAATGCGATGTCGACGATGATCCGGAACGCGAACATCGGGTCCTGCTCGAGCGTGCGTTCGGGGCCAAAGGCCACTGACGACTGCACCGCGCGGTCGTCGACCGCTATCGCGCCGCCGTGGAGCACGAACAGCGGCTCTCCCGCGGCGACAAAATCCCCAACCTGGGGCACGAACTCGATCATGCCGTCGTGGCGCTGCGCCAGTGCCACCAGCGTCGAGAGATCGATGGCGAGCACGATTTCCGACGTACCGCGGTGCTCCACTTCGCGGCTCGGCATCGCGGGCTGATCACGTAGCGCGGCAGACTCTAGCGGCAGCGCGGTTGCCGGATCGGGATACACTGACTTGATCATCGCGACGCCCTCGTCGCCGACGCGGGAGACCACGGCGACCGGCCGCAGCAGACGCGCCGCGTAGTCGATCAGGAACAGAAAGTCAGCGATGCATGCGACCCCGAGAATTCCGGTGACCAGCGAGACCAGCTCGTTCACCGATGCTTCCTGCCGGTTGAGCGCTCCGACGGCAAACACCAGCGTGAACACGAAGAGGCCGACGCTATAGCGGACGACGTTGTTGCGCAGCAGTGTCGTGGCGATGATCCGCGACGTCAGCTGGCCGCCGGCGACCTGGATCGCCACCAGCAATGAGCCGAACGTGAACACGAGAAACGACAGCGTGAGCGTGATGACGGTCTGATACAGCGCTGTTGCACCGGCCAGTTCGAGCCCGCCGAGACGCCAGTGCAACCAGGCATCGAGCGCGCGGAGCAAGGGCGCCAGCATCTGCTCGAGCACGATGGCGACAAGCGGAACGGTCCACAGTGCGGACTTGAGGTAGCTGGTCGCACGGTACAGGCGACCCCAGGCCAGATGGCGCCTGACCAAGCGCCTGGTTTGGCTCGATCGAGCGGTCGTGCGTGAAATGGCCATCGTCGGCTCCCCTCGTGTTGAAGTTAGACCCATCGCCCGGTGTCGGTGGCAACGGTCGTATAACGCCACCTTGTCGCCAAGTCTTGAAGTCTGACAAGGAAATCAAGCGTGAACAACCGGAACAATCAAGGAACGGCGCGAGGGGTTGGCGCGCCGATGCTCATAGCATGCATCGCGTTGGCGATAGATGCGGGAGATGCTGCCAGCGAGTGTCCGCGTTCCGAAGGACGGATCGACCGCTAAGGGTGGCCGTTCAGGCCAGCGGAAAACATTGGCGCGAGCCTAGCGTTCCGTTGGGAGCGTTTGCGCGTACGGGTACGCGCTGGCATTCCTACTAACCGAGGTGTAGTCTCACTCCAGCTTGGGCCATCACCTCGCTCGAGGTAAGTTTGATATCACTGGTTCCCGCTCCGCAGCGGATCGCCCCTCGCCGTTGCCGTGCCTTCATCGGCGCGCTACGCTTTAACGGTTCGACTTCGCGGGAATATCCATTGGTGCCTGATGTTCGGGCGCTAGCGCCAATCGCAGGCGCGTCACGCAGGAGGCAATATGAGGTCATCGCGCGGATTCACATTGATCGAGCTCTTGGTTGTCATTGCCATCATCGCTATTCTAATCGGGTTATTGGTACCGGCGGTGCAGAAGGTGCGGGAAGCGGCGCGTTGGGCAGCCTGCGAGAACACGTTGACGCAGATCAAGTCGGCGCAAACGCAGTACCGGAGCGCTCATGGCGCATACGCGTTATCTTTGCGCCAACTCTCGGATGCAGGCTTGATCGATTTCTGGCTCGGTCGCGGCCTCGACCAGCACAATGATTGTGGTTACTACGTTCTCTCGGCAGACACGGCGACATGGCGAGCGGTCGCGCTGAATCCGGATCACCTGGGCGGGATTGTGGCTTTCGTATCTGATACCTTCGGTCCTGATCAGGTCAACGTTCCGGCGCTTCCACCCAACGGGATCGTGAACGGCGTCGACTTTTCGGGTCTGCCAAGCGGGCTCGCGGCATGGGAAAAGGGCGCCGACGTTGGCTTGCACGCGGTGGCTGACGCCGAATTGCAATTTTTCGCGGGCCATCAGACGTACACGGCAAATCTCGCCGACTTGCACGACCAGGTGCAACTTCCGTCCGCCATCAGCTCAATTCCTTTTCTGCTCTCCAGCTATCAGGTGACTACCGGGAACACTGGCTTTACCGTCACGGCCACGACAAACGATCGCGCGTTCGAAATTTTCAGTGACGGTCAGTGGATGGCGCGATCGGAAACGCTCACGTATCCGGATCTGATCATGCTTGGCAGCTGGATTGGCGCACCTCACTTCTACACTTTGACCGGATCAGCCGTACTTTACGTCGCGAAAGTGGTCGACTTTGCGCAGCTGTTGGGCAATCCTATCGCTGTCAATTTGCGCGGCTACACGAGCGACCCGGCTACGACGCAGCTTGCGTTCGCGCTTGTCGACTCGAATCACGACGGCTTCGTAACTCCCGACGAGATTCTGAATACCACCGGCGCTTCTCCGATCCTGCAGGCGGCCATCGCACCGGTGGCGCGGACGCTCTCGTTTGACATCACCGGCCATGGCGGGTCGTTCCCACCGATCGCGTTGTCAGATCTGACGAGCGGCCTGTCCCCGCCACTTTTTAGCTACGAGAGCCTGCGTGTTGCCACGAACGATTTCGTGACGGAAACTGGCGTTGCGAACGGGCTGAACGCCAACCTGAACGCTGCCGAAGCGGCGGAGGCGCGGCAGGATCTCGCCGCCAAAGCGGGGGCCATTCAAGCCTATATCAACCAGTTAAGCGCGCAGAGCGGGAAGACGCTCACGACGATTGAAGCACACGCGCTCGCGGTCATGGCGAGCGAAATGTAAGGCGATAGTCGCCCGCCGGTATGACGTTGCTGGCGCGCCCGGACGAGGTGATTCAGTAATCGCATATTCCGGATTGTTTCCGGAGCCTGTGATGATGGGGCATCCCTGGCACTAGAGGACCGCTGCGGCGGCAGGTGTCTCGGTATCAACCGGAGAATTTAGATCGCGCCTGCGTTGATCTACGCGGTCGGCGTCAGGGCACCATCTCCTGCTAGTGCCAGCGCTCGCCACCGGTTAGCGCTCGGATCATTGCATCAAACAACGCGACCACAGCACCGGCACCCCTCCCGGCATCCAGATCGAACCTCGCGCGCAACGTCATCATCGCGACGATGCTAGCCGCGTACTCCTCTGGTGGTATAGCTGCGTCTGGTGACTCTAGCGGGAAGTCAATGCAAGCGCGGTGATTCAGTTCCCAATCGCAAGCGTGCCCGATCCACGCCAACAGGCCCGGCACGATCTGCGGGACATTGTTTGTCGCGTCGATCATGTTTATCGCGTCGATCAGCGCGCACAGTTCGCCCTCGTTGAGGTCGGCAAGTGCAGTAGCAATGGGCATCAAATCAGCGGCATCGCTGCCCTGCGGCATCCGGACGGGCGCCGCCTCCGGCAAAGCGCTTCGTCGGCCCCTTACACGCGGAAAGGACACACCGTTCGCAGTTCCGCGGGGCGCTCTGGTGCGGTTGGTTTTCACTATTGCCTACGGCTGACCGAAAGTCCCTGCGATGAGATCCTCACCGAACCCAGCAAGCCATGATCGGGCCGGCCCGCCGAGATAGCTTGCGCAACGTCCATTTTTTACGTTCTCAACAGTCACCACGAAAGTCGCCGCTAGCGAATGGCGGGGCAAAAGCTTGCCAGGAACCCGATGGAATTCGAGAGCAAAATCGGAGGGAGAAAACCTGTAGCGCACGACTTTTGCTGCAAACGCCAGTCGCTCGCCATGGGCAAAAAAGTGGTAGGTTCGCATCGCCACGATGTATCGTGAGCAAGCTTCGAGCCATCGGCATTTTTTCGTTATTTTCCGATGAGTTACTAACCTGCGCCGGGTAACCTCGACCCGCATATGTAAGGAACGTCGTCGGTGGTTTCTTTGTAGCGTCCAACCGGTGGGCCGCCGGTGCTGGCGCGCGGATGAGCTGATACTTGGTGACCGCCCAGTCTTTGATCGGAAGATGAGCCAGCCTAGACGGTGAAGAGTTCGGTCGCGAGTTCGTCGAGCGTGTAGATGTCTTGCAGCGGGAACAGAGCTGCGATGGGCTCGAAGACATCCATCGTGTGGTGCTGAGCAAAACCCACCGCCTGCCGGTGCAGCGCAAGACCCAGTGCCTGGCGGGGAAAATTTTTGCCGATCGGCCAATCGCAGGCCTCCAGAAACACCCGCAACAGCGCCTTGTTGCAATCGAACATGTCGCGGTAGGGCTGGATGAGCTCGTAGTGCCGATCGGTCACAATCGCATCGCCCCAGTCGATGATCCCGACGAGCCGACCGTTCTCAATAAACACGTGATTGGCGACGAGGTCGCCGTGGCAAAAGACGCGGTCGAACGGGCCGAGCCGGGCGAGATAGTCGTCGATCTGCGCGATCAGATGCCGCGGTAGCGAACTGCGCTCAGCGGCCGCCGCCACGTTTAGGGCCGACCAGTCCGCGTGCGTTGCAACGCCCGCCGGACGCAATGTATGAACGCGTCGCATCTGCCTTCCCAAATCCGCAGCGACCGAAAGCTTTTGTTCGGCGGACAGTTCGGCGTTGCGCCAAGAAGCCCCGGACATTCGTGTGGTGACGAGATAGGGCCACGCGGCATCGACATCGTCGTACAACTGGCCCTCGGCTAGCAGCCTGGGCGCGGCTATGTCGGGGTCGGTCGCGAGCGAGGCATACGCCGCGCGTTCGCCCAGGTAACTCGCGCGCCACGATCGAGAATAGCCGAACAGCTTCACCACGACATCGCCGTAGAGGAAGATCGGGTACGTCGCGTTGAAGCCGGCTGCCGGCCGCCGAGTGGCGTCGGTCAGGTGATGACGCTCCAAGATCTCGGCAATGTACGGCTGCCAGAACTCGATGTCGCCGAGGCGCGAGAGGTGCTCCTCAAGCGACGCGAATGCCGGGGGCGTCATCATCGGGCTTGTGTAGCCAATACGCGCCGATCATCGGGTCAGTGGCTTGCCGGCAAGCCAAGCCGCGCCGTCGTCGTAAAGTTGTTTGATCGCCGAACCTTTCAGCATCGGCATGTCGCGCTTGACGGTGAAGCCTATTCTCGTTTGCGCGTACGCAAGATGACGGTATCCCTCCGGAAACTCAGCGAGGAGCGCTGCGTCGAGCTTGAGCGCTGCACTCGGATCGATGGGATCCATGCGGTCCTTTTCGTAGATTGGCTGGCGCAGCACGATCGCCCAGCGCTCGTCGCGCTTCTCGAAGAAATCGTAAAACCGTCCTGTGCACACTACATCGCAGGCGACGCCATCGACCTCGGCCCGCTGCGAAATGGTCATCTTGGTCTGCGCAGCCGCACGCGTGCCGGCGACCTCGATCGACGATCCGCCGAGAAAGTGCAGGATGCTGACGTCTTTGTTCCAGCCTTCGCGGCTGGCCTCGATAAAGCGCTCGGCGGATCCCTGGAACCACGTCGCCATCATGCGTGCCTCCGGGTGCCAGACGGTGCGGAAGCGCTCCCAATCTCCGGAGTCGCGCCACAACACCCAGTTTTCGATGACTTCGCGAATGCGCATGCGCTCGATCAATGCCGTTTCCATTTGCGTCACGCTCCAGTATCCATGCCTCGGACGAGGACCGCAGACATTCTAGCAACGCGTTCCTACCGGGGATTGCTCTGACAGCGCCAGCAAGGCTTCCATCGTCGCGCTAAGGCGAGGATACATCTCGACTTCAAACGACACTGGATTCCCGCTTTTGCGGGTATGACGATCTGGAGGAAGGTATCCTGCTCGGAAGGTCGCGTACGGGTAGCGCATCTTTGCTGCCGCCTTCGATTGTGAGATGCTGCCGCGGAACCCTTTTCCATCGACAGCAAACTAAAGCTTCTCGTTGAACGCTCTCACTCGCGCTTCCTCGTCGACGCCGTCGGTCCTGGTGTGCGGCGGCGGCATCGGCGGCCTGGCAGCGGCGCTCGCGCTGGCCCAGCAGGGCGTGCGCGTCAAGGTGCTCGAGCAGTCGCAGGAGCTCGGCGAAATCGGCGCCGGCGTTCAGCTCGGGCCCAACGCCTTTTCGGCCTTCGACGCCTTGGGCATCGGCGAGCGCGCCCGCGGTCGCGCGGTATACACCGAACGCTTGATGCTGCTCGACGCGGTCGACGGAAGCGAGATCGCGAGCGTGCCTGTCGGCGACGCGTTTCGCACCCGCTTCGGGAATCCGTACGCCGTCATCCACCGCGCCGACATCCACCTGTCGCTACTGGAAGGCGTGCAGCGGAATGGCCAGATCGAGCTCGAGACTTCTACGCGGGTCGAGCGGATCGAGCAAACCGGCGACCGGGTGGCCGTCACCGACCAGCGGGGGCGCACTTTCGAGGCCGACGCAGTGATCGGATGCGACGGCGGCAAATCGGTCGTGCGCCAACAGTACGTCGGCGACAACGCGCGAGTGTCCGGCCATGTCGTCTACCGAGCCGTGGTCGACGAAGCGGAATTTCCGGACGATCTGAAGCAAAACGCCCCGGTGGTGTGGTGCGGTCCCAATTGTCACCTCGTGCATTACCCGCTGCGCGGCGGCCAGCAGTACAACGTCGTGGTGACGTTTCACAGTCGTCAGACCGAGACCTGGAGCATCACCGAGGGTAGCCAGGAAGAAGTGCTGTCCTATTTCACCGGCATCGTGCCGCGGGCGCGCCAGCTGCTCTCGCTGCCCAGGAGCTGGAGACGATGGGCGACCGCCGATCGCGAGCCGATCGAGCAATGGACCTTCGGCCGCGCAACGCTTCTAGGCGACGCGGCGCATCCGATGCTGCAATACCTCGCTCAGGGGGCGTGCATGGCGCTCGAGGACAGCGTCACGCTTGGCGAAGCCGTGCGCGCCAGCCACGGCGACCTCGCGGCTGCCTTCGGGCGCTACCAGCGCTCACGCATCGCCCGGACCGCGCGCGTGTTGCTGATGACGCGCGAGATGGGGCGCATCTACCACGCCAAGGGTGTCGAACGGCTGGTGCGCAATGACTTGTGGAAGGGCCGCACTCCGGAGCGCTTCTATGACGCGCTCGAATGGCTGTACGGCTGGAAGCCGGACCGCTGCCTCGCCGACTGATCCGGCCGCTTTTTCGAGAGTGCCCGGAAATTTCGCGAACAATCGACAAGCACCGATTCGGATAAGATTCGCGAAGGAGGAATGACATCATGCTATTCGCCCAACCCCTTGTGACGGACGAGCGCACGGCGTTCTATGAGCGCATCGACCGGGACAGCCTGACTCCCCTGTGGGAGGCCATCGGCAACCTGGTCCCGCCGCGACCGGCCACGCCGTGCGTGCCCGCGCTCTGGCGCTACGAGCAGATGCGCCCCTACCTGATGGAGGCCGGCCGTCTCATCACCGCGCGCGAAGCGGAGCGGCGCGTGCTGGTGATGGAGAACCCGGGACTGCGCGGCGCGTCGTCGATCACCCACAGCCTGTACGCCGGCCTGCAGCTGATCCTGCCCGGCGAGGTCGCGCCGAGCCACCGCCACAGCCAATCGGCGTTGCGTTTTGTCATCGAAGGCGAAGGAGCGTATACCGCCGTCGATGGCGAGCGAACCACCATGCATCCGGGAGACTTCATCATCACGCCGTCGTGGACCTTTCACGATCACGGCAATCCGGGCAAGGAGCCCGTCATCTGGCTCGACGGCCTCGATATTCCGTTGGTAGCGTTTTTCGATGCCGGCTTCGCCGAGCGCTATCCCGAGGAAGTGCAGCCGGTCACCCGGCCCGAAGGCGATGCCCTCGCGCGCTATGGCGCCAACATGCTGCCGCTCGAGAACACTGCCGGCGCAAATACGACGCCGGTGTTCACCTATCCTTATGCGCGCAGCCGCGAGGCGCTGGAGCAGCTTCGTCGTCACGGGGAACTTCACCCGTCTCATGGGCTGAAGATGCAGTACGCGAATCCAGCGACCGGCGGCTACCCGATGCCGACCATCGGCACCTTCATCCAGCTATTGCCCGCCGGTTTCGAGGGTGCGTCTTACCGCGCAACGGACGGGACCGTGTATTGCATCGTCGAAGGAAGGGGCCGCAGTGCCGTGGGCGGCCAAACGTTCGAGTGGGTGCCGCACGACGTTTTCGTCGTGCCGTCGTGGTGTGAGGTCTCGCATCATGCTGATCAGGACGCGGTACTGTTCAGCTTTTCCGACCGGCCGGTGCAAAAGGCGCTGGGATTGTGGCGGGAAGAAGTGCCGGCGACCAGGATCAGCTAGAAAAATTCTCAGGAGGAGTCACGATGAAGCAGCGGATGCAAAGAGCCGGATGGGCCCGGTTGGTTTGCGCGGCGAGCGTATCGCTCTTCGCGACCGGACCGGTCTGGGCGCAGGCGACGGTGAAGATCGGCGTCATCGCCGAATTCTCGGGTCCCTTCGCGGACTACGGCTCGCAGATCCTGGGTGGAATGAAAACCTACCTGCAGCAGAACGGAGATGTTTTTGGCGGCAAGAAGATCGAGCTGGTGGTGAAGGACACGACCGGCGCCGCGCCCGACATAGCCAAGCGTCTGGCGCAGGAAACGGTGACCCGCGACAACGTCGACATTCTCGCCGGGTTCGGTTTGACACCCAACGCGTTGGCCGTCGCGCCGGTCGCCACCGAAGCGAAGAAGGCGATGGTGATCATGAATGCCGCCACGTCGGTCATCACCACCCGCTCGCCCTACATCGTCCGTGTGTCGCATACGCTCCCCCAGGACACCCAGCCGATGGCGCAATGGGCGGCGAAGAACGGCATCAAGCGGGTGTTCACCCTGGTTTCCGATTTCGGCCCGGGTCAGGACGCCGAGGCAGCGTTCATCAAGGCGTTCAAGGCGGCCGGCGGCGAGATCGTCGAGAGCGTGAGGACGCCTCTCGCGAATCCGGATTTCGCTCCCTTCATCCAGCGAGTCAAGGACGCCAAGCCCGAAGCGGTATTCGTCTTCCTGCCCCCGGGAAGCCAGACCATCGCCTTCATCAAGGGCTACGAGGAACGCGGGCTCAAGGCCGCGGGCATCAAGATCATCGCCACCGGCGACTTGACCGACGATGGCACCTTGCAGGCGATGGGCGACGGCACGATCGGAATCGTCACCAGCTTCCACTATTCGGCGGCGCACGATTCGCCGGAGAACAAGGCCTTCCTCAGGGCGTACACGGAAACCAACGGTACCCGGCTGCGTCCCAACTTCATGGCGTGCGCCGGCTACGACGGCATGGCGGCGATCGCGGAAGCGTTGAAGAAGACGCAGGGCTCGACCGATCCCGACCAGCTCTTGAGCGCGTTCAAGGGTATGAAGCTGATGAGCCCGCGCGGCCCGATCATGATCGACCCCGAGACCCGCGATATCGTGCAGACGGTGTACATCCGCCGTGTCGAAAAGCTGAACGGGATTCTCTATAACGTCGAGTTCGATAAATTTCCGGAGGTCCGCGATCCCGGCAAATAAAATCGCCAGCGGCGAGGCTTGACAAGGGTGACTCATGACTGTATTACTCATATATGAATAAAAAAGCCGCCCGGGTTCGTGAGGCGCCCGCTGCCGCCGACGAGACCATGTTCCTGCTCATGCATGCGGCGGGAACTGTCGAGAAGCGCCTCGAGGACGCATTGGGCACCGCAGGACTGTCGCTGGCCAAATTTGGCGCGCTGACCTTTCTCGTTCGCGCCGGTGCGCCGCTGAGCCTCTCCGAGTGCGCCGCCAAGATGACTTGCGTTCGTTCCAACATCACTCAGCTGGTCGACCGCCTCGAATCCGAGGGCCTGGTCCGGCGCGTCGACAATCCGTCCGATCGCCGAGGCGTGATGGCGGCGGCGACTCCGCTGGGGATCGAGCGTCAGGCCGCTGGCGCCAAGCTCGTAGACGAGGTCAAGCGGCAGTTCGCGAAAACCTTGTCGGGCATCGACCGCTATGAGCTCTCGCGCGCGCTCATTGCTATCAAGTAGTTTTTTTTGGCCGATTGCTACGAGCGCGCGACTGCGTCATGCGGGCAGTCTCGTGGGCGGCGCGCTCCTCGGGTCGTCGATCATGACTCCGATTCTGGCCGGCGGCGATCCGGTGGACGGCGACGCGTGGGTCATATTCATTTCCGGCGTGCTCGCCGTGCTGGGCATCGGTATGCACCTCGCGGGCTCGGCGAGACACGCGCTCGCGAACACGGCGTCGAAACGATCTCCGGTTCCCTCACGACGCGCGTTCGCGAGGAGGACGCGCGCTTGATCGTGTAAAATTCCGCCGCCGGTCCCATAACGTCGGATCCCGGCATCGCACTCGATTTCGTCGCCCTGCGGCCCTAGCTCGACCCGCGCCGGACGGCAGCGGTCAATCTCGCGCACGTAGACGGAGCATGACGAAGTGATCACCTTTCGCAGTGCAATGCCGGCACTGGCCCTCACCTTGACGCTCGCGGGGTGTATGGTCGGCCCCGATTTCCGGCGACCGGAACCGCCCGCGACCGGCAGATACACCGAGACACCGATGCCAGAGCAGACTGCCGCTGCGCCGGGGAGAGGTGGCGAAGAACAGCGCTTCGTTCCAGGCCAGGAGCTCTCCACGCAATGGTGGACGCTGTTCAACTCCGAACCGCTGGACCGGCTCGTGCGCGACGCGCTGGTGGAGAACCCGACGCTGGCGGCGGCACAGGCAACCCTCTCTCAGGCGCGCGAAAATCTGACCGCGGAACGAGGTGCGCTGTTGTTTCCGCAGGTCGACGCTAACCTCTCCGCCACGCGCCAGAAATTTTCCGCAGCGTCCTTCGGCCAGCCCGGCGCTCCCGACACCATCTTCAGTCTCTATAACGCATCGGTCAACGTTTCCTACGCGCTCGACGCTTTTGGCGGCAACCGCCGCGAGCTCGAAGGCTTGGAGGCGCTGGTCGACTATCAGCGCTTCCAGTTCGAGGGCGCGAGGCTCGCCTTGACCGCAAATGTCGTCACCACCGCGATTCGCGAGGCGCAGTTGCGCGCGCAACTCAAGGCGACGCAGGAAATTCTTGCCGCGGAGGAGAAGCAGGGCGAGTTGATCGAAAAGCAGTTCGAGCTCGGCGCGGTGGCGCGACTGGCCGTGACGACGCAGCGCACCCAGGTCGAGCACACGCGCGCATCGCTGCCACCGCTGGAGAGCGACCTGGCGAAAACACGCCATCAGCTGGCGGTCTTGTCAGGAAAGCTGCCCAGCGAAGCGACGCTGCCCGAATTCGACCTCGACGCCATCGTCCTGCCGCAGGAGCTCCCGATCAGCGTTCCCTCGACGCTGACCCAGCAGCGTCCGGACGTGCAGGCCGCGGAAGCGCTGCTGCACCAGGCGAGCGCGCAAATCGGTGTCGCGACGGCGAACGAGTATCCGAAAATCAACCTGACCGGGAGCTTGGGCCTCCAGTCAGTGCAATTGCACAGCCTGTTCGCGGGACCCGCCGTGTGGAGCATCGGCGCGGGCCTGCTGCAGCCGCTGTTCCACGGCGGGGAGCTCGAGGCGCGCCGCCGGGCCGCGGTCGCGGTTTACGAGCAGGCCGATGCACAATACAGGCAGACTGTGCTGCTGGCGTTTCAAAATGTCGCCGACGCGCTGCGGGCCCTGGAGGCGGATGCCCGCGCACTCAAGGCACAGGCCGATGCGACCGCCTTCGCCCGCGAAACGCTGAATCTCACCACGCGTCAATATCAACTCGGCGGCAGCAACGTCATCGCCCTGCTGATCGCCCAGCAGCAGTTTCAACAGGAACGCCTCAACCTGGTTATCGCGCAATCGGCGCGCTACGCCGATACGGCGGCGCTGTTCCAGGCGCTGGGTGGCGGCTGGTGGAATCGCGACGCGCAAGCCGCGGCAGGCGCCGACTCACAAATTCAATAGCATTTGGCGACGCAGCGATCGAATCACCTCGAACAGGATAAGAGAGATGAAAAAACGCATGACCATCATGCTGATCGCCGTCTGCCTGCTGATCGGAGGTCTGGTCGGGTTCAATGTCTTCAAGGGCTACATGATGCAGAAATACATGGGCAAGGGCCCGCAGCCTCCCGCGACCGTCAGTGCCATGAAGGCCGAATATCAGCTCTGGCAGCCGCAGCTGAACGCAGTCGGGACGCTGCGTGCGGTGCGCGGCGTGGACGTCACGACCGAGGTCGCCGGGCTGGTGCGCAGCATCAACTTCAAGTCCGGAGACGAGGTCAGGGCCGGTCAGGTGCTTGCGCAATTGAACGCCGACTCGGACATCGCGCAGCTTCATTCGCTGGAGGCGGCGGCCGAGCTCGCGTCGACGGTCTACGAGCGCGACAAGGCGCAACTGGCGGCGGAAGTGATCAGCAAGGCACAGGTCGACACCGACGCCGGCGACCTGAAGAGCAAGCGTGCGCAGGTGGCGCAGCAGCAGGCGGTGGTGGAAAAGAAGACCTTGCGCGCGCCGTTCGCCGGCAAGCTCGGCATCAGCATCGTCAATCCCGGCCAATACCTGAACCCGGCCGACAAGCTGGTCACCTTGCAGACCATCGATCCTATTTTCGTGGACTTCTATCTGCCGCAGCAGCAGTTGCCGCAGGTCGCGATCGGCCAGACGATAACGCTGACAACCGACACCTACAAGGACGTCGCCTTCACCGGGAAGATCAATGCGATCAACCCCAAGATCGATACCAACACCCGCAACGTGCAGGTCGAGGCCACGATCCCCAACGCCAAGCGACAGTTGCTGCCGGGGATGTTCGCCAATGTCCGGGTCAACTCGGGCGAGGAGAACCGCTATATCACGCTTCCGCAGACCGCGATCACCTTCAATCCCTACGGCGACACGGTATTCGTCGTGAAGCCGTCGGAGAAGAAGGAAGACAAGGACGAAAAGGGCAGCCCGCGCCTGCTCGCGCAGCAGGTGTTCGTCACCACCGGCCCGACGCGCGGCGATCAGATAGCGATCCTGAAAGGCATCGAGCCCGGCACCGAGGTGGTGACCAGCGGCCAGGTCAAGCTCAAGAGCGGCACGCCGCTGATCGTGGACAACAAGGTGCAGCCATCGAACAGCCCCAATCCGACGCCGCAGGAAAAATAGGTCAGCGCACATGAACTTCACCGATCTTTTCATCCGCAAGCCTGTGCTTGCCATGACCATCAGCCTCTTGATCCTGGTGCTGGGCGTACGCTCGCTGACGAGCCTTCCCGTTCGCCAGTACCCCAAGACCCAGAATGCGGTCGTGACCATCAGTACCACCTACTACGGCGCCGACGCGCAAACCGTCGCCGGGTTCATCACCCAGCCGCTGGAAAGCGCAATCGCGCAGGCGCAAGGCATCGATTACATGTCGTCGACAAGTGTCTCGGGCGTATCGGCGATCACCGCGACCTTGCGACTGAACTACGATGCCAACCGCGCGCTGACCGAAATCAACACCCAGGTCAATTCGGTGCGCAACCAATTACCGCCGGAGTCGCAACAGCCGGTGCTGACGGTTCAGGTCGGGGAGACGATCGACGCCATGTACATGGGCTTCTTCAGCGACGTCCTGCCCAACAACAATGTCACCGATTACCTGGTCCGGGTCGTCAAGCCCAAGCTCGATTCGGTCGAAGGCGTGCAGACGGCCGAAATTCTGGGCGCCCGGACCTTCGCGCTGCGCGCGTGGCTCGATTCGACGCGGCTGGCCGCCTACGGCGTGACCGCGACCGACGTGCGCAACGCGCTAGCCAGCAACAACTATCTGGCCGCGCTGGGCACCACCAAGGGCCAGATGGTGAGCGTCGACCTGACTGCCGGGACGAGCCTTCACTCGGTCGAAGAATTCAAGAAGCTCGTAGTCAAGCAGAAGGACGGCGCGATCGTGCGCCTCGAGGACATCGCCACGGTCTCGCTCGGTGCAGAGAACTATGATTTCACGACCGCGTTCGGCGGGCGCAACGCCGTGTTCATCGGCATCAAAGTGGCGCCCGAAGCCAACGTACTGGAAGTCGCGAAACGCGTCCGTGCGGTGTTCCCCGAAATCCAGGCGCAGATGCCCAGCGGCCTGACCGGGGAAATCGTCTACGACGGGACAAAATTCATCAGCAGCTCGATCGACGAGGTGGTGAAGACCCTGATCCAGTCGCTGCTCATCGTCTCCATCGTGATCTTTCTGTTCCTCGGCAGCTTGCGCGCGGTGGTGATCCCTTTGATCGCGATGCCGCTATCGCTGATCGGCACCTTCTTCGTCATGCTCATGCTGGGCTATTCGGTCAACCTGCTGACGCTGCTCGCGCTGGTGCTGGCGATCGGCCTGGTCGTCGACGATGCGATTATCGTGGTCGAGAACGTCGACCGGCATATGAAACAAGGCAAGTCCCCGCTGGAGGCCTCGCTGGTCGCCGCACGCGAGCTGGGCGGCCCGATCATTGCGATGACCATCGTCCTTGTCGCCGTTTACGTGCCGATCGGCTTTCAGGGCGGACTCACCGGCGCGCTCTTCACTGAATTCGCTTTCTCGCTCGCCGGTGCCGTCACCGTCTCCGGTATCGTCGCGTTGACCCTGTCGCCAATGATGACCTCGCGCATCTTCCGCTCCGAGCAGGAGAGCGGGCGCTTCGTGCGCTTCGTCGACCGTCAGTTCGAGCGGCTCCATCACGGGTATCAGCGGTTCTTGCACGGCACGCTCGACACCTGGTCGGTGCCGGTGGTCATGGGCGTGATTCTGCTCGGCGGCGTCGTGTACCTGTTCATGACCTCGAAGTCCGAGCTCGCGCCGCAGGAAGATCAGGGCCTCGTGCTGTCGCAGATCGTTGGGCCGCCTAACGCGACCTCACAGCAGATGAATGCCTATGCCAAGCAGGTGTTCGATATTTCGCACGAGCTCCCGGAATACGACGAGATGTTCCAGATCACCGGCGTGCCGACAACCAATCAAGGGATCGGCGGTGTGCTGTTCAAGCCATGGAACCAACGCTCGAAAAGCGCCGCGCAACTTCAGCAGGAGCTGCAGCAGAAGTGGAACGGCATCGCCGGCGCGCGCGTCGCCGCGTTCCAGTTTCCGCCCTTGCCCGGATCGCAGGGCCTGCCCATGCAGTTCATCATCAAGACGACCGAGCCGTATTCCACCCTGAACGATGTCACTCAGGCGGTCCTGCAGAAAGCGCAGGCCAGCGGCATGTTCTTTTACGTCGACACCGATTTGAAGCTCGACAAGCCGCAAACCACCGTCCAAGTCGATCGCGATCTCGTGGCCACGCTCGGGCTTACGCAACAGGATGTCGGCGCGGCATTGGGCGCCGCGCTGGGCGGCGGATACGTCAACTACTTCTCGATCGCCGGCCGGTCCTACAAGGTGATTCCGCAGGTGTTGCAGGTCAACCGGCTGAACGCCGACCAGGTCCTCGATTACCATATCCGCACCTCGGACGGTTCGCTCGTTCCCGCATCCACGGTCGCGCGGCAAAAAACCGAAGTCGTGCCGGAAGGCATCGCGCACTTCCAGCAACTCAACTCGGCGAGCATCTTTGGCGTCTATACGCCCGCCGTCTCACAGAATCAGGTGCTCGATTTCATGCGGCAGGCGCTGGCCGAGGTCGCGCCGAGCGGCTATTCAACCGATTACTCCGGCGTGTCGCGCCAGTTCGTGCAGGAGTCCGGCGGCTTCGCAGTGACCTTGCTGTTCGCGGTGATCATCGTTTTTCTGGCGCTCGCCGCGCAGTTCGAAAGTTTCCGCGATCCGATCGTGATCCTGGTGTCGGTACCGATGGCGCTGTTCGGAGCGCTGATCTTCATCAACCTCGGCTTCGCGACCCTGAACATCTATACGCAGGTCGGCCTGGTCACACTGATGGGGCTGATCAGCAAGCACGGGATTCTGATCGTGCAGTTTGCCAACCAGCTCCAGCGCGCGGGCAAGACCAAGCGCGATGCCATCGAGGAGGCCGCCGCAGTGCGGCTGCGGCCGATCCTGATGACCACCGCGGCGATGGTGCTCGGCGTCGTTCCGCTGGTGATCGCTGCCGGCGCGGGCGCGGCGGGCAGACACGCGATGGGATTGGTGATTTTCACCGGTCTGTCGATCGGCACGCTGTTCACGCTGTTCGTCGTACCTGCGGTGTACATGTTGTTGGCCGCCGATCATCACGCGCAAACAAGCGAGGTCGGCGTCGGCAGCGCCGGAAGTGCGATGCCGGTTGAAGGTTGAGTTCGGCAACGAGTGCCGGGCTCGGGCGCCGCGGTGACGCATCGCGGCGCTTGAAAACGCTCAGCATGCGCGTCGAACGGGGTTCGAAACGTAATTTCTCCAAGCGGGCGCAGGACGTTTCCTCGCGAATCGACTCTGGCACGCTGCTTGCTCAGGTAGGCAGTGCCCGGACGGGGCGGTGCTCCCTTGGTTTACTCCTCGCCCTTCGTGCCGTCTCCGCTCCGGGACCTCACACGTTTCCCCCTCGCTGACTAATAGGTTGGCGCTCGAATAAGCTCGGTCTCTTCGCGGCCGCCCGGCAGCGGAAATCATCCTGGAAGTCATCCCTGCTCACTGACGCGACAGTTGGCGTGGGTGCAACTGCATCGGCGCATCTATCACGGCGTCAACATAGCGAAGTAGAACTTGTACAGGGCCAACCAATCGGTATGACGTTGAAATCCAGTTTGTCGATGTAAGGTTATTCGAAAGTCGAATAGTCACTATTCGCCGTATCCTATTGACTTAGTGTTTTGGGAATCCAATAATTCAGCGTCGGAATCGCAGGCCGCGATGCGCAAGCTGCATCGTACGTTAGAGACGAACAGTCCGCAGGCACCAAGCCAGCGCGACCGCGATGACGTGCGGCGACGTGAGTGGAAGAATCGCCGTTGCCACAACGGCTAACATCGGCAGTACAGATTGATCACCGAAGGAGGAGCCTCATGCAAGTACGAATTTGTCTCATTCTGACGGCGGCTTTGTTCGCATCCGTCGCTCACGCGCAAAGCATTGCGCCGATCACGACATGCGACACGGCGGGCATCGGGCAGGCGCATCTGGTTTCCGATCTGCCCACGGCTCTGTCTACGAACCCCCCGAACGATACGTCGGTGACGATCACGTCGGTGTCGACCGGCACTACCGGGGGAATCCCATACTGCCTGGTCAAGCTGCTGGTCAAGCCGGCGATCAACATCTGGGTGGGGTTGCCGACGGGTGGCAACTGGAACGGCCGCCTGCAATCCGAAGGCGGCGGCGGCTACGCCGGGTCTGTTGGAACGGCGACCGGGTCGATAGCGGCCGGCTACATTGGCGTGCAGACCGACACCGGCCACACGGGCGGCAGCGGCACCTTCGGCTGCGTGAACAACTGCGCTGGTGCCACCCAGGCGAGCCCCGGTATCATGGACAAGCAGCTGCAAACCGACTTCGCCTATCGATCCGAGCATTTGATGGCCGTGCTCGGCAAGCAGCTTGCGCAAGCATTTTATGGCCAGCTGCCCGTTTACTCGTACTGGAACGGCTGCTCGACCGGCGGGCGGCAAGGTCTTCGGATGGCGCAGCAATTTCCGACGGACTACAACGGCATTCTTGCCGGTGCGCCGGCGATACACTGGGATCGCTTCCAGGCGTACCAGATCTGGCCGCAGATGGTGATGAGTCTTGACACCGGCGGACCAATCTCGGGTGCGAAACAAACACTCGCGACCAACGCCGCGGTCGCCGCTTGCGATTTGACGAATGGTGCTCATGACGGCTTCATCACCGATCCGCGCAAGTGCACTTACAACCCGGCGCTCGATCCGACCATTACGACGGCCTCGTGCACGTCCGCGAACAACACGTGCTTGACGCCTGCCGAAGCGGGCGCGATCCAGAAGATCTGGGGAGGAGCGAGGAACACGTCGAACCAATTGCTTTGGTACGGCGTGGAGCGCGGCGCAGCGTTGAGCGGCCTTGCCGGCACGAATCCGTTCTCCATCGCGGTCGCACAGCCGCAATATTGGGTGTACTTCTATCCACAGTGGGATTGGCACACCCTCACTTACGCCAACTACGAAGCGTTCTTCCTTCAGACGATGCAAAGGGTCAATCCGTTAATGGGGAGCGAAATTCCCAACCTAACCGCATTTCGCAATACCGGCGGCAAGATCCTGACGTGGCAAGGTTGGGCCGACCAGCTCATCATGTCGCAGGGATCCACTTCGTACTACGAGAACGTCACGCAGTACATGGCGGGCGGCGACTATTCACAAATCCAGCCGTGGTACCGTCACTTCATGGCGCCCGGCGTCGGCCACTGCGGCGGCGGCAGTGGCCCGCAACCTCAGAATCTCTTCGGGACCTTGGTCAGCTGGGTCGAGACTGGCGTCGCGCCCGCAAGGATCCTGTCGTCGCGAACCGTTAGCGGTGTCACTCAGACCCGTCCGCTCTGCCCGTACCCGGCATCCGCGATGTACTCAGGAACCGGCAGCACGAACGACGCCGCCAACTTTGTTTGCGCCGTCCAGTAATCGACGA
>DATMNH010000088.1:0-2959 GCA_035568975.1 Casimicrobiaceae bacterium
TCCGGCCAGACCGCCATTCGCCTCGCGCGCTTTGCCGAGAAGGAAGCCGTTGTCGCTATCCCAGAGACGCTCGTGGGTCGCGCCAAGGATGGCGTGGCTACCGTGACGCTGTGGTCCGAACCCAACAAGAAGTACGTCGCCAAACTGCGCGAGGTCGCGCCGTCGGCCGATCCCGCGACGCGGACTTATCTGGCAAAATTTTCGCTGCCCGAGGCCGGCGACAACGTCTCGCTCGGCATGACCGCGACGCTGACGCTGGCCGATCCCCAAACCGAGCGCGTGGCGCGGCTGCCATTGTCCTCGCTGTACAGCCAGGGCGGCGATCCCTCGCTCTATATCGTCGACGACAAGGGCGAGGTGGTGCTGAAGCCGGTCGCGGTCAAATCCTATGAGAGCAACTGCGTCGTCATCTCCGGCGGCGTCGATGAGGGCGCGAAGATCGTCGTGCTTGGCGTGCAGAAGCTCGATCCGACCCAGAAGGTCAGGGTCGTGTCGTCGTTGTCGTTCTAGGCAGGAGCCGTGTGATGAAGCGCTTCAATCTTTCGGGCTGGGCGGTCAGCCACCCCGCGCTGGTGCTGTTCTTGATCGTTGCGCTCGGCGTTACCGGCTTCTTCTCTTACGAGAAGCTTGGCCGCGCCGAGGATCCCTTCTTCACGGTCAAGGTCGTGAACGTCTCGGCGATCTGGCCGGGCGCCACCGCGGCCGAGATGCAGACGCAAGTCGCCGACCCCATCGAAAAAAAGCTGCAGGAACTGCCTTACTTCGAAAAGGTGCAGACCTATTCGAAGCCGTCGTTCACCGCAATGCAGGTCACCTTCCGCGACAACACGCCGGCGAAGGATGTGCCGTATCTGTTTTATCTCCTGCGCAAGAAGCTGGTCGACGTGCAGGACCAGTTGCCGGCTGGCCTGCTCGGCCCGGTGGTCAATGACGAATTTTCCGACGTCGACTCCATCCTCTATATGCTGACCGGCGACGGCGCCGACTATAGGCAGTTGAAGACGACTGTCGAAGGTTTTCGCCAGCGGCTTCTGAAAGTGCCTGGCGTCACCAAGGTCGACCTCTACGGCGTCCAGGACGAGCGCATCTTCGTCGAGTTCTCACACGCCAAACTGGCGACGCTCGGTATCACGCCGCAGGCGCTGTTCGACTCGCTTGCCAAGCAGAACAACGTCGTGCCGGCTGGCACCGTGGAAACCTCCTCGCAGCGCGTGCCGTTGCGCGTCACCGGCGCGCTCGACGGCGTCAAGGCGGTGGCGGAGACGCCGGTCGAGAGCAATGGCCGCGTGTTTCGGTTGGGCGATATCGCCACCGTCACGCATGGTTTCGCCGATCCGCCGAGCTTTGTGGTGCGTCAGGAAGGCAAGTCCGCCATCGGCATCGGCGTGGTCACCGCCAAGGGCGCCAACATTCTGGAGCTCGGCAAGGAGGTTGCCGCCGCGACCGCGGAGTTCATGAAAGCGGTACCGCAGGGCATTAATGTTGACTTGATCGCCGATCAGCCCAAGGTGGTCGAGCGCGCCGTCGGCGAGTTCATCCACTCCTTCGTCGAGGCGCTCGCGATCGTGCTGTTCGTCTCCTTCCTCGCGCTCGGCTGGCGCACTGGTATCGTGGTTGCTGCCTCGGTGCCCCTGGTGCTCGCGATCGTATTCATCGTGATGGAAGCGATGGGGCTCGACCTGCACCGCATCTCGCTCGGTGCGCTGATCATTGCGCTCGGCCTGCTGGTCGATGACGCGATTATCGCGGTCGAGATGATGGTGGTGAAGATGGAGCAGGGCTGGGACCGCATCAAGGCTGCGTCCTTTGCCTGGGAATCCACCGCGTTTCCCATGCTGACCGGTACGCTCGTCACCGCCGCGGGCTTCCTGCCGATCGGCTTTGCCAATTCCGCCGTCGGCGAATATGCCGGCAGCATTTTTTGGGTCGTCGCGATCGCGCTGGTCGCCTCCTGGTTCGTGGCGGTGATCTTCACGCCCTATATCGGCGTCAAGCTGCTGCGGAACGTAGCCGTCCACGCCAATCACGATCCGCACGCGATCTATGAGACGCGCATCTACCGGATACTGCGCTCCGTGATCCAGTGGTGCGTCAACCACCGCGTCAAGACCGTGCTTGCGACCGTCGGCGTCTTCGTGCTCTCGATCGTCGCCTTCGGCCATGTGCAGCAGCAGTTCTTCCCGCTGTCCGAGCGGCCCGAGCTGTTCCTGCAGCTGCGCCTGCCGGAAGGCACCGCCTTCAACGTCACCGAGAAGGCGGTGAAGGAGGCCGAGGCGCTGTTGAAGGACAACAAGGATCTTGAGACCTACACCGCCTATGTCGGCCAAGGCTCGCCGCGCTTCTGGCTCGGCCTCAATCCGCAACTGCCGAACGAGGCCTTCGCGGAAATCGTGATTGTTGCGAAAAACGTCGAGGCGCGCGAGCGCATCAAGGCGAAAATCGAGAACGCGGCTGCCGACGGCTACCTGGCGCAAGCGCGCGTGCGCGTCGACCGCTTCAATTTCGGCCCGCCGGTCGGCTTCCCCGTGCAGTTCCGTGTGATCGGCCCCGACACGAAGAAGGTGCGCGAGATCGCCTATCAGGTGCGCGACGTCATGCGAGAGAACCCCAACGTCAAGGATGTGCAGCTCGACTGGAACGAGCAGTCGCCGTACCTGAAGCTCGTCGTCGACCAGGATCGCGCCCGCGCCATGGGCCTGACCCCGCAGGACGTCTCGCAGGCGCTTGCTATGCTGATTTCTGGCGCTCCGGTCACCACCGTGCGCGACGGCATCGAAAAGGTCGGCGTGGTCGCCCGCGCCGTACCGGGAGAGCGGCTCGACCTCGCCCATGTCGGCGATCTCACCGTGACTTCACGGAATGGAGTTGCCGTGCCACTGCAGCAGATCGCGAAGATCGAGTATTCGCACGAGGAGCCGATCCTGTGGCGGCGCAACCGCGACATGGCGATCACGGTGCG
>DATMNH010000089.1:0-3332 GCA_035568975.1 Casimicrobiaceae bacterium
CGGTGCAGAAACCCATCACGCGCTCGACACCCGCCCGGTTGTACCAGCTACGGTCAAAGATCACGATCTCGCCTGCGGCCGGCAGGTACGGCAGATAGCGCTGTATGTACATCTGGGACTTCTCGCGCTCGGTCGGCGCAGCGAGCGCAACAACGCGGAACACCCGCGGGCTCACCCGCTCGGTGATCGCCTTGATGGTGCCGCCCTTGCCGGCGCCGTCGCGGCCCTCGAAAAGGATGCACACCTTCAGCCCCTTGAGCTTGACCCACTCCTGCAGCTTGACGAGTTCCACATGGAGCTTTTTCATCTCCCGCGCATAGTCCTTCCCCGAAATCTCGCCCTTGGGCGACGCTGTGCGCCGTTTCTCCGCACTTGCCTTGACCGCATCTGCGCTGCCCTTCTTCCCCTTGCGCTTCGGCTCGGCCTTCCTTGCTGCGCTTTTCTTTCCCATCGTCGTCTCCAAAGAATTGATGCTGCGACTGCTCGTCAGTCACCGCGAATGAATCCGTTGCACCGTTTCGCATCCTCGCACAATTTTGCTGTACCACCGGCTTGATCGCCGGCCGGCGTGCGCGGCCACACACGACCAGTCAAGAAGGAGCAGGCTGCGCCGGGGCGCCCCCAGCTCGCTGCAGCGCCTGATAGCGTCCGATCGCCGCGCGCGCGTTGAACAGAAGGCGCTCGCTGCCAAGTCGCTCGGCCAGCCCGGAATTCCGGACGACCTCCAGGACGCCGGGATTCAAGCCTACAAGCCATACAATGGCGCCACGCCCAGTCGCGCGCGTCTCTCCTTCTATCAGCGCCTGCAATGCCGAGTATTCGATATCGGGCACCCGGCTCATGTCCAGCGCAATCACGCGCGGCTTGTACTGCGTGACCAGTGCGTCGATCTGTTCCGCCACACTCTGGGCATTAACAAAAAAGAGGCGCCCCTCCGGCCGCACGATCAGCAGACCCTCGAACGTTTCGTCGTCCGGGTGTTCGGGCGACAAAGGTCGCAGCACATCCGCCCCGCGCTTGCGGCCGATGACCGACACGCGCGGGTTGACACTCTGGCTGGCCAGACCGATCAGCGACAGGATGATCGCCACCACGATGCCCTTCAGCGTACCGAGGATGAGCACCCCGAGTGCGGCTGCGATCGCCCACCGGAACTCCATCGTGCGCACTTGGCGAATGGCAAGGAATTCCGCTGGCTGGATCAGCCCGACCGAGTAGACGATGACGATCGCCGCGAGCGTGGCGTGGGGAAGCAGGCCAAGCAGCGGCGCGAGCAGCAGCATGGTAGCGACCGCGACGCCGGCGGTAACGAGCGAGGCCAGTTGCGACCGCCCGCCCGCTGCGCGCACGACCGCGGTCTGTGAGGCGCCGCCACCGGCCGGCATCGCGCCGAACAACGCGCCGCCGAGATTGCCAGCCCCGGTGGCGATCAACTCGCGATTCGCATCGATGCGAGGATCTCCCGGGCGGGCAAAGGCGCGACCCACCGCAATCGTCTCGGTGAAACTCATCAGCGCGATCCCCAGTGCGCCGGGCAGCAACTGCCCGACCAACCCCGGCTCGGGCATCGTGAGTGACGGGAACCCTTTCGGAATCAGGCCAACCGTCGAGACGCCCAGTGCTTGCAGGCCGAAGAACCACGCCGCGGCGATGCCACCGCCGAGTGCGATTAGCGGCGCTGGAGCACGTGGCCAAAAACGCTCCATCCCGATCAGCACAAGGAAGGTTGCGGTGGCCACCGCGAGCGTCATCAGCGAGGTTTCCGGAATGTGTTGCACCACGTGCAGGAGGTCGACGAAAAACCCCTCCTTGGTGATGTGGATGCCAAGGAGCTTCGGCACCTGGTCCAGGACGATCACGAGTCCGATTCCGGCCTTGAAGCCTGTCAGCACCGGTGCGGAAATAAAGTTGGCGACGAACCCCAGACGCAATAGCCTCGCCAGTAGCAGAATGACGCCGACCAGGGCCGTCAGCGTGGCCGTTGCCGTGACAAGCATTGCCGGGTCGCCGTCCGGGACGACCAGGCCGAGCTGGGTGCCGGTCAGGATCCCCAGCGTGGTAGTAGAGCTGACGCTAAGCACGCGCGACGTGCCGAGCAGCGCGTAGACCACCATCGGCACGAAGGCCGTATAAAGGCCCACGGCGACGGGCAACCCCGCTACGGTTGCGTAGGCCATTGCCTTTGGCAAAACGACCGCCGCGGCTGTGAGACCGGCGACGAGGTCGAGGCGGACTGTGGCCCGGAGTGTAGTCAACCGTTCCTGGTTTGCGTTCGTGTCGGTCGGGGACTGATTCATGGTGCCGGTTCCGGTGGCCGCGCGAGTTCGGTCAGGCGGTTTAGCGGCGACCCTGCGGGCCCGCGGGTGATTATAGTCTCGCGGTCATGACTATGCACTCGCCGCACGGGCGCTGCGTTCTGCGTTGCACGTCGATGCATGGACGGGCAGAATCTTGGGACTGAAGGGAAATCGGATTGAAGGTTCCAGTTGTAGATCGGCTCGCTCACCGCGCACTTGCGCCCTGCCGTCTAACGATGGCAGCTCCACTCAACTGCATGCGCGGATTCGCGCTCTCGCAGGTCGACGCAACGCTCGATTTTGAGCTGATGGTCGGGCGGGGAGCAAGGGACGACAGAGGATGACAATGAACGGAGAGATCCAACCAGAAGAGGCGACCCGCGAGCCGGTGCTCAGTCCCGTGGACCGGGTATCGGAAATGCTCTTCGGCCTGTTCATGGCGCTCACCTTCGTCGGCGCCGTGTCGGTGGCGGAGGCGGGGCGCGCACAGATCAGGGACATGTTCGTTGCTGCCCTGGGCTGCAACCTCGCCTGGGGACTCGTCGACGCGATCATGTACCTGGTTCGCACTGTGACAGATCGCGGCAGGTCACTCATGCTCGTGCACTCCGTACGGGCGGCCCCGGACGCGGCAACCGGCCGCAGGCTCCTCGAGGGCTTGCTGTCACGGGGCGCGGCAAGCCTCGTCTCGCCAGCGGAGCTCGAGGCAATCCGCGGACGAATCGTCGCGCTGTCCTCCGTACCGGCGCGACCGACTCTGGGGTGGGATGACCTGCTCGCTGCCCTGGCGATATTCCTGATCGTGGTCGCGGCGACATTTCCTGTCGTGCTGCCCTTCGCGCTAATCCAGGATGTCGCAACAGCGAAGAGCGTCTCGCGCGCCATCGCGCTCGCCATGCTGTTCGTCGGTGGTCTCGCGCTCGGGCGTTACGCAGGCTACGGGAGCTGGAGAGTCGGGTTGATGATGGTCGGGGTGGGCACGGCACTCGTGATCGCGATCAACGCGCTCGGCGGATGAAGGCCGCGCTTCTGGCC
>DATMNH010000090.1:0-43406 GCA_035568975.1 Casimicrobiaceae bacterium
ACCGGGCGTGGTTCCGACCAACATGTCCAGCTTTGCCAAGACCGATGCAGGACGGGAATTCACGCTCGGCATCCAGGCGCTCAAGCGCATGGCCCAGCCAGACGACATTGGCGCTGCCATTGTCTTTCTCGCTTCCGATGAGGCCCGCTGGATCACCGGCGATACGCTGCGCGTCGATGGCGGCTCGAAGCTCTGAGGTCCGTTGAAATCACACCGAAGTTGACTGGGGGAGGGTGTTGCTGTGCTCGCACAGTCGGTGCTGGGGTGGACTTCGTCATGAGTATTCGATGGCACCCAGGCTCGCCTGATCGAGGCTGGGAATCTCAGCTGGACTTGACGGTTATTGCATCATCCCCAGCCTAAGTTGACAATGTCGTGATGTAGCATGCGCGCATCCCTCGAACGCGATTCGCGCAAAGCGCAATGAGTGAACTTACCGCGTTCCAGTCTTTTTGGATTCTCGCAGCCAATACGCTGCTGCACGAGCTAGGCGTGCCGCTGCCCGTCATGCCCACTGCTTTGGTCTTGGCTGCGCGCGGGACGCACGGTGCCGGCGACCTTCTGCTCCTTATCACCGCGATCGTAGCGGGCATGCTGATCGGCAACTCGGTATGGTTCGCGGCCGGGCGGCGTTACGGTGGCGGCGTGCTCAAGTTTTTGTGCCGCTTTTCACTTACCGCCGATACTTGCGTGTCGCGTACCGAAACAGTGTTTGCACGATGGGGCTGGTCGTCGCTCGTCGTGGGCCGTTTCTTGCTTGGTGTCTCATTGGTCGCGCCGCCGCTCGCCGGTGCGCTGGGGATGACGTGGGGCAAGTTCCTCGCCCTTACGACTGCGGGCGCAGCGTTGTATGGCCTCGTAGTGCTCGGGGCGGGGATTCTCTTACGGAATCAGATCGACTGGGCGCTGCGGGAGCTACGGACCCTCGGCTGGCAAACCATGGTAGCTGTAATCGCGACACTCGCGATGTATATCGCGTGGCGGTGGTGGCGCCGTCGCGTAGCCCGCGCGCCCGATGTCTCACGTATATCCGTGGATGAACTGCAGGCGCTGATTACCGCAGGCGAGCGACCGCTCGTGGTTGATGTCCGCGGACGGACAACGCAGCAGATCAACCCGCGGAGGATTCCTGACGCGATTGCGATCTCTCTCGACGCGATCGAAGCTAGCCGCGATGAGCTGCCGCGCGATCGAAAGATCGTCTTGTACTGTGGGTGTCCGAATGAAGCTTCGGCAGCGAAAGCCGCGCGGCTGCTCCTGGGCCGTGGGTACCCTTGGGTGCGCCCGCTTGTTGGAGGCCTAGAAGCGTGGACCTCGGCGGCTAACACCCGCGAGACCGATACCTGAGGCACCATTCCCAGTCTAGACAGAAAACATGAAGCGTGAGCTTCATGTTTTCGTCTCTCGCAAATCAGACACGGCGGTCACAAGATGTCCGATATGGACGGGAGCCACGACCGCCATGCCGGGCACTCGGTGGCGATGTTTCGTGACAAGTTTTGGCTGAGTTTCGCCCTCACTATTCCCGTCGTCTTTTGGTCCAGCGACGTGCAACACTGGCTGGGATATTCCGCACCATCCTTCCCCGGCTCGAGATTTATCCCCGCCATTCTCGGAACCATTATCTTTGGATACGGTGGCCTCGTGTTCATCCGCGGGTCACGAGGCGAACTTGCCGATCGCGAGCCGGGCATGATGACGTTGATCAGCTTGGCGATCATAGTCGCCTTTGGCACCTCGATCGCGGCAACGTTCGGCCTCTTTGAAATTGACGTTTGGTGGGAACTCGCGTCGTTGATTACGATCATGATCCTGGGTCACTGGCTGGAAATGAGGGCAATTTCCCAGGCTCGCGGCGCGCTCAGTGCACTCGCCGCCCTGCTTCCGGACACCGCTGAACGCATAAGGGGCGCAGACACCGAGTCAGTTTCACTCTCGGAGTTGCGCGTCGGCGACATTATTCGTGTCCGACCCGGAGCCCGTGTTCCAGCAGATGGTACTGTCATCGAAGGTGCTGCCGATGTTGACGAGTCCATGATCACCGGCGAGTCCAAGTCGGTACCGAAGGGAACAGGAGACAAAGTCGTTGCGGGAACTGTTGCCAGCGGCGGAAGTCTTCGCGTCGCCGTCACGGCAATCGGAGATCAAACCGCCCTCTCCGGAATTATGCGCCTCGTCGCCGCGGCGCAGGCCTCTGGCTCGCGGACACAAGCGCTCGCTGACCGCGCCGCAGCCATCCTGTTTTACGTGGCGGTCGTGTCCGGCGCGATCACGTTCGCCTACTGGTCGATGTCGGATGACGTAGAACATGCCCTCATTCGAACGGCAACGGTGCTTATCATTGTGTGTCCGCATGCTCTTGGACTGGCGATTCCGTTGGTCATCGCCATCTCAACATCACTGGGGGCGCAGAATGGCCTCTTGGTGAAGGATCGACTCGCGCTCGAACGTGCCCGGAATCTGGACTTGGTTATTTTCGACAAGACCGGCACCCTCACACGCGGTTCACCAGCCGTGTCGGAAGTCGCGACTGCACAGGGCACGACCGAAGACGATTTGATCGCGCGTGCTGCTGCTGTCGAATCCAACTCAGAACACCCACTTGCCAAGGCAATCGCCGCCGAAGCCAAGCGCCGAGGCGTGAGTCAATTGTCCAGCGCGAACTTCGTGGCAATGCCTGGTCGAGGAGCGGAGGCGCTCGTGGGGGGCGAAAAGATCGCAATCGGTGGACCTCGCCTCTTGACCGAGGCCAAAGTAACGGCGCCGCCGGAAATCGAGAAACTGGCAACCACCTGGGCATCCGACGGGAAGACGGTTCTTTACGTCGTCGCTCAAAGTCGACTACTCGGAGCCTTCGCAGTTGAAGATGAGATCCGACCGGAATCCAGTGCAGCCATCAACGAACTTCATCGACTTGGTATCCGGGTCGCGATGATTACCGGGGATTCGAAGGCGGTTGCCGATTCAGTCGCCCGACGTATCGGAATCGACGAGGTTGCAGCCGAGGTTCTCCCGGCTGACAAGGCCTCGGCGGTAACGCGTTTTCAGGCCGGCGGGAAGAAGGTCGCGATGGTGGGTGACGGGGTGAACGACGCACCGGCATTAGCGACCGCAGACGTGGGAATCGCCATCGGTGCGGGCACGGATGTCGCCATTGAATCCGCCGGCATTGTGCTCGTCCGCAGCGATCCGCGCGACGTCGTTGGGGCAATCGAGCTTTCACGCGCGAGCTACAGGAAGATGATCCAGAATCTCGTCTGGGCGACAGCCTATAACCTGATCGCCATTCCCATTGCGGGAGGTCTTCTCGTTCGGTCGGGGCTCGATCTCCCCATGAGCGTGGGCGCAATAGCAATGAGTCTTTCTACCATCATTGTTGCTGCAAATGCCCAATTGCTTCGCCGCCTCAAATTACAACGCACTCGCTAAAGACAGCTGTGGATCAGCGCTACGTACAAGCACTTTTCCGCTGGAAGGTCGGCAACATGCTGAGACTGTCGGAGCAGGTCCGCGCCGCACCACGGGCAGAATTGAATGTCCCAGTCTATTATTAGCGCGAGTCGTTGTGAGGCGGCCCCAGGTAAGGAAACTCGGCGAGCAGATCGCCGTGCGGGCCTACTCCATCTCCCGTCACTTTCCCGTTGGTGATGATAGCCAGGAAGGTATCGGCGGCGTCGTCGCTGAGTGCGCGGCCATTGTGCGGGAAGGACGCCGGGCGCGTGGGGTCATAGCGCAGGAGGTCCGGCAGCAGTGTGCCTGCCACCCGCCTTGCTTCCTCCGGCGTATACCCACCCGTATGCTCCAGCGCATGCGCGAAGACAGGGACGAAACGGGCATCGTCCGCCGGCTCCGCGGCGAGATAGACCTCGTTCTGCTCGCCGACAAGGAAGGTAAATTGTAAGGGCCGCGCGCCGCGCTCCGCCTGCAGCCAACCTCCGCCGTCGCCCGCCGCCTGGACCAGTGTGCGTGCCCACAGGCCAACCTCTTTCTTCCCCAGAGCCGAGCTGGGCAGTTCCAGCACGATGCCGCAAACGTCTTTGTCGGCCAAGAAATCCTCGGCAATTGGGATGATCAGAAGTCCGGCCCCGTGGGCTGGATGACGACCTCGTCGTGAGCACGATCGTTGGCTAGTCGCAACCTCATTTTCCCAACCCAAACTACGGCGCGGTCCCTTCATCGATCCAGCGGCGGAAAAGTGCGATCCACTCGTCAGGCCACGGCCGCGTGTTATCCGCCGGCATGGACTTATCCGAGAGCCGAGTAAAGACCAGCTCAGCATTCGCTTTCATGACGTTATAGTCGTCAAGCGGAATCGTTCTGGACATACATTGCTTTTGGCCGTCTGTGAACAAAGGACGGATATGGAGCGCAAAACTGGTCGGTCTGTTAGCCATGTGAATATCCTTGAATGACCAAGTTCTTGGTCTATTTTCCGAATGACCGCTCGATCTTTGGATGCGGTCAATTCACAAAAAAAGCATCAGCGCCTAATCTTGCTCCGCCGATTTTCGCAGCCTTCCTGACGAGGTCGGGCGCGGCGTCAGTCGATCTGAGTCTGAACCTACACCCTAGACCATAGCGAAGGCTATAGGACCTTGGTATCGTCGATATCTAGCTGGGACATCTCAGGGGTGTCAGACTACAGTGACCTGCCCCCGACGACGGCGACCAAAGCTGAGTGCCACGCCTATGACCGGAAGCTGCTTGAAGGGACCGCCATGAGCTCCTCAGGTCAGGGACTCAAGCTCGCCTCCCTCGTCGCCGTTAAGCGCAGCGAACTCGCTTGATCGCTATGGCGACATCAGGGCCTGGCAGGTCGCACCGGCAGTGTTCGGCCGCCGCGTGCCAAAGATCCGTGCAGTTGCGCATTGCGAGCTCAGCGTGCGTTCCTGATCGTGGCCGACCCCAATCACTTCGTACGCACGATGATCGAGGGTTATCGACGAGCCGGCGAGATAGCCCTCGTAACGAACGTAGGCCCGCCCGCGCGCGTTGCGGCTAGGGCCTTCGGCTTCGGCGCCGCAAGTCTTGTCGAGCACCGGATGGCGCGGATCGGTGTCGTTGCTGCCTAAGAGATACGTGACGTTGCGCGCGGCATAGCGACGGAAGAGCTGCATCGCCTCGAGCCCTTTTCCGTAGCGGATCATGTTGTCGAGACCGTAGCGGTAGTCGTTGTAATTGGGGCACCAGACTGTGTTGTAAGGCCTGAATGAGTCGCCGTCCGGCCGCTCGTTGGTGAAATACAGATACGAAGAAGGGTTGGCCACGACGTAGCTCAGTTCGATGCCGCTGGCGCGGACTTTTTCGTCGGCGGCATTGAGCACCGCGTAGCGCTGGACCATCTGCGCGCCGCCCGAATGTCCGACCACGACGATATGCTTCAATGCAGGAAAGCGCTTACGCTCAGCGAGACGGGCCACGAGGTCGTCCAGCACGTCGAGCGAGCTGAGCGCAGGCGGCCCGACGAGCGAGTCCTCACCGGCGATCCACCCCTGCGTGCTCCAGATTGGAATGCCCGTCAGGTCGAATTTTTCCGCGTCGGCGCTAGCGAAGAAATTCGGAGCGATCAGCAGCGTGCTTTCCGGTTCGGCGCCGCTCGACATAAGAAGCTTGTAGGCCGCGCGATAGTAGTCGTCGCCGTTCCGCTGCAGCCCGTGCAACACAACGATTGCCTGGACGATGCGACCCGCGTCGCCGTCGAGCGTCTTGCTGCTGTAGAGCGCGAATGGGTACGTCGATGGCGCACGTCCCAGGTCGACGCGCTGCCAGCGTACCTCGGGCTTGGCGCTATCTTCCGCGGCGTGTGCCTCGATGGCCAACATCAGCGCAAGGACTAGGTGAAGGGCATGTCTGAACATGGAAAAGGCTCAGGGTTTCGCACGTGGATTCGAGAAGAGTCCAATATAGCGGGCAAGCAAACCTCAGGTAAAATATTTCAGAGGATCGCTATCCAGACGCCAAGAATATGGCTGTCTGCAGCGTCCTCACGACAACGGAGCACACATGGAGCTACGGCACCTGCGATATTTCATGGCAGTCGCCGACGCGGGGAACATGACCCGTGCGGCCGAGAAGCTCGGCATCCAGCAGCCGCCGTTGAGCCAGCAGATCAAGGCTCTCGAACGCGAGCTCAAGACGCAGCTCTTCAAGCGTGTTGCGCGAGGCGTGGAACTGACGGTCGCGGGCACCGCATTTCGCTATGATGTGCAGACGATACTTCGCCAGGTGGAGCTCGCGGCGAGCCGTGCTGCGAGCATCGCGGTCGGCGTCGAAGGCAGCATCTCCGTGGGCTTCAGCACGTCCGCGGCGGCACATGCGCTGGTGCCACATCTTATCCATGCGTTCCGTGACGCTCATCCCGGAGTGTCGCTTGATGTCCGCGAAAGCAACGCGGCAGAGCTTACCGATTGGGTCGCGAAGGGGACCCTGCAGGCTGCCATTTTTCGCGCACCCGTGTCCCGACCGACTGACGTCGCTTTCTATTCTCTGCTGCACGAGCCGATGCTCGTAGTGCTGCCGATTCGGCATGCGCTCGCCACCACGCGCAAGAGCGTCACAACGGCGGTCTCATTGCGCGCGCTGCGCGACGAAGGCTTCATTCTTGTGCGGCGCCCGGGGGCGCCGGGTATGTACGCGGATTTCATCAGCGCATGCCGCGAACAAGGCTTCACCCCCCGCATTGTCGCTGAAGTTGATCGCATGCTGACCAATATCTGCCTCGTTGCCGCGGGTTTCGGCATTTCCGTCGTGCCGGCCTCGATGCGTGGCTTCCATGCCGAGAGCGTGGCCTATTGCCCGTTGCGCAACTCGCAACTCGCGGCGCCAATGACCTTGGCCTATCGAGAAGACGAAACGAATCCGGCCGCGATGCGCTTTATTGCGTTGGGCAAGAACTTAGCCAAGGCATGGGGCACCGGGGCGGAAGTGCCGTCGCGACGAACGCGTCGCCAAGGCGTACTTTCCACCCATTCTCGCGCTCGATGATTAGATCTTGGCGCTAAAAATTGGGGCCAATCCTGGCCCTGACGATGATCGCGCGCCACTTGAGCATCTCGTCGCGGATAAGATCCGCGAACGCCTCCGATGTCGAGCTCATTGGCTCCGCGCCGAGCTGCTGAAGATGTGTACGAACGTCCGAGCGCGCGAGCGCGCTGGCAACCTCGGAGTTCAATCGTGCTATCACGACGGCGGAGGTACCGCGCGGCGCGATGAGCCCGTACCACGCTACCACTTCGGCACCCGGCACGCCGGCTTCGGCGATCGTGGGAACCTCCGGCAGCAGGGCCGATCGTTCGTAGCCGGCCACGGCGAATACGCGTAATTTGCCGCTCTTCGCGAACGGCAATACCGTCGCCAGCGGACTGAAGAGAAGCTGCACACGACCGGCAACAAGATCCTTGAGAGCTTCTTGGTTGCCCTTGTAAGGGACGTGGACGATATCGATCTCCGCCAGCGATTTGAAAAGCTCACCGGCGAGGTGTCCAGTTGTACCGACACCGGGCGACGCGTAGTTGAGCATTCCCGGGTTGGCCTGAGCATACGCGATCAGCTCGCGCACGTTGGCTGCAGGCACGCTCGGGTGCGCAACGAGCGTCTGCGGTGCGCTGGCAATGAGCGATATGGGCGCCACGTCGCGACGGGGATCGTAGGCGAGGCCCAGATCGAGCACGGGCTCGATCGCCAGAGGGCCCGTCGTTCCCAAACCTAGCGTATATCCATCGGGCGGAGCCTTGACGACTGCTTCGATGCCGATCCTTCCGCCGGCGCCGGCTTTGTTATCGATGATCACGGGCGTTGCCAGTTGCTCCGCTAAAGCTGTTCCGATGATACGAGCGACGAGGTCCACCAGTCCTCCAGGCGTGTAAACGGCGATCAAGTGAATCGTCTTTTGCGGGTAGCGCTGCGTTGATGCGTTGGAGATCTCCGGCGACGCCGCATTGATCGACGTGACGAACAAGGTGGCCAGCATTCCGAAGCAGCGTACCAAATACGTCGGCAGCACTGCTGTTGCCGAATTCGGCGCCGAACGCTTGAGCGTGCGTCGAATGGCAACGTGTCGCGACCCGAAAAGCGATCGCAAGACGGAAACGAACAGCTGATCGACCGATATTTCAAACATATGACTAGCTAGCAAAGATATATTTGACGATAGGTCTGGCCTGCCCTAGCATCCGCTTTGGAAGATGCGCGCCGCAAGTTCGCAGAAAGATCCCTTAAGGATGAAGCTGCGGCTTGTGGCTAAACGACCCAGCGGCGCATCAATCTCAAATACGGCGACTAGCGAAGGCGGAGGATATTATGGGCGCACCGGCGCGCACACGGGCATTACGGATAGGGCCGACTGCACTGCGCAGCGGATCCGATGCGAACAGGGTTCTCGAACTCCGCAGCCTTGCACGGCTCGTGGTGCTGGCAGTCGGCGCGCTCCTGTGTGCCCCATGGGCATTCGCGAGTTCGATCCACATCCTGTTTGTGGGCAACAGCTTCACGAACGGCCGCTACGACCCTGTACGCTTGTACAACGCCGCCAACGTGCACGACCTGCAGTGCCTAACCATCGCGACCTGCTCGGCGGCGGAATTGCCGCCCACGCCGTTTCCCCCGCCGGTTCCCATGCTGCCACTGCCGACTACAACTACGCTGTCGGAGTACGGCCCGTATGGCGGAATCCCGGGAATCTTCAAGCAGTTTACTGTCGAAGCGGGCCTCGACTACGACGTGTCGCTCGACACGATCAGCGCGGCAACGCTGCTCGCCGGATTCAATAACCAGGCGTCGCGCCGGGCGGTCATCGCCGACGCTAAGTGGGACATCGTGGTGTTGCAGGAACAGAGCTTCCTTCCCTTGCCGGCGGTCACCGATACCGGCGCCGCGACCCGCGGCGTCTTCGCCAATTTCCAGGCAGGCGTGAACAATCTCACGGCGGCCATTCTCGCGAGCGATCATGCGGCCGGCCGCTCCAACGCCGAAATCTATCTCTACGAAACCCAACCGCTCGCCTCGTATACCTATGCGAGTGACAACCCTGCCGCACCGATCTTCGGCAGCAGCACGAGCCCTCCCGGAGGGCTCAATGCGCCCTATGTTGGCGACCCTATCGAGACGATGACCGACGATCTGCACAACGCCTACTTCGCGGTCGCGGCGCAAAATCCCGCCGTTGCCGGCGTGGCGCCTGCAGGTGATGCCTGGCTTCGCGCCATCGAAACAGGCATTGCCATGCGCAACCCCTACCTTGCCGTCGAGCCGGCGGGCCAGATCGATCTTTGGGACAGCGATCCCGCACTCGCTTGCTGTACGACGCCGATTGGCTATCATCCCAGTTCGTACGGCGCTTACCTGAGCGGCCTCGTACTGTTCGCCACCATCACCGGCGCTGCGCCGATGAATCTCGGCGCGAATGAACGCGTCGCGGCGGACCTCGGAATTTCACCGGACATTGCAGGACAGTTACAGCGTGTCGCACAAGCCACGGTGATCTGCCAGGAGATCAAGACTACAAAGCTCGCTTTCGGCAAGCATCGCGGCGACCCCGGGTATTCGATCATTGCGGATGCGGACGGGAACGGCGTGGTCGACTTCCGCGACGTGGCCCTGCTCCTGCCGTTGATGCCTGCCGGAACGCTTTGCCGTTGACCGAATAGCGATAACGCGCCACCCTTGAGCGCGCTTTCGCGCGCGCCGGACCTCTTCTGTTTACGAAGAGGGAAAGCTGATCGTTTCAAACGAGCTAGGCGGACGCTCAAGACGTGTGGCTTGGGCTACGTACGAAACGACTCCGCCCGAGGCTATTGCTGGGCGACCGCGTCTTCTCTCCCGTTCCTCGAAGAACGTGGCGGCAGAAGACGCCAGAAGATGCACTGTCATCAATCCGCCATCGTGCTGCGGTAACGTACGTACGTCGTGGCGGCCAGCTGTCGGTCGTTCGCACGAAGTCGATGAATACCGGCGCACGGCGTTGCGGTACCGGGCGCGCCAGAAGCGTGGTTGCTGTTCGCGCTGCTAGTCGCCGGCTCGTTACTCGCGACGCTGCCGTCGCTCACCGCGCTGCGCGCCTCCGCCAACCGCTTGCTACGGCTCGCCTGAGCATCTCAGTCGCATCTATCCCTTCGGGTAACGATCCACAGCATGGTGCCGCGGCAGCGCCGCGCACCGCAGCGACAGGTGAACGCGCGTTGCGCACGCTTGCTCATTCGGCCCTCATACTGGAGGCGATAGTCGTACCGCAATTCCTCGCCCGCGCGAATCGTGCGCTTCGCGCAAATGAACACACGGCTCTTATCGTATTCGATCGCCTCACAATTCGGATCGCAGCCGTGGTTAATCCATCGCGCAGCGTTCCCACGCAGGCTCGCATCGATGACGGTGCCATCGCAGAGTGTAAACAGCATAGTGTGGTAAGGATCCGCCGCATTACTCGGCGGACGCTTGTCGGCCGCGCCGGGCGCTAACCGTGTGCCCCGGTATTCGACGATGCGCGCTCCCTTGCGAATGGTTCGCGTCGCGAAGATGCCGCGCCCATGCGTCGGCGAAGGGCGAATGATATAAGGCGGTGATGTTGAAGCGGGCACGGTAAGTCAAACGCAGCCTACGATGATGCGAAAGTAACGTCACTGTACCATTTTGTTTTGCTGGATGAATCGACGCGGTAGCGCTTTGTGACATCGAGTTCAGGCAGAAATCTTGCCGAAGCGATGGAGTTTGCGGCACTAAGTCGCTAACGGGATAATCACAAAGCCCAGCTGGAACCCTGGGTGCCGATCGTTATCGAACCGATACATGGCGCATATCATGATTTTCCGTGTGCCGAATTGCGGAGTGATTCATAATTCTCGGCATTCCGGGCGGAGCTGGAATCGATCGTTGGACTACGATCCTCGTATGGCAGCAAACAGATCGACCCGTCTGGAGTGACATCAATGCCCGATTCAACCTGTCGTAGTCAAGACGCAATCAACGAAGATACGATCGACTGTCACAATGCTGTAACACGTCCGCGGCCAAACAGCGCAAGCGGCCCTTCTCGGCACAGCAGCCCTCCCGACGGCCCTAGCTGAGGGGCGAAATTCGAGCACCCATTCAAGGCACACATGAACCCCCGCGACGTTCCCGACACTACCCGGCTGACACCACGCGACGATCTGCTCGCGAGCGCATGGACCGACCGCGATCTGGCTTGGCTGGAGTTCAATCGCCGGGTCCTGCACGAGGCGCAGGACCCGCGCACGCCTCTGCTCGAACGGCTGAAGTTTCTCGCGATCTTCACGTCGAACCTCGACGAATTCTTCATGAAGCGAATGGGTGTACTTCGCGGCAAGGCCCAGGTCGCGGACGAGGATGATCCAGGTGCACGTGCCGAAGACGCGCGCGAGCATTTGTCGACGATCCGCCGCACAGTCCTCGAGATGCTCGCGGCGCAGGCGGCCTGTTTTTCGGACGAACTGCGACCCGCTTTGCGGCAGCACGGCATCGTTATCGCCACCTGTGGCGAGATGAGCGACGCCCAGCACGACGAGCTCGGCCGTCATTTCGATTCCCATATTTCTCCCGCGCTTACGCCCCTCGGATTCGACCCCACCCACCCGTTTCCTTTCATGTCCAACCTTTCGACCAACTGGGGGTTCATACTGCGAGCCCCCGGATCGGACGAATACGTGCCCGTGCGAGTCAAGAGTCCGACCGGATTGCCGCAGTACGTGTCAGTCAAGACCGACGTTCCACCCGGCGAACGATGGTACGTCGACGTCGAGGATCTTATCCGGCACAACGCGGCGAAGCTGTTCCCGGGGATGGAGATCGTGCACGCGACCCTGTTTCGCATCCTGCGCAATGCCGAACTGGAGCTCGATGACGATGACGGCGACTCGATGCGGGAAACCATGCTCGACGCGCTTCGGGAGCGCCGGTTTCAACCGGTCGTCCGAGTGGATTTTTCGCCGGGCGCGTTGCCGGAGATTCGCCGCCAGCTCATGGAACGCTTCGACCTGACCGAGGACGATACGTATGAGCTTCCGGGGTTGATCGACTATAACGATCTTCTTCAACTAGCCAGTATCGATATACCGGCGCTGCGCGATGCGCACTGGACGCCGCTTCCACCGATGAGGCTCGACGACGAGGACGCCGACATCTTCGCCGCGATCAACGCCGGCGATATTCTCGTTCATCACCCCTACGACAGCTTCGATGCCAGCGTCGAGCGATTCATCGACGCCGCCTCGGTTGATCCCCAGACCATCGCGATCAAGATGACGGTTTATCGGGTCGGCGACGACACGCCATTCGTGCGCTCGCTGATTCGCGCGGCCGAAGCGGGAAAGCAGGTTGCCTGCATTGTCGAGGTCAAGGCTCGCTTCGATGAAGCGCGCAACCTGCATTGGGCACAGGAGCTCGAAAAGGTCGGGGCTCATGTCGTCTACGGCGTGAGAGGGCTCAAGACGCATACGAAACTCGCCCTGGTCGTTCGCAAGGAGGGGAGTGCACTGCGCTGCTACGCCCACATCGGAACCGGCAACTACCATATCAAGACCGCGCGCCTCTATGCGGACGTCGGGCTGTTCACCTGCGATGCGGCCCTCTGCGCCGATATCGTCAATTTGTTCCACTACTTCACCGGGAGGTCGCTCGCGCCGGCGTTCCAGCAGCTGCTGGTCGCGCCCATGAACATGCGCGAGCGGTTCCTGTCGATGATCGAACGCGAGATCGAGCATCGGCGCGCAGGCCGTCCGGCGCGCATCGTGGCCAAATTGAACCAGGTTGAAGATATCGCCATCTGTCGTGCCTTGGCCGCAGCCTCGCAGGCCGGCGTTTCCATTGACCTGATTGTCCGGGGGGTTTGCTGCCTCGTACCTGGCATAGCCGGCTGGACTGAGAACGTGCGCGTCCGCTCGATCGTAGGTCGATTCCTGGAACACGCCAGGATTTGTTACTTCGCGAACGGTAGCGAGAACCCGCTGGAGGGCGACTTTTACATCGGTTCAGCGGATTGGATGTATCGTAACCTGTCGCGTCGCGTGGAAGCGGCCGCCCCCGTTCGAGACCGCGTGCTGCGCGAGCGACTGTGGGAAATCCTTGAGGTCAACCTGCGCGATCGCCGACAGGCGTGGGAGATGCAGCCCAATGGCGATTACGTCCAGATGCGCCCAGCAGCCAACGCGACCGGTCCGGAAGCCATCGGCACCCACGAGTGGCTGATGGAGACCGCCCGGCGACGCACGAGGTCGTGATGATCTTTGGTACGTGCCGAGCGACGCTGACACACACTTGTCGGCCGGTTCTTCATGCGGCGACATAGGCGACCGCTGTCACGGGCGCGGTGAAGCAGCGCCTCGACAACCTCCCACCATCAGCCGCGAGTCAAGCCGGCGACGCTGTACACGCCGGATTGGGGCAGTGGTGGATGCCGGCGCCAGGCATACCGATCGAGTGCGGTCCGGGTAGGCGATTGTGCTCCACAAATATTCGATCTCAGATAGACTGACCCGTAAGTGCGCGAGTTGCGCCGAGCTGTGCCATGATCGCAGGGTGATCTTTCTGGTGCGAACCAGCCTTCGGTTGCTTGGCGGACGTGGTCGGCCTGTTCGTGCCATCGAACGTGCGAGAGCATGGTGCACCGAGGGGACGCCTAGCCGGGCGCGCGCTTTCACTCTTCCCAGTGCGCTTGGGGTCCTGTTGTCAATGTCGGCCGCAGCGCAAGGACTAAGCGCATCTGGCCAGCCGGCTTCTGTCGCCGGTCCTCCCATCGGGCCGACGATGATGCGGGTTGTTCCGTATCTCGACGAAATGTACGCGCTGCCTGCCGTTGCGCCTGCAGTTCCATCCGCGTCGTGCTACCGCGTTGGGCGCTGCTCCGCATATGACCTCTACCGCTTCAGGGATCGACCGAATCGGCTGACGAGGCTGGCGCCGGAGGCGCCAGAGAGTGTCGCATGGCCGGCTTCGGTTCCGTTCCTGTGGTCTCTCGTTCCTGCCACTCCGGAAGAGAACATTCTTCCACAGTATCGGAAGGCGAGCCAAGTGCGTGATGAGTACCGCGCTGTTGGCAGACCGATTGACAGCCCCAACTGAATGAGGTCCGAACGTCGTCGCGGCGTGATCCGCAAATACTCCCACACCATGATCGATGCGATCCCGACGGCTACCTCATCGAGGTCGGCCAATATACTCAAATGGCGCTCGACCGTTTCAAAACTACGCCAGTTGAATTGCCAAGCAGCTTCACAACTCCACTCCGCAGATGCACCAGAACCTTTTCGTGGTGATTCGTCCGGGCTATCCTTGCGAACGAGCCACGTGAATTTGTGCGCGCTTTCCGGGCCCCGAGCAGCTCAGCTCTTGTTCATCTCCGGATGCGTCGCGCCGGCGCGCTCGGCGGAGGCGCGGCGAGCTTGCGCCTCCGCCGAGCGGATCGGCAAACGGCGCACAACCAGACACGCTACAGGCACGACAAACATCGAGAGGACGAGCGCTGTGGTCATCCCCCCTATGATTGGCGCGGCAATGCGGCGCATGACCTCGGAACCTGTTCCGCTGCTCCACATGATGGGCAACAAACCGGCGATGACGACGCAGGCAGTCATCATGATCGGCCGCACGCGAAGCGCAGCGCCGGCGACGATGGCATCGGCGAGTGCATGCTCGTCCGCGAGCGTGCCAGCCGCCTTGCGCGCGTCGATCGCGGAGTTGATGTACACGAGCATGACGACACCGATCTCGGACGCGACACCCGCGAGCGCGATGAAACCGACCACCGAGGCAATCGACATGTCGTAGCCGAGGAGGTCCATGAGCCACAGACCGCCGACGAGCGCGAACGGCAGCGTCGCCATGATGATCAAGGAATCGCTCGCACGGCGGAACACGACGACGAGCAGCACGAACACGGTGGCGAGCACTGCCGGCACGACGATCCTCAAGCGCTGCGTCGCACGCTCGAGGTACTCGAATTGACCCGACCAGGAGATCGAATAACCGGGCGGCACCTTGACTTGATCGGCGACGGCGCGTTGCAGATCCCGTACGGCGGAGCGGAGGTCGCGCCCGCGGACATCGACGTATACCCAACCGGACAGACGGCCATTTTCGCTCTTGAGCATCGAAGGTCCGTCCGTCACGGCAATGCTCGCGACATCGCTCAAGCGAAGCTGTGCGCCGCGCTGGGTCAGCACGGGCAGCCGCCGCAACGCCTCGACTGAATCGCGTGCATCACGGGGGTAACGCACGTTGATGGGGAAGCGCTGCAGGCCTTCGACCGTTTCTCCGATGTTGTCCCCACCCACGGCGGCCGCGATGACGCTTTGAACGTCGCTGATGTTCAAGCCGTAGCGCGAGGCGCTCGCACGGTCGATGCGCACGTCGATGTAGCGTCCCCCTGAGAGACGCTCGGCGAATGCGGAGCTCACGCCGGGAACCTCTCTCGCAACGTGCTCGATGTCGACAAGCACGTGGTCGATCTTACCGAGATCGGCACCGGCCACCTTCACGCCGACGGGACTCTTGATGCCGGTGGCTAGCATATCGATGCGCGCGCGCACAGGCGGCAGCCACACGTTGGAGAGACCAGGCACGCGCACGGTGCGGTCGAGCTCTGCGACGAGCTTCTCGGGTGTCATCCCGGGCCGCCATTCGTCACGCGGCTTGAACTGGATGACTGTCTCGATCATCTCGAGCGGCGCAGGATCGGTGGCCGTGTCGGCGCGTCCCGCCTTCGCGAACACGCGCGCGACCTCCGGCACCGAGCGGATCAGGCGATCGGTTTGCTGCAGCAGCTCGCTCATCTTGCCCGCCGAGATGCCGGGGAGGGCGGACGGCATGTACAGGAGGTCGCCTTCGTCGAGCGCCGGCATGAACTCGCCGCCGATGCGACTCGCCGGCCACAGCGCTGAAGCCGCGATCACGAGCGCGACGGCGATGGTCGCGATCGGTGCGCGCAGCACGGCGCGCAGCGCGGGTCGGTACCCGGCGGCGAGCACGCGATTGACCGGATTCTCCAGCTCGCCAGGGATGTGCCCGCGGATAAAGTAACCCATGAGCACAGGAACCAGCGTCACCGAGAGCGCTGCGGCGACGGCCATGGTGTACGTCTTCGTGTACGCGAGGGGTGAAAAAAGTCGTCCCTCTTGCGCCTCGAGCGTGAAGACTGGAACGAACGAAAGCGTGATGATGAGGAGTGAGACGAAGAGCGCCGGGCCCACTTCAACCGACGCCTGCGCGATCAAGTGCCAGCGTGTGCGCGGGTCGGGACTCGCTCCGTGGTTCGTCCGCTGCCACGCCTCGATGTGCTTGTGTGCGTTCTCGATCATCACCACCGCGGCGTCGAGCATCGCGCCGATCGCTATGGCGATGCCGCCGAGGGACATGATGTTCGCGTTGATGCCTTGGTGCCGCAAGACGATGAACGCGATGGCGACACCGAGCGGGAGCGAGACGATGGCCACGAATGCCGAGCGAACGTGAAGCAGGAACACCAGGCACACGAGGGCCACCGCCGCGAACTCCTCGACGAGTATGGTGCTGAGGTTGTCGACGGCGCGGCGGATGAGGCTCGAGCGGTCGTACGTCGTCACCACTTCGACGCCCGGCGGCAGCGCGCTCTCGAGCGACGCGAGCTTCGCCTTGACCGCGTCGATCGTTTCGAGCGCGTTGCCGCCCGATCGCATGACGATGATGCCGCCTGCGACCTCGCCTTCGCCGTCGAGCTCCGCGATGCCGCGGCGCGTCTCGGGGCCGACCTGCACGCGCGCGACGTCGCCCAGCGTGATCGGCACACCGGCGTCGCTGACGGCGAGCGGAATGTGTCGGAAATCGTCAAGCGACTGCAGATAGCCCGACGCTCGGACCATGTATTCAGCCTCGCCGAGCTCGACGACGGAGCCGCCCGTCTCCTGGTTGGCGCGCTGCACGGCATCGATCGCCTTGCCGTGCGGAATGTTGTAGGCACGCAGTCGATCCGGATCGAGAACGATCTGGTATTGCCGCACCATGCCACCGACGCTCGCCACTTCGGCGACGTTCGGCACCGTCTTGAGGTCGTATTTGAGAAACCAGTCCTGCAGCGCACGGAGCTGCGAGAGATCCATCTGTCCGGTGCGGTCGACGAGCGCATATTCGTAGATCCACCCGACTCCGGTCGCATCCGGACCGAGCGATGCCTTCGCTTGCGCGGGAAGTCTCGTTTGCACCTGGTTCAAGTACTCGAGCACGCGCGAGCGCGCCCAGTAGAGATCCGTCCCGTCGTCGAAGAGGACGTACACAAAAGAATCGCCGAACATCGAATATCCACGCACGGCCTTCGCGCCGGGCACCGAGAGCATCGTCGTCGCGAGCGGATACGTGACCTGTTGCTCGACGATCTGCGGGGCTTGACCCGGAAACGTCGTGCGGATAATGACCTGCACGTCGGAGAGGTCCGGGATCGCGTCGAGCGGCGTGCGCACGACCGACACGACACCCCATGCCGCCAACAGCAGCGTGGCGAGCAGCACGAGCAGCCGATTGTCGATCGACCAGCGGATGAGCCGCGCGATCACGGCGTTGACTCAGCGCGCGGTGGCGCGCCGTGCTGCGCGTTGGGCGCGTGATCCACGCTGCGCTCGCCGGTCGACGATGCCCGCGCATCGTTCGCAGCGTTCGCGGGCATCTCGCCCATGCGCGTCGTCGCAGCCTTCAGGTTCGCTTCTGAGTCGATGAGGAATTGCCCTGATACGACGACGCTGTCGCCGGCGCTAACACCCTTACGGATCTCCGTCTGCCCGTTGCTTTCGATGCCCGTCGCGACGTCGACGGGCGCGAAGCGCCCGTCCCCCTGGGCGACAATGACGACGGTACGCTTGCCGGTCCGGATCACGGCTTCGCTCGGCACGAGCACCACGTCGCTTCGACGCGTTGGCGCGAAATCGATGGTCGCGAACATGCCCGGGACGAGACGGCCGCCGGGGTTCGCGAGCTCGATGCGTGCCTTGAGCGTTCGCGTGGTCGCGTTGACCTCGGGCAGGATCGCACTCACGCGTCCCTTGAATACGGACCCAGGGAGCGCAGGCGTGCGCGCCTCGACGGCGCTGCCGGGACGCACCTCGGCCGCCGCCCCCTCGGGTACCTCGGCGTTCACCCACACCGTCGCAAGCCCGTTCAGACGAAAGAGCGGGGCGCCTGCAGCGACCGTCATCCCTTCGCGGGCGGAAAGCTCTCCCACCACGCCATTGATCGGTGAGTTGATCGTGAACCGCGGCTGCACGGCGCCCCGGGCGTCGACCTCCCGAATCTGCTCGTCGCTCATGCCGGCGAGCCGCATGCGCTGCGCCGCGGCGTCCGCGAGTCCGCCGAGCGCGAGGGCGTCGACGTCGGTACGGAGCCGCTTCGCCGCGAGGTACTCTTCCTGCGCCGCGACCCATTCCGGCATGTAAATCTCCGCGAGCGCTTGGCCCTTGCGCACGGGATCGAGCGCGGCGCGAACGTGGAGCTTTTCGACGAAGCCGTTGCTGCGAGCCTGCACGACGACGACGTCGCGTTCATTGTAAGCCACGTTGCCGACCGCTGAGATCGCGCTAGAGAGCGACCCCGCTACGGCCTTCGCCGTGCGTACGCCGAGGTTCTGCTGGAGGCGCGGGTTGATGGCGACACCCCCGCCGCCCGGAGCGTCGTCGGCATAGACGGGGACGAGCTCCATGTCCATGAAAGGCGACTTGCCGGGCTTGTCGAACTTCGGCCCCGGCACCATCGGATCGTGCCAGTAGAGCACGTGCTTGCCACTTGACGGATCGACGTCGCCTGCCTTAGCCGGGGACGCGTTCGCCGCGGCCGATGGCGCAGAGCGCGTTGCATTCGAAGCAGCGACGATACCCGAGGCCTTGGTGCGACCGCGCTCGACGCCCGCTTCAAACGCTGCGTATGCGACGAACCCGAGAACGACCGTCGCGGCGCCGCCGATCGCCAACGCGCGGGGGCTCATACGACCCCCACGCTCGCGGCCGGCGCCGCTTCGCTGCCCCCCAAGAGGGAGTAATGAGCGCCTTGGGGCCGCCCGGCGGTGCTCATGGCGCGCGCTCCTCGGACGAAGGCGCGCGTGACGCGGTCGGCAATGCATCGGGGAGTGCGAAGTTGATTCGCGTCCACGTCCGCGCTACCTCGCGTTCCATCTCGACACTCTGCATTTGCACTTCAGCCTCCGCACGGCGAGCGGAGAGCGTGTCGGTGAGCGATGCCTTGCCACCGCGATACGCGACGAGCGTCGCCAGCGTGCGCTCGCGCGCGAGCGACACGAGCTCACGAGCGTAACGGTCGCGTCGGTCGCGTGCGTGCTGCCACTCATCGATCAGGATGCGTGTTTCCGCCACTTCCGTGCGAAGCTTCTCGTCGCGCGCCGCGCGCGCTTCGTCGCGCTTCGCGAGCGTCGCCGCGATCTCGGGCGGCGATTGCCGGTCGGCTTGCGCGACGCGCACGTCGCTCGCCGCGATGTCCTCCTGTTTCTGAAGGAGCGCGACCTCGGGATGCCGTGTGAGGTCCCCTTCGAGCGCTGCGGGCCTCAGCAGGATGCGATCGATGTTCGGCAGCGCAGCGAGCGGCGCATCGCCCGCGTCACCCACCCAACGCTTGAGCGCGATCCGGGCGGCGCGCCCGCGGTGCCCGAGCTCGCTCGCCTTGTCTTCAAACGAGACGAGCATGCTGCGCGTGGCGTAGAACTCCGCTTGCGTGAGCCGTCCAGCCCAATACATGCGTTCGGCGCCCTCCACCTCGACCTGGGCCAACTTGAGTTGATCGGCGGCGACGCGCGTCATCTGCTCGACGTAATAGCACTCGAGCCACGCGAGCGCGGTCTCACGGGCGATGTCGACGCTCGACGCGATCTTCTGCGCTGCGGCGCGATCGGCTTCGCGCGCGTAGCGCTCCGCGAGCGCCTGGCGCATTTCGGAGCTCAACGGCTGCTGGGCGAGGCCGGTGCGAGTGATCGTATTGACGTTTCGCCCGAAGCTAAAGCGGTCGGCGCCCTCGATGGGCAGATGGTCGACGCCGAACTTGAGGGTGGGCTCGGGCAACTGCGCGGCGGCGGCCGCCATCTCGCGCGCCGCGGCGATTGCAGAGTCGTACGCAGCTACCTGCCGTGAGCGCTCGATGGCGAGCTGCTGCGCTTCGGTGAGCGCGAGAGGCGCCGGCGCGGCAACGGCCGCGCCCATCAGCGCGACCGTTGCGCACGACGCGAGCGCTTGCACGAGCGCGCTACGAACGGCACGGCAACGGCGGCGTAATGCCTGGCCCTCGACCGGCGCACGCGGGCGACAAGGCGCTGAAAAGAGCTTCGGCGGGTATGTAGATGGAACGTACAACAAGGGTTGCTCGGCCGAGATTGCGCTTAGCACGCTGCCGGACCGACCCGGCGATCAACTCAATATTATGCATGCAACGCGGGAGTGCCGCGCCTTCGACGATCCTTTTTTGTGCTTTCACGCATCGCGCAGAAGCTACCCTTCGTGATGTGGCTGCCGTTCGCGGCTTCGCGACTCGACCTTGGGCTAATTGACTTTTGCGCGTGACAGTCGGATGATTTTAGTCGCGTCGAGCAGAGAGCGTCCGGCGGCTGACGTAGGCTGAGAAGGGCATTGTTCCAACCTGACAGGGAAAAAGAACAACAAGCTGGGTCCACAAGGTTGAGGAGGAGATTTTCGCTGGAGACCAGCCGCCGCAGCTAACGCCATCGCTTAGTGGCGTGGCAGTTGGCGAGCACGCTCCGGCAATTCCATCGAAGGACGCCAAGCAGGCGACCCATGCGGCGAATCGCGATGCCGCTGCGATCCGCTGCAATGCGCGTCCTCGTCTCCGTAGCGAACTATCGAATCGAGAGGTCATGACTGCACCCGAAGGCTCCACGCGCAGCGCAGGACGGCGCGTCAGAGAGCTCCTGAACCACATGTTTTTCACGCTCTAATGAGGAGACTATTCATGAAACAGACGAAAGTTTCACATGAAGCGACGCGCAGTCTTCATCGGCGGCGCGATGCTTCAACGATGCCGGTTCGCATGGTCGCTTTGTTCGCGTGCGCGGCGCTCGTAGGCAGCACCGCGTACTTGCGCGCCGGCGACACGCTCGCACAGAGTTTCGGGGGCGCGGACAACCAAAACCAGCTGCCGGGTCCGACCAACAACATCACCATCGAAATGCACGAAGGCACGAACATGAACGCCTTCCCGTCGCCCGACGGCGCGAATATAGTTCTCTCGCTGCAAGGCGGGCTATGGATCATGCCCGCGAGCGGAGGCACGGCGACGAAGATCACGCCATGGGACGTCGAATCGACGCAGCCCGCGTGGTCGCCCGACGGCCAATGGATTGCGTTCCAAAATTATTCCACTGACGCGAACTACGCGATCTGGGTGGTGAAGTCCGACGGATCGCAGCTCCATGCGCTGACGAGCGGACCGTTCGACGATCGCGAGCCGTCCTGGTACCCAGATTCGAGTAAGCTGATCTTCTCCTCTGACCGCAGCAACGACAAGCAGTACAAGATCTGGTCGGTAACCCTCGGCGGCACGTTGCAGCAGCTAACGACGGGCACCGGGGCGGAGAGCAACCCGGTCGTGTCGCCCGACGGCACAAAGATCGCGTTCGTCAACAACGGCAACACGATTTTTACGATGCCGGCGGACCTGAGCGCCGCGCCGACGCAATTCGGCAGCGGCAACTATCCGCAATTTACGCCGAACAGCCAGGGGCTCGTCTACCAGAATACAGCGGGCAATCTTGTCGTGAACGGCAACGTGGTCACGAGCGGCGAAGATCTCTTCCCGTTCCCGGTGGAGTACATGGGCCCGAACAAGTTCGTCTATACGGGCACCGGCAAGATCCTTACGAGGGATTCCAACGGCGGCAACGTCCAAACCATCGCGTTTAGCGCCACGCAGGTCCTTCGTCGGCCGGTCATCACACCGCTATCGACTCGACCGAGCCTCGGCGCCACCACGCCGCAGCCCGTTAAAGGCATCAACGGCCCGGTGATCTCGCCCGACGGTCAGAGCATCGCATTTATCGCATTGAACGACCTCTGGATGATGAAGATCGGCCAAGCGCCGGTGCGGCTCACCACCGACACGGATCGCGACGCCGATCCGCGTTGGACGGCGGACAGTCGCTTCATCTACTGGTCCACCGACAAGAACAACGCCGGTGCCCTCGCCGTCGACAAGATCGACGTCGTCACGCGCGAGCGCACGCGCGTTGCTATGATCCCGGGCGTCTCGATGATCCAGCCCACAATCTCGCCCGGGGCGGATCGTTTCGCCTACTCGACCGGCTCAGGTACCACCGAGGTCATGGACATCGCGACCCGCACGCGCACGCAACTCGTGGCACAGCTCTCGCCGCAGCCGCAGGTCGGCCGGCCTTCGTGGTCACCCGACGGCACAAAGCTCATGATCACCGACAACGACCGGGTCAATCCGCGGTTCCGCGAGGGTTATAACAAGCTGCGGGTCATCGACATCGCGACCAAGACGGCGACGTGGTATCCCGTCGGGCCGGCACCGGCGGCGATCTCCGATCGCACGGAAGGCGCAGCCGCGTGGTCGCCCGACGGTACGAAGGTCGCGTTCATCAGCGACTCCGTCCTCAAGATAATGCCGACCAACGCGGATGGCTCGCCGTCCGGTCCCGCAGTGCAGATTACCAACGAGGCTTCGGACGCGCCGACGTGGCAGTCGGACTCGCAGACGCTCATGTACATGGCGAGCGGCCAACTCAAGAAGATCAAGGCGGACGGAACGGGCCAGCAGAACGTTGCGCTCAGCATGACCTATACGCCGGCGGCGCCCACTGGCACCACGATCATCCACGCGGGCCACCTGTGGTGGGGCGGCTCGCCTGTGGAGAAGGCGAACGTCGACATCATCATCAAAGGCAATCGGATCGCCTCGATCGGACCACACTTCGACCGTCCGCAAACGCCGGACACGACGTTCATCGACGCGTCGCAGCAGACCGTGCTGCCGGGTTTGTGGGATCCACACTTCCATCCGCTGAACGTCTACCAGGGCAGCCAGTTCAACCAGGTCTGGGCGGCGATGTTCGCGTACGGGTTCACGTCCGTGCAGTCGGTGGCTGGCCCGGTGTACGCGAGCACCGAGATCCGCGAAGCGCTGGATTCGGGCAACCTGATCGGCCCCCGTCTCTTCACATCGACGCCGCTGCTCGAAGGCAATCGCATGTCGTATGACATGTCGCGCGGGATCCGCACCGCGGCGATCGCCGATATCGAAGTGACGCGCTACGCTGCAGTCGACATCGACTGGATCAAGACGTACGTGCGCGACCCGATCCCGGCGATGAATCGCTTTGCCGCGTTCGCGCAACAGATGGGCATCCCGAGCGGCACGCACCTCTTGTACCCCGGCGCCTCGACTGGTCTTCAAGGGATCACGCACCTGCAGGCCACGCAGCGGATGGGCTATGGCTGGGCGAAGTCGCCGACGGGCGTAGCGTACCAGGACGTCAATGCCTTGGTCGGTCTCGGCCAAGTGCACCTCACCGAGACGCTCAGTGCCAACTTCCTCGCAGCACAGAGCCCGATCCTGCTGGGTGGCGATCGCTTCAACGTGCTGATGCCGATTCCCTACGTGAGCAGCCTGCTCGCGATGCAACCGGGGACCCCGGCGCAGCTCGCGACCCTCAAGATCGCGACCGACGACGACGCACGTGCCATCGCCGCAGGCGCGCTCTTTGCCCAAGGAACCGACGTGCCGCTCAACCCGCCGGGCGTAACGAACCACTCGAACCTGATGGCGTTAGGGCGGAGCATGTCGAATTTCCAGGCACTCCAGGCCATAACCATCAATGCCGCCAAGATGAGCTTCAAGGACAAGGATCTCGGCACCGTCGAGGTGGGTAAGCTCGCCGACCTGACGATCGTCGATGGCGACCCGATGCAGGACCTCAAGTACGCCGCTGCGGTGCACTGGGTCGTGAAGAACGGGGTCGTGTACACGCTCGACCAGATCATCGCGCCATTCAAGTCGCAGGTGCAGATGGCGGCTCGTCGCAAGGCGCTCGTCGCGTTCGACAAGGCCTGCAAGGAGGACTCGCGGAACTGCTACGCCGAGGCGCACTCCGCTGGAGACTAAGGGCGCGCGCAACTTGCGGGAATCCGCAGCATCCCGCGTCGGGCGATCGTCGCCCGGCGCGGGAGCGCGCCGCAACGTTGTTCCTGATGGGCAGTAACGCTTTGTCATCTCAGTCCTCGGCGAAAATGTCACGCTGACGTCGACCCGACGAAAAGCCCGCCGATCAGGCCATTGGTGTCGGATATCCGTCGCGATGTCAGACGATGAGGTCCTCGATTTTGATCGGCAGCTCGCGGACGCGTACACCGGTAGCGTGGTGGACGGCGTTCGCGATGGCTGCCGCCATTCCCGCCAGCCCGATCTCGCCGATGCCGCGCGCTCCAAGCTCGTTCAGGTTCGTGTCGGGGAATTCCACGAAATGGACGTCCAGCGAGGGCACGTCGGCGTTTGCCGAGACGATATAGTCGGCGAGATTGGAATTGATCGGTGCGCCGTTGCGAGGATCGTATGAAGTCTCTTCGAACAGGCTCATACCGATGCCCATGACGATCGCGCCCTCGATCTGGTTGCGCCCGGCGAGCGGGTTGAGGATGCGGCCGGCGTCAATAACCGTGACCACGCGGCTCACGCGCAACCGCGCGATCTCTGGGTGCCACGTGACCTCCACGAAGTGCGCGCCGAACGAGTGACTGGAGAGCTTCGGCTTCGTTGCAAGGCCAAACGTTGCCTGGGAACTACCCAGGCCGGACACCGCACGAAGATTTCCCATCCGTAAAAAGTCCGCGAAGGATATGCCGCTCGAAGCGGGCTCGCCCTTAGGATGCACGAGTCCATTCGCGTATTCGAGCTCCGAGGCCTTCCGCCCGGCGAACTTCGAGCCCTGCGCTTGCACTGCCGTAGCAAGCAACGCATCGATCGCCTTTCCAGCCGCTTCCAAAACTGCAGGCACCGCGGAAGCGGTCACCATAGATCCACCGGAAATAGGGCCGGGGGGAAGTTGCGTATCCCCGAGCACGACTTCGATCTTGTCGATCGGCAAGCCCAGCCTCTCGCTGGCAAGCAGCGCGAGGACGGTATAGGTACCGGTGCCGATGTCCTGCGTAGCGCTGGACACGCGAGCAGTACCGTCATCGCGGAGCTCGACACTCGCGATGAACGCGAAGCGGTCCGCTATCCAGGAACAGGCCGCCATTCCCCACCCCAGCGTCACACCATCGCGATTCATCGAGCCCACTTCAGGGGTGCGTTTAGACCACCCGAACTTTTGCGCTCCCATCGAAAGGCATTCCTTCATGTGCCGGGAAGAAAACCGGATCTTCAATCCTTCATCGATCTTCGGCTCGTTGACGAGACGGAGCTGGACCGGGTCCATCTTGAGCTTCAACGCCAACTCGTCCATCGCCGACTCGGTCGCCCACAGGCCCGGCACCGCACCCGGTCCGCGCATGGCGGTGGGTGTGCCCACGTGGCGGCGCGCCAGCGCAGACGTGATGCGCAGATTGGGGACGCTATACATGAACGGCGTGGCCTCGCCACAGTTCTCCTTGTAGTCGTCCAGGATCGACGTGTGGTTCACCCAATCCTGGCGCAGGGAAGTCAGCTTTCCGTCGCGCGTTGCGCTCAGCCGGATGCGCTGCGCTACGCGCGGCCGGTGCCCCACGGATTGAAACATCATCCGCCGGCTGACCACGAGCTTCACGGGCTTGCCGAGTTGCCGCGCGGCTGCCGCCGCGAGCGCCGACTGGGTCCAGGGAAAGAGCTTGCACCCGAAGCCCGAGCCCAGGAATTTCGAGACGACCCGGACTTTCTCCTTCGGCACGCCGAGCATCTGCGCGATCACGTTGCGATGGTTGACAACGCCTTGTGTCGTTTCGTACAGCGTAAACCCGGTTTCATCCCAGACGGCGACGGACGCATGCAGCTCGATGGGATTGTGAGTCTCGGGCGGCAGCTCGTACGTCTGGTCTATTTGGATCGCCGCCGCGGCGAACGCCTTCGCGGGGTTGCCACGCTCGCTTTCAACTTTTGGATTCGTCTCCGGCGCGAGCTGCCCTTCCACGTTCGGTTGTCGCGAGCGGTACGTGACCTTCACAGCATCCGCAGCCGCGGTCGCCTGCTCGAACGTGTCCGCGACCGCAAGCGCGACGTATTGTCCGTAGTAGCGGATAACGTCGTCCTCGAGCGGCAGCCGCGTCTCGTCGAGGTACGACATCTCCGCACCGAAACTTTGATCGACCTTCGCGCGAAACAGTTTGCCGATGCTATTGCGCAGGAACACCGCGCGCACGCCTGGCATCATCGAAGCGGCGCTGGTGTCAATCCGCTGAACTTCTCCGTTGGCAATCGTGGCGCAGACCGGAACAGCGTACAGCATGCCCGGGAAATTGTGGTCGGACGTGTACATGGCCTTGCCGCTCACCTTCAGCGGGCCGTCGACACGCGGCTGGGCCTTGCCGATGACAGACAGCGGGGCTTTTTGGGTTGCCGGCATGATGAATTCTCCTGACCTTGCTTACGCTGATTGGGTCGCTTGCTTCAGCGCGTAGACGAGGCAGCGCTTCACCAATTCCACCTTGAAGCCGTTTTGGCTCTGCGGCCTTGCGTCGCGAAGCGCGGCATCCGCCGCCCGTCGAAAGGCCGGTTCGCCCACTGGCTGCCCTGTGAGCAGCGATTCGGCCTCGGTCGACCTCCAGGGCTTCGTGCCGACCCCGCCCAAGGCCATTCGGGCGCGCGCCACCTTCCCATCGGCAACGGTGATCACCACCGCGGCCGAGGCGAGCGCGAATTCGTACGACGCCCGATCGCGCAGCTTCAGGTAGAAGGAACGGCTGCCCGGAGCCGGCGGCGCAAGCGTCACATGCGTGATCAAGTCGCCGGGCTCCAGCACCGTCTCACGCTGCGGCGTATTCCCAGGCAACACGTGAAAGTCCGCGATCGGGATGCTTCGCTCACCGTTGGTCCCTTGCACGTGGATGATCGCTTCCAGCGCCGCTATCGCCACGTTCATATCGGAGGGATTGGTGGCGATACAGTGCTCACTGGTGCCGAGGATGGCCAGCGTGCGGTTGGCTCCGCCGATGGCCGAGCAGCCTGTGCCGGGCTCACGCTTGTTGCATGGCGTCGACGTGTCGCGGAAGTACATGCATCGTGTCCGCTGCAGCAGGTTGCCGCCGGTGGTCGCCATGTTCCGGAGCTGCGCCGACGCGCCGGCCAGAAGGGCTTGGGATAGGACCGCATAGTCCCGTTGCACGATGGGATGCTGCGCCAGATCCGAATTGCGCACGATTCCGCCGATCCTCAGCCCTCCGTCGGGAAGCTGTTCGATCTTGTCAAGTGGCAGACCGTTGATGTCGACGACGTGAACGGGTTGCTCGACGTTCAGCTTCATCAAGTCGAGCAGTGTCGTTCCACCTGCGACAAAGCGGACGCTCGCACCGTGCTGTGCCGTGCTCGACCTTGCACTCGCGGCAATCGCGGCGGACGCAGTCTCGACTCGGAGGAATTCGAAGGATTGCATGGCGGCGCGCTCCTTAGGACTTGCCGCGGACTTGCTGGATGGCCGCGACGATATTTGGGTAGGCCCCACACCGGCAGATATTGCCGCTCATGGCTTCGCGCACATCGTCATCCTTCGGCCCGCAGGGTTCCTTGAGGAGCGCGACCGCGGACATGATCTGGCCGCACGTGCAATAGCCGCACTGATAGGCATCGTGCGCGACGAATGTCGATTGCACGGGATGGAGGGAGCCGGGCTGTCCGATACCCTCGATCGTCGTGATCTCGTCGCCTGAATGCATGACGGCCAGGCTTAGGCACGAGTTCACGCGCCTGCCATTGACATGCACGGTGCAGGCGCCGCACTGGCCGTGGTCGCAGCCTTTTTTGGTGCCGGTGAGGACAAGCTGTTCGCGCAGGCAGTCGAGCAGCGTCGTCCGGGGGTCGAGGCGGAGGCGGTGCTCGTTTCCATTGATGCGCAACGTCACGGGTACGGCGCCGTCGGCGCCGGCCTTCATCTCGGATCCCGCTGCTGAATTCATGGGTTGACCCACCAGGCTCTGCAAATTGATCACCGTGGCCACACCGACCGTGCCGGCAACCTCGTGTCCATTAGTTCTCTTCTGCAGCCGCAAGCGAGCGACCCCTCCCGCAAGAAGATTATCGAAACCGCTGGTGTCACGTCGATTTCAGCGCGCGGATCGAATAGTTACACTTGAAACCTGCCGGCCCATCGCCTCCGCGCACCGGCTGTTCGAGCTCGAAGGGAAGTTGATGAAACGGCGGTGGTGCCACGAAGTCGATTCATTACAGCTGCAACGTGCTACGACGGAGGCGAAACGAGGTGGAAACGCGGCAGGAGCCAAATAGGTACCAGCGCCACGTTTATCTTTTTGATGATACGCGCCTCGCGGAGTACCGATTTTACATTTTGGAAAAAGAGGAGCAGCTGCCATGGAAACCATCATTCCCATCGCCGATCTGCAATCGATCTATTCTGTCGCTGACGTGGACCGGGCGCTCGGAGATGGTGCAGCCCGGCACAACGAGGGCCTCAAGAGTTGGTACGACCGGATGCGGGAGCTGGGCGGGTCGCGCTACATCATCAAGCCGTCGACAACGACGGCGCTCGACGATCTCTGCGAAACATCGCCCAACTTCGTCAACGTCGTGGACGATCTGCGCAAGTATCTGGCGCTGGCGGTCGCCGGCAACGAAGCGGTGCAATTTACCCCCATGCTCCTTCTTGGCGAACCAGGATTGGGCAAAACCTACTTCGCGAAGAGGCTGGCCCGCGCGCTGGGTACCGGCTTCGAGTTCGTTTCGATGAGCTCGCTTACTGCGGGCTGGGTGCTGACCGGCGCTTCTGCGCAGTGGAACAATGCCCGCCCCGGCAAGATCGCGCAGACGCTCATAGAAAAAGAATATGCGAACCCCGTGGTCGTGCTCGACGAAGTCGACAAGGCGGGCGGCGATTCGCGCTACGACCCGATGGGCGCGCTATATGCGTTGCTCGAGCGCGATACCGCGTCGCACTTCAAGGACGAGTTCATCGACGTCGACATGGATGCCTCGCATATCCTCTGGGTCGCCACCGCAAACGATGAAAGCACGATCCCGGAACCTGTTTTGAACCGAATGAACGTCTACGTGGTCGAGCCGCCGGATGCGGATGGCGCGCGCAGCATCGCGCTGGCCATCTACCACGAAACCCTCGACGCCCATCACTGGCAATTTTCATATGAGCCGTCGGAATCCGTGCTGGAGCGCCTCTCAGCCTTACCGCCGCGGGACATGCGCAAGCTGCTTCTCGATGCCTTCGGTACGGCGCGGCTCGCCAACCGCGATTTCCTGCTTCCCGAGGACATTGACGCGAAAAAGCTCTGTGGCCGCAAGGCTCGCATCGGCTTTTAATAAGCACTTTTTTCGGCGTCTGCCGCGCGGCGGCGCTCGTGATGTCCTCGGATCGGCGGCAGACGCGGATACCTCATCCGAGCCCGGCTGCTCGCGCGATCAGAAACAGTCCTGCCCCGACGGCGAGGGCCCCGGTTGCTCGCGCGACGCGCTCACCGGCCGGTGCGAGACGCTCGACGGTGATGGCTGCCGCCACGACAGCCATCGCGCGCAGGTCCATGACGCCGATGACCAGGAGGATCGCCATCAGACCGGCACAGCAGTGGCTGCAGTGGAGGCCGAGGCGCAGGCCGTGTCGCCAGGCCGTGCCGGCGTCGGCCGGCAGCGTGCGGCCGCGCCCGGGTGCCTCCCGGCAGCAGGCGAGGTGACGCACCTTCCACGCGGCGAGCTGGAGGTAGCCGGCCATCAGGACGACCATACCGACCGCGATCGGTACCGCGCGCGCCAGCGCCGGCTGTTGCATCTCGACCGCCGCCAGCGCGACGCCCAGCGGAAAAGCGGCCATTCCGAACACGGTCCAGACGAAGAAGTAACCCGCAGCCACGAGTGCGGTCAGCCGATTGAGGCGCGTCTCGCCTGGTCTGCCAACGGCCTGGCGGTAGCGCCACAGCATCGGCGCCAGGGACGGCAGCATCATCGCCACCATCATCACGACCCACATGCCAAGGAACGACGCCGCGGCGCCGGGCCACGTCTGTCCAGGCATCCGCATCCACGCCATCGACATCGTCCAGCCGCCGGGCATCGGCATCTCGCCCGTCGCCGACATGGACGTGGACCAGACGATCGTTCCCCCCGCGCTGGCAGCGAAGAGCAGCGCCGAGATGCCAAAAAAAACTTGTCGGGAAGCGCGCTCGGAAACCATGTGTCGTGAGATCTCCAGTCCCGCGGTTGCGCCACGACAACCACGCCCCGGTTGCGCCACATCGACCACGACTTCGCTCAGCGCCTGTCGTACTCGTCGTGGCGGCGCCACCACATGCCCGTCTCGTTGCGCCCCTTGGGTGCGCGGTCGAGCCACTGGTACATGCCCCAGAGGCCGTCCAGTCCGCGCGCATAGGTGGAATAAACGTGGTAGACGACGCCGTCCTCGAGCACGAACGCGCTCATGCCCGGCCTCTCGCGCGTGTACGTGGCCGCGTCGGTTCCTGTCATGGCCGCGTTCTCGGCGACGGGCCCCTCGCCCTGTTTCGTTATTGAGTCGCCGATCCCCTGTAGCGTCCACGCCGCCTCGCGCCGATAGTTGTATTCGATGGCTCCCTCGTGTTGTTGCTCTTCAGTGAAGGAGGCGTTGAAGTCGAAGTTGAAGTCCCCAGCGAACGAGGATGCCCAGGGAAACGTCCAACTCATCCGCCGCTTGTACGCCTGCAGCTTCGCGAGCGGCGCCCGCGACACCGCCGAAAGCATGACGTCGTGATTGGCCAGGTGGACGACGAAGCCGTCGAACCCGTCCGCGATCGTCGAGCAGGTCGCACACCCCGCCGTGTAGTCGGGCCCGAACATGTAGTGGTACACGAGGAGCTGCGAGCGTCCTCTGAAGAGATCGGCGAGGGACGCTGTGCCCTCGTCGGTCTCGAAGCGGTACTCCTTGTCGATTCGAACCCAGGGCAGCTCCTGCCGCCGCCGCGCCAGCTCGTCGCTACGCCGCGTCAGCTCCTTCTCCGCCTCGAGCAGTTCCAGCCGGGCTGCAAGCCACTCCTCACGTGTCCCGGTTGTGTGCCGAGACGGATATCCAGCCGGGGAACCCGCGCTGTTCTGTTTGGCCAAGAGGCGCCTTCTTGCTTCCACCGACTCGCCCTTCAAAACGCCTTCATGCGTTGTCATGACAGCTCCTTGCTGTGTTGGTCGAGCGCGTAGATTAGCTTCGGCGACGGCGAACGGGGAGTAACAACTGTGACGGGTTTTGGTGGCGCCCGATCGCGGCTTAAGATGCGACATGGATTCGCTCCTCACGGCGGCAGCGAGGGCACTCAAGGCGGGCGATCCCCTGGGTGCGCTCAAGCGGATCGCGCTTCGGGACGACGCGCCCGCGCTCGCCCTGCGCGGGATCGCCATGGCACAGCTCGGCGAGCTTGCGAAAGCCAAGGTGCTCCTGCGGCGCGCGGCGCGTTCGTTCGGCCCGAGAGAGCGCGTGGAGCGCGCGCGATGCGTCACGGCCGAAGCCGAGGTGGCGCTCGCGTCGCGCGACCTCCGATGGCCGACGCATGCGCTCGACGAGGCCCGGCGCACGTTCGGCGCCCTGGGCGATCACGACAACAGACTTCACGCCGCGCTGCTTCAGATCCGCCGGCTGCTCTTGCTCGGCCGGGTGAACGAAGCGAGCGAAGCGCTCGACAACCTGGACCTTCGCGCGGTTCCGGCCATGCTGACAGCGAGGGGCGAGCTCGTCGCATTCGAGATCGCGCTGCGCCGCGGCCGCACCGCACCCGCTCGCGCGGCGCTTGCCCGCGCCCGTGCCGCAGCGGAACGTTCGGGCATCGAAGCGCTCCGCGCCGAAGTCGAGCGAGCCGAGCGTACGCTCGCGCTTCCGGCGGCACGCCTCATCGCGGGAGGCGAGGAACGACCGCTGGTGCTGGCGGAAGTCGAGACGCTGCTCGCTTCGCAGCACCTGATCGTCGATGCGTGCCGGCGGGTCGCACGCTCGGAGGGGCATGAAGTGCGCCTCGCGCGACGCCCGGTTCTGTTTACTCTCTTGCGCTCGCTGGCCGAAGCGTGGCCCGGCGAGGCGACCCGCGAGATGCTCTGCGAGCGCGCGTTCCGTGCCCGGCGCGTGAACGAGTCGCATCGCGCGCGGCTCCGCGTCGAGCTCGGCCGCCTGCGCAGGGAGCTTCGCTCGCTGGCCGACGTGCGGGCGACACCGGGTGGCTTCGCGCTCCTTCCCCGGTCGGGCGAAGTCCTGGTCCTCGCGCCGCCGATCGAGAGCCCGGACGCCGCGGTGCTCGCGCTCTTGGCCGATGGCGAAGCGTGGTCCACGTCGGCGCTCGCTCTGGCGCTCGCCTCGAGCCAGCGAACGGTGCAGCGCGCGCTCGGTGCCCTCGAGGCGTCCGGCAAGGTGCGCACGCTCGGTCGCGGCCGAGCGCGCCGCTGGCTCTCCGCACCGATCGGAGGATTCACGACGACGTTGTTACTCCCCGCGCCGCCCGGCATGGGCTAAGCTGATCGGTACGCGAAAGGAAGAGCGCATGGACAAAACGAGAGCCGGCGACACAAGCGGCGTGCAGGCAGCCGAGATCGTCCGCGAATACGGCCCGTTTTCGGATGCCTCGCATGTCGCCGGTGTAACGTTCGACGGTACTCACGTCTGGTTCGCCGCAGGTGACGCGCTCCGCGCGTTCGATCCGTCGAGTGGCCGGGCCGTGCGCGCAATCGACGTCGCAGCCGACGCCGGCACCGCGTTCGACGGGCGCTACTTATATCAGCTCGCGGACAATCGCATTCAGAAAATCGACCCCGCGACGGGAGCGGTGGTCGCGACCCTTCCGGCGCCCGGCAAGGGTCACGACTCGGGCCTGACGTGGGCCGAGGGCACGCTCTGGGTCGGCCAACACCGCGACCGGAAGATCCACCAGATCGACCCCCAGACGGGCGCGATCTTGCGCACTATCGAGTCGAACCGCTTCGTCACGGGAGTGACGTGGGTCGACGGCGAACTCTGGCATGGCACGTGGGAAGGCGACCAGAGCGAGATCCGCCGCGTCGATCCCGAGAGCGGCAAGGTTCTGGCCCGGCTCACCATGCCCGAAGGCGTGAATGTGTCGGGCCTCGAGTCCGACGGCGCCGACTTGTTTTACGCGGGCGGCGGTTCGAGTGGCAAAGTGCGCGCCGTGCGCCGTCCCAAGCGCATGCGTTGACGTTACGGCACGCAGCGCCGCACGATTGGCATGGCCCAGCGCTCAATAACTCCTGTGGTCCGCAAAACTGGATCAGAAGTATCGCTTGCCTGAGTTACGGGAGCGCACGCCGCTCCTATGGAGCGACCACCGGCAAAATCGCCAAGTGCCGGGTGTTCGTCGACGTTGACCTCGTCGAGCACATCCGCGCACAATACCTGCGGCGTATGTTGCAGAGTGAACGCAAGGAGTTGGAACCATGTCACTCTATAGACGCAAAGGTGCGACCTCAACGTCGCTTAGGTAGCTCGCCTGGCCAAGCCTGTTATCTTGGCAAAAACGCAGCCCTTCGAGAGAAGCGGCACATGCATTGCGCATGTCCAGGATTCCTAAGAGGCGAAAGCCTTTCGTGCGAGACGATCAGTCTTCATTCCGTCTCGTGCGCGCGTCCGCGCAGCGCGCGAGACCCCGGCTGCAGCGATGGAACCATGCAATGACCGCCGAAACACAACGAAGCGAACACGATCTGCTGGGCGATCGTGGCGTTCCCGCAACGGCCTATTACGGAGTACACACGCTGCGCGCCGTAGAGAATTTCCCCATTACCGGGACGCCGATCTCCATCTATCCCGACTTGATCCGGTCGCTGGCCTGTATCAAGCAGGCGGCCGCGCTCGCCAACCACGAGCTCGGATTGCTCGATCGGGAAAAGACGGACGCCATCGTCAAGGCCTGCGAGGAGATCCGTGCCGGTAAGCTCCACGCGCAGTTCGTGGTCGATGTGATTCAGGGCGGGGCGGGCACGTCCACCAACATGAACGCGAACGAGGTCATCGCCAACCTTGCACTCGAGCATCTCGGGCACCAGCGGGGCGAGTACAAATATCTGCACCCCAACGAACACGTCAACATGAGCCAGAGTACCAACGACGTGTATCCGACGTCGCTGAAGATTGCGGCATATTTCGGCATCCACGGTCTGGTCGACGCGATGGCCGTGTTGCGCCGGGCATTCGAGACCAAGGCAGAGGAATTCAAGGACGTGCTCAAGATGGGCCGGACCCAGCTTCAGGACGCCGTGCCGATGACGCTGGGTCAGGAATTCTCGACCTATGCAGTGATGCTGGGCGAGGACGAGGAGCGCCTGAAAGAGGCGGTCATGCTGATTTGCGAGATCAACTTGGGCGCGACCGCGATCGGCACTGGCATCAATGCGCACCCCGACTACGCAGCCCTGGTCTGCCGGCGCCTGGCGGATATCACGGGGATTCCGCTGGTCACCGCACCCAACCTGGTGGAGGCCACCCAGGACTGCGGCGCCTTTGTCCAGCTCTCGGGCGTGCTGAAACGCGTCGCGGTGAAGCTGTCGAAGACCTGCAACGATCTGCGGCTATTGTCCAGCGGGCCGCGGGCGGGCTTGGGCGAGATCAACCTGCCGCCGATGCAGGCAGGATCGAGCATAATGCCCGGCAAAGTGAATCCGGTCATTCCCGAGGTCGTCAACCAGATCGCTTTCGAAGTCATCGGCAATGACGTGACGGTGAGTTTCGCCGCGGAGGCAGGGCAGCTGCAGTTGAACGCCTTCGAACCCATCATCGCGCACAGCCTGTTCAAGAGCGTCACGCATCTGCGCAACGGCTGCCTCACACTGGCGGAACGCTGCGTCAAAGGCATCACCGCCAATCGCGCGCGCCTTCGCTCCATGGTCGAGAATTCGATCGGCGTGGTGACGGCGCTCAACCCGTACATTGGCTACGCCAACGCTACCGAAGTGGCACAGGAGGCGCTGGTCTCAGGCCGGAGTGTCTACGAACTGGTATTGGAGAAGAAGCTGTTATCCAAAGAGCAACTCGACGAGATTTTGCAACCCGAAGTGTTGACCCAGCCGCGCGCCCTGTTGAAGTCGAGGGAATAGGCCCGCGGCACAGTATTCTTGATTTCGCTGACCAGGAGGAACGATGAAGATCGACCACAGGCATCAACGTCTATTCGTGGCATTTTGCATGGGGCTGGCGCTGCTGTTCGCCGCGCCCGCAGTCTGGGCGAGGGAAGCCGGCAAGCTCGCCAACGTGACGATCCTGGCTACCGGCGGCACGATCGCCGGCACCGGTGCGACGAGCACCACGACCGTCGGTTATACCGCGGCGACGGTCGGCGTACAGCGCCTGATCGAGGCCGTCCCGGAGTTGAAAAAAGCCGCCAATGTCAAGGGCGAGCAGGTATTTCAGATCGCCAGCGAGAATATGAATAACGAGTCCTGGCTCAAGCTCGCCAAACGCGTCAACGAACTGCTTGCGCAGAGCGACGTTGACGGCATTGTCATCACCCACGGCACCGACACGATCGAGGAGACCGCGTATTTCCTCAATTTGGTGGTCAAGAGCCGGAAGCCGGTAGTGATCGTCGGCGCAATGCGGCCGTCGACTGCGATTTCTGCCGACGGACCCATCAATCTCTACAACGCAGTAACTCTCGCGGGCAGCGATGAGGCCGTGGGCAAGGGCGTGCTCGTGGTGCTCAACGATCAGATCAACGGCGCGCGGGACGTGACCAAGACCAACACGGCCAACACCGACACGTTCCGCAGCTGGGAATTGGGTTTCCTGGGCTATATGCAGGATAACAAGCCGCACTTCTACCGGGTGTCGACGCGCAAGCACACCGCCGATACCGAGTTCGACGTTTCGAAGCTGGACGTGCTGCCCGCCGTGGATATCGTCTACGGCTACGCCAACATGAACCGGATCCCGGTCGACGCATTTGTCGCAGCCGGCGACAAAGGAATCGTGCACGCCGGGGTAGGCGACGGAAGCCTGGCGCGGCCGGCGGTCGAGCCCGCCCTGATCGAGGCCCGCAAAAAGGGCGTGATCATTGTGCGATCGAGCCGCGTCGGTAATGGCATCGTCGCCCGCAACGGCGAGGCCAAGGATGACGAGCTGGATTTCGTCGTCTCGGACACGCTCAATCCACAAAAGGCACGCATCCTGTTGATGCTGGCCCTCACCAAGACCAGCGATGCGAAGGAAATACAGCGCATGTTCTACACGTACTGATACGACGTGGCGGGGCGCGATTCCAACGCGAAATCGCGCATTCTCTGCGCGCGGGCCGCACAATGGTCGCAGTGAGGACGCCGCGATAGCAATTTCACGCGTGGCAAGGTGGACAAGGCATCAGCAGCGAATCGAAGAAAGCATACAGCTATACCTGGACGCGCTGGAGACTGCCGACCGCATCGCAATCGGTCTCGGACTAATGGAGGATACGGTGCCAATTAATGCAGGTCACCGATATGCCCGCTGATAAACGACAGATCAAGCAGCGCCGCAGCGGAAATTGATCCGTCAACCATCCGTTGGGCCTGCCAGAATTGAAGTTGCCTTTGGATGTCGGCAACGTCAAGTCGGCCGAGCCGATCGGACCAAGGTATTAGGTATGCGCGAAGCTCTGCCGGCATACCACTATGGCGCGCCATGAGAGCAAGATATTCATCGTAATGCGCACCTTTGATGACCTCACTCCCATCGCCACGTTGAAGAAAGGTTTGGTCGTATTCGGCGGCGCCTCGCTGGTAAGCGCGCACGAATTTCTCGACGAGCGCACGACGGTCTTGAATCGTTTGTCCACTCGTGAAGACGACACTCTCCTGCCAGGGTGTCTCGTCGCCAACCCGCCGCAGGGTTACCGTCTTTGTTGATGATCCCAGTTGCATTGCGGCGACCGCCGGCACCAGCGCTGCGTCGACCTGTCCGCGCGCCAATGCGGTCATCGCTTTTGCCGGCGTTTGTAGCCACGCTATTCTTACGTTGCGCAGATCGAACGCGTATTTTGTCGCAATCTGCGCCAACGCGTAATGTAAGCCAGCCCCTGCAGTTGTCATGCCGACGCGCTTACCAGGCATATCCTGCCACGTCCGCAATCCCGCATCGTATGCCTTCTTCGCGATAACAAGCGTGTTTCCAGGATAGCCGGCCTGGTCACCTTCGTACGACGCGAGCATTTTTAGATCGTGTGTGGCGGAAAAGGCAAAATACGACGCAGTGAGTGTGGTGACACCCATATCCAAGGCACCCGACGCGACCGCCGCCGGTACCCGTGCGTCCGAATCGAAAAACTCCAAACGCGCATCAAGACCTTCGGCAGCAAAGTATCCCGCTAACGCCGCTATATACATGGGTCCGGTGCTGGCGTCGCGGCCCAACCCGACCCGGACGAGTGCCAATTCTTCGGCGGCGACATCGAGCGATATGGCGAAGGCGCAAAATACGACGAGCAATCTGATCAAGTTATTCTCTGTGCACATAACGGCGCGGAATCGCTCGACGACGCGCCAAAAAGGCGGCGACCATCGGCCGCCGTCAAAGGAACCTCGCGATAAGCTAGTTGCAGAATTGCTGTATACGCGATGCCTTACCTGGGTTGAACCAACGCGGATCACCGGGGTTGTAGACCATCGGCTTGAGAAAATCGTTGGGGTCCGTCATCCAACGAATCTCAGGTCGATACGCAACCTGCTCGGCGTCAAGGGTCTGCAGATAGGACTTCTTGAACTCCAGCGAAGAGCTGACCGCGGCGACATTCGTCATGTGGAGCGGGATGAAGATCTGCGGCTTGATGTGCTGTTGATACAGGACAGGGTCGCGCACGCCGTTCGTCGCAAAGCCTGCACTTACGATCGAACCCAGCTCGAGATCAGTCTGTGGCAGCGACTCCATGATGGAGAACAGGTGCGCACCAATTGCCGGAGATGGCAGCCCGGGGTCGGAACCAGCACCTTCTTTCAGCGGGCCGGTCGTGTTATGCCATGCGAAGTTGAAGTTGTATCCACTGCGAAGTACGAACTGATAGTACAGACTTATGGCACCGCCGGGGCTTCCCGGTATGGTACCGAATCCCGTCGTCGTCAAGTCCACCTGACCCGGCTGCGGCGTAACCCGGGCATCGTTACCAGAACAGCCCTCCAACCTCGTTGTGGTCGCTGGGGTGACGCAAGTCCCCAGCGGGTAGATTTGCGTCTCCCGCGAATCGGAACTGTTAATCACCGGGACAAACGGAATTGACGGGTCGGTCGGAACGGTACCGGAGTGAATGTGCTTGAAAGCGATTATGCAGGCCAGCGGTTCCAACTGTGTAAGGTGCACGATTTGCGTGCCGGGGACAGAGCCACGCGCCACAACTGGTATGCAGTTCACGGGATTGCCATCGGGAATGATCCTGACGCCGCCGTTGGCAGTATTCGGGTCGTTGAACATCCGAGCCACATCCGCCTGCATGACATCGCACGTTTCCGGTGACGCGTAGATCGGTATGTTCAGCTGTTTCGCGATGTAGGCGGCGTTGTCGGCGTGATCGCCATGCCCATGTCCCAGGAAAATCGCTTCAGGATGCAGATCCACCAAATCCTGGACGTTGATCGGGCTGCGCCGCAGATCCGAGACATTGGGAGGCGGCGGCAGCTCGAGCCGGCCGATGTACGTGTCGAGCAAGACAATGCGTCCTTCAATGGACACCGCGAAAGACGCATTGGTGGTCCACGAGAGCAGGACTTCGTTCTTCTTGACGGCTCCGGTATTGGCGTCGACGTTTTCCGCGCCGAAGAATTTTTGCCGGGCGGCGATGATTGCGGGATCCGCCGCCGCAAACCCGCTCCATATGAGAATGAATAGGGCCAACGATATAACGGTGAAATGGGCTCCTCTGTGGTTCATGAAACATCCTCCTATACGTGAAACACGCAAGCCGTCTCAACACGGCGGAAATCGAGATCGCTATCCTCGATCGCCAGTGCCTTGACCGGCGCGTGCCCAACTGTACGCTGCTCGCCGCCCAGCTTGCCGACCTTTCAGCAGCGCCGTAACGCCGAAGGCCGACTCCTCGCGTGAACCTTCACGCGGCAGGATGCAGATCGCGAGCTGGGTAAGTAATATGTTGCGCAATTAGAACATGTCACAGAACTAGTTTGTCAAACCGGCACTCAACGCTCTCGCAAGGCCGGCTTGAAACGCCGGCGCCGCATCGGCTGGCAACAACATCCGCTGTGCCACCATATTCTCGATCGCAAACAGCAGCGTGTAATAATATCCCTCGAACGTGCCGTAGCGCTCCGCGATCGACGGGCGCGGATCGCCGGCGGCCATGCGGGCGGCAGCGGTAAGCTGGAGAGGTATCTGCTGCCCTGTACCCTCGCAGCCGTCGTTCAAACCAAAGGCAGCCGAGCGAAGCGCCCAACCGGTATAGGTCGCCAATGGAACGGCAACTTCCGGCATTTTGAATCCGGCAATATCGTTGCCGTCGGCATCGACCATCGGAACGAAGCTGGGATAGATCTTACCGTTCAACGGATTGTTCTCATACGGCGGGGTGATAACCGGCGGATTGATGTCCATAATCCCTTGGGCAATGCGCGGACCATAGTTGAACAAATAGCGCGTCGACTCCAATCCAGTCACTGTGACGCCGGGGATCTTCGGGAATGCCGCCACGACCTGCGCCGGGGTGACGAGCGTGCCATCGGAAAAGCGCGGCAGAAAGCTGGGCGGCATTGGCGTGCCATTGTTTACGAACTGATCCATGGCGACGAGCAGCGCTCGATGGACTGGAGTGGAGTCAATCGGGTTTTGAAGCTGCTGGCAGGCGCCCTTGATGGTCCCGTTGCCCGTACCGTGCTGGTGACTGGACATAAAATAAATAGGGGTCATGGGATTGGGCGCAATATCGACGGTGCCTGCCGGATCGGTGTGAAACAGCGACGCGGCCTTGACCCAGTACTCGTTTGCAGAATAGATCTCCGCGGCTACTGGACAGGTGTTGGTCGCGGTGCAACGCGCATAGCGACTATCGGTCTTGCCGGTGATCGGGTCGGTCATCATCGTGTTGGCAAACGGGAATACGCCCTCTTGGTAGAGATGATGCTGGCGATTCCGCTCGGTCCGCCCAGGCTGGGAGAAGCGAAGGTTCATGTTGACCCCGTCGGCGGCGCCGATCCACATATCCATGCCGTCGAACACTTTCCTGTTCAATTCATCCGCGTTGAAGCCGAGACTTACAAAGTCGTTAAGCATCCGCGTTGGCTGCGAGACGCTGTAGCTGTATATGCGCTGCACGTCTCCAGCCATCGGGTTGGGATTTCCAGCATCGTCCTTCGTAGCGTAGCGAAGGAAGGAGGCAAAATCACGCACTGCCGCGAATCCGACGGCATTGACCGTTGGATCTTTTCCGGTATAGGTGAATTCATAGATGCTACCCTGCGCAAACGCCGTCCCCGCGGGCAGCAACTGAATCGCAGTTCCGTCGTTGGTGATTACCCCCGTCGTTACTTTGGTGTACGCCCAGCCGCTCGCAGGGATCACGGTAGGCACGTCATTGAGATGGGCCTTTACCGTCAGTTTCGCCTGGGTCTGGTCGAGCGTGTTAGGCGTGTATGTCAGCGTCGAAGCCATCGTCGTATTGTTGTCGTTTTCGATGTACTCATACACCGGACCTGTAATCGACGTGCCGTCTGCGTTTTTTGCGACCGGCAGCGTGATCGTCGAGTTGAAAGCGGCGCTGTTTTGTCCAGCTGCTTGATCCCAGCCGGACCACGCTAGCGTGTAACCCATTGGATTCAGGAATGCGCCGCCGGGATTGGTTGTAGTCGCTGGATCGTTTCCGCCTGTTGTCAGATTGAAGGTTCCGCTCAGCTTAGTGCCTCGATTCGGCGCCTCATAGAAGATCTTGTGGTTACCCTTAGTCAGGTCGATCGGTTTAAGGATGTAGAACGCAAACGAATACTGGACGTTTCCGTCGGGCAATCGTGGCGCCAGCGCAATGTCGACGATCCCCGCGTTGTGCGCATCGGTCGGGCTGATTTCGGCGGTCATCGTGCCGGCAATTTTCTCGTACTGGCCGACTCCCGGGAAAGAGAAACCACCGTACGTCGGCGATTCATGCGTTGTGATATTGATTGCGGTAACGCGCGCGTCGACGGTGGTGGCAGAAAGCACCGCTCCTGTCATGGCTAACGCACAGGCAAGGCTAGGGCCGACGAGCTTGCACTTATGGAGTTGCGGCGTGCTACCACGTGCCGTGCCGTTTGATTTCTTACTCATGACTTCCTCCTCCAGACGGACTATTTGGCATAGGGTCAAACTTGCTCGGCTGCCAATGCGGCTTCCCGAGGACCTCCCGCAACGCGAAAAACCAACCGCTTCTCGCGCCAGCGTTGACCGACTACTGCGCAATGGCGCAACGATGTACGTCCATTGTCAATACCAGAATAGCCCAATGTTCGATTGTCAACCACCCAATTTGTAACCATTTCTTTCTTGCACGCCGTCGACGTTGACGGTGACAACCCTGTGGGGGAATTGGGGCCTCGTTGCGCTTCGACTGAGGCAGTCGCAGCGCTTGGCTCTTAGTACGAGCGTGGGAGGTAGGCGCCCCGAAATCGGCAATACCGCCGCCGAAGGCGCTCGACATGCCGTCACCGAGACCGGAGGGCCCGGATCACCGGACGTGGGCCTTAGCGCCGCTTGACGGCCTTCACCATCCGCGCACGGGCTGCCTCGATGTGGGTGCGCATTGCCGCCGCCGCCCCTTCGGCGGAACCGGACTGGATCGCTTTCAGGATGTTCCAGTGCTCAACGTTCGACGGCACGGCGCCGCCGGCGTAGAGGCCCTGCAGTCGGAATAGATGAAGCTCCCGCGTAATACGCCGGTAGATCTCGGCAAGCCTGCCGTTACCCGCGTACGTGACCAGGAGGTCGTGGAAGCGCAGGTTGTTGGGATAGTAACGGCGGATGTCGCCTGCCTTCGCTTCCTTGTCCATCTTTCGCAAAAGCGTCTCGAGCGAGGCGTTTTCGTCGTCGCGCAGCGTGATCGCGAGCTTGCGCCCGACCTCGTCGTCGAGCGCCGCGCGCAAGTCGTAGAGCTCTTGCGCCTCGTCGATCGTGAGTCGCCGCACAAACGCCCCGCGGTTGCGCGTGAAAGAGACGAGGCCCTGCTCACCAAGCGCCTGCAGCGCTTCACGCAGCGGCCCTCGGCTCGTGCCGAAGCTGGCCGCGAGGATGCTCTCGTTCAGGCGCTCACCGGACGCGAGGTTCCCGTCGACGATCATTCGCTCGAGCTCGACCTTAAGCGCGGAAGTGAGCGAATGCTCTTGTACAAGGCTCAGTGGAGAAGGGGCCTGTCCGTCACCGGTTTCACGTTTTTTCATTGCTTGTTAACTGTCGACACTCGTTGAAAGGCAGTGTAACCTAGCGCCGGTTCAATGTCGATCCAGCGCGCACTTCGTTGCTCGACACCGCATGGGTCCGCCGTCGTTCGCCGAGCAGTTCGGCTCGACGCCACGATCCCAACACGAAAGAGAGAGGATCCATGAAACGTCTGATGTCCGGGGCCGCGCTCGCCGTCGCCCTCGTGCTCGCGAGCGGAAGCACGCTCGCGCAGCAGCCGATCGTCATCAAGTTCAGCCACGTCGTCGCGCAGAGCACGCCGAAGGGCCAAGCCGCGGAGCGCTTCAAGCAGCTCGCCGAGGAGCGCACCAACGGGCGCGTCAAGGTCGAGGTGTACCCGAACAGTCAGCTCTACAAGGATGGCGAGGAGGTGGATGCGCTACAGCTCGGCGCCGTGCAGATGCTCGCGCCTTCGACATCCAAGTTCGGTCCGCTCGGGCTGCCGCAGTTCGAGCTCTTCGACCTGCCGTACATCTTTCCCAATCGCGACGTGCTGCATCGCGTGACGCTGGGGCCGCTCGGCCGCGAGCTTTTCAAGAGCCTCGAAGCGAAAGGCATCGTCGGACTCGGCTACTGGGACAACGGCTTCAAGGTGATGAGCGCGAACAAGCCGCTGCACGTGCCCGCCGACTACAAGGGCCTCAAGATGCGCATCAAGTCGTCGAAGGTGCTCGATGCGCAGATGCGCGCGTTGGGCGTGCAGCCGCAAGTGATGGCGTTCTCCGAAGTCTACCTGGCGATGCAGACTGGCGTAGTCGACGGCTCCGAGAACAGCCTTCCCAATTTCCTGACCCAGAAGTTCTACGAGGTGCAGAAGTACCTCGCGCTCACCTACCACGGCTACGACGGCTACGCCGTCATCGTCAACAAGAAGTTCTGGGACGGACTGCCGGCCGATATCCGGTCGACGCTC
>DATMNH010000091.1:0-7230 GCA_035568975.1 Casimicrobiaceae bacterium
CTCGAAAACCGAGCAAAACTTGTCGCGGTGCGCAACTCCCAAGACAGGGCCTTCTGCCGGCGAGCCCAGTCAAGTGATTGCAGAAAGTGCCCCTCCGCCGCGACAGCGGCGGTCGGCGCGTCTTCCGAAAGCACGAGTTCACCCTTGATGCGCAAGAGTTCCGCAATGCACCAGCGCTCCTCGCTACGTTCCGATCGCGCCAGCGCCTCATTGACTACGGCAAGGCCTTGTCCAATCTCGCCGGCACGGCCGAGCGCTTCCGCCAACTCGCCGAGAAATGCCAGATGACGGAAGAACCTCGTTTCGGGGACCTCGGCAAGCGACGCGCGGAGAACCTGCAAGCCATTGACAAGGTCGCCTTGCTTAATGAGCAGCACACCCCTGAATGAGTTGATGCAGCTGCTCCAGGCATGCCAGCGGTCCAGCGCGCGCCTTGCGGCTTGGTCAGTCAACATTGACACGAATCGTTGCGCTGCCCGCACATCGCCGGACCAGAGTGCAACGGGGCAGGCCGCCTGAGCTAGCGCGTAGCACAGCGACAACGGGTGATCGATTGATTGGCCCTCCGCGACATTGGTTTCGGCGGCGCGCATGGCTTGATCCGGAAATCCCTGCAGCCACAGAATCTCCGCAAGCGCAGTCCGCGCCATCACTCGCTGGTCGAAGTGAAAACGGATGATGTGCGACCGACGAACCGGGGCGACATAGCGACTGAGCATGCGCTCGATATGCCGCCTGGCATTGGGTTGGTCTCCCAGCAATTGCAATGAGAGGCCGATCATTCGATCGCCGACGGGTGGGTCAGCCGGTTCGGTCGACTTCTCGGCTATGCTGCGGAACCGTTCCGCATGCGCGAGCGCAACACGGTGTTCGCCGTTGTTGGAGCAAGCAAGCCACAGCCCCCAAAGGGCCCGCAATTGATAGTCGGTGTCGTCGAGGCCTTCGGCGATCTCAAGCGCGCTTGTCCAAGCCGCATGGATTTCGGATTGCGCACCCCTATTCGTAAACACCATCGCTGTGGCCAAAGCAGCGAAGAGCTTCATATCGCGGCGTGTGCGGTGGCTCGCTTCGGGGTCGAAGGTTGCGAGCGCGCGTTCGACCCGACTGCGACATTCGTCCATCAACGACAACTGAAACCACAAAGGCACTGCGGCGACGGTAAGCGCCACGCCGATCTCCGTGTCGCCGCTCGGCGAAAAGGCCCAATCTAGGGCCCCTCGCATATTGTCGATCTGTGTCAAATAGACAGCCAGCCAGTCGGACGTGGGCGTCGTTTGCCATTCGGCTTCGGCGCGTTCAAACACATCCCGATGATATTCGGCGTGTCGCCGTGCTGTCGGTTCCAACTCATTGCTTTTGCTCAGCTGATCGAGCGCATAGGCCCGCGTGGTCTCGAGTAGCCGATAGCGTATGGCTGTGCCTCCAACGTCCGCCGTAACGAGCGACTTCGCGACCAGGTTCGCCACAAGTTCCACGACGTCCGACGGGGCGAAATCGGTTCCGGCCGTCACGGTGCTCGCGGACTCCGGGGTAAAGCCCGCGGCGAAGACAGCAAGGCGCCGCAAGATCACCCGCTCGGATTCGGGGAGAAGCTCAGAGCTCCAGTCGAGAGTGGCGCGCAGGGTCTGATGTCGCGGGAGAGCGGTACGTCGGCCGAGCGTCAGCAGCCGAAAACGATCGTCCAAGCGCGCCGCCAGCCCTTCGACCCCGAAGGCGTCGACGCGGCCGGCTGCCAGCTCGATTGCGAGCGCAATCCCGTCGAGCCTCCGGCAGATATCGGCGACAACGGCCGCATTCGCGTCGCTCAGCTCGAACCCGTCCAGACTCGCTGCCGCTCGCTCGACGAAGAGCTGCACGGCCGAAAAGCGGAGCGCGTCGTTCGCCGTAAGGCCAGGCGATGACGGCGGAATGGCCAACGGCGGGAGGCGATGCACGTGCTCGCCCTCGGCGCGCAGCGGCTCACGGCTGGTCGCCAGAAGGTGCACGCGGGGGGCGTGTTTGAATACTTCCTCCGCTACTGCAGCCGCTGCCTCGACGACGCGCTCGCAGCTGTCGAGCACGAGCAGCATGTCCTTGTCCCGGAGGAATGCGATCAAGCTAGGAACTGGATCTCCTGAGAGCATCGAATTCCCCAAAGCAGACGCAAGTGCGCTGGGCAGCAGAAGCGGATCCGTGAGCGACGCCACATCAAGAAAACAAGCACGGTGCTCGTACGAATCGACTAGGTATTCGGCGACGGCCAAGGCCACTGTGGTCTTACCGATCCCGCCGGGGCCGACGATTGTCACAAAGCGTCGCTGCTGCAATTGCCCAGCAAGGATGTTGATCGTGTCCAATCGGCCGATCATCCGCGTGAGCGGGGCGGGTAGGTTGTCGGTGTGTCGTGGTCCGGGAGCGGCGGCGTCTGGGGACTGCCGCAGTTGCAGACGCGTTACGTCCGCAACGAAGCAATAGCCTCGACCCGGTACATTCGAAATGTAGCGGTGGCCGGATCGGCCGTCGCCCAAGACCTTGCGAAGGGCACCAACATGGACCCTGAGATTGGCCTCCTCGACGAAGGTGCTTGGCCAGACACGGGCCAGCAGCTCATCCTTGCCGACAAGCTCTCCCGCTCGCTCGACCAACGCGATCAGGATGTCGAGCGCACGACTACCCAGGCGAAGCGGCTTGTCGCCCTCGAGCAGCATCCGCCGCGCCGGAATAAGCCGAAAACTCCCGAATGCTAGCGCTTCCTCGGTCAAAAGGCCCGCATGTCAAATTTACTCGGATTTACAGAAATTTCCTTGCGCAAGCCTAAGTGATCGTCGCACCGCCGTCTAGGCGGTCTAAGGCCGCGCGACCACAGCATGGGCGGTGAACCGGCGCGGTCGTCGAAAGGTCCGGTAAGCGACGTTGTGCCGCCAACATCTCCAAGGAATTCCCCGCGCGCCCAAAGGCGTATCCGCCGTGGCAACAAGCTTTTACATCCATTTACTCGCGCCGGGATCGCCTCCAGCTCACATTCGCTTGTGGCAACCAGATCTTGGAGGACTGCAACCATGAGCGACCCAGTTGTCTTGATCACCGGCGGCCTCACCGGCATCGGGCGCGCCGCCGCCGTCGCCTTCGCCAAGAAGGGGGCGAACGTAGTCGTTGCCGGTCGGCATGATGAGGCCGGCAAGGCGCTCGTTAAGGAGCTGCGCTCTTTCGGTTCGGAGGCCGAGTTCATCAACGCCGACGTCCGCAAGGAGGATGAAGTCCGGTCCCTAGTCGACAAGACCGTCGCACAGTTTGGCCGTCTCGATGTCGCGGTGAACAACGCTGGCACCGAAGGGCAGGTTGGCCCAATCACGGACCAGACCGCGGACAGCTACGCGGCGACATTCGACACGAATGTTCTCGGCGTGATCTTGAGCATGAAACACGAAGTGCGCGTCATGCAGGCCCAGGGGAGCGGCAGCATCATCAACATCTCCTCGACCTACGGGCACGAGGGCGCGGCCGGGGCCTCGATCTACGTCGGCGCCAAGCACGCCGTCGAAGGGATCACCAAGTCGGTGGCGCTCGAGATCGCCAAGTCGGGAATTCGCGTGAATGCCGTCGCGCCAGGCCCCACGGACACCGGCATGCTGACCCGCTTCACCGGCACGACGGAGAACAAGGCGGCACTGGCGGCGCAGGTTCCGCTGGGTCGGCTCGGCCTCTCCGAGGAGGTCGCCGACGGCATCGTCTTCATCGCGTCGGACGAAGCCAGGTTCATCACGGGCCACGTCCTCAATGTCGACGGCGGTCACACCGCTAACTGATCATGTCCGGGCGCGGGAGGTTTGCTCCGCGTCCGGTCGCCGCGGCTTCAATGAAGGCAAGTTTAAACCCGTTATCGACCCCATCGTTCCGTTCGACAAGATCATTGAGGCGCATCGTTACCTAGAGGCCAACGGTCAGTTCGGGAAGATTGTCGCCACGCTTTAGGTCGACAGAAAGGCTCAGAGGACAACGACTATGGCTACTCCTGTCATCCTCATCACCGGCGCTCTGACTGGCATCGGCCGCGCCACGGCGCTCGCCTTTGCCAAAGAAGGCGCAACGGTCGTTGTATCCGGCCGCCGCGAAGCCGAAGGCAAAGCCTTGGAAGCCGAACTGCGCGGGCTCGACGCGCAAGCGGCGTTCGTTCAGGCGGACGTGCGGCGCGAAGACGATGTAAGCAATGTGGTCGACCAGACCATCGCGCGCTTCGGCCGGCTGGACGTGGCTGTCAACAATGCCGGCACCGAGGGCAAGCCTGGTCCGGTGATCGAGCAAACGCCCGACAACTACACGGCGATGTTCGACACCAATGTGCTCGGCACGCTCTTGAGCCTGAAGCATGAGCTGCGCGTCATGCAGCCGCAAGGCTCAGGCAGCATCATCAATATTTCTTCGACCATGGGCGAGCGCGGCGCAGCGAACCTGTCGCTCTACACCGCGAGCAAACACGCCGTGGAAGGCCTCACGAAGTCCGCCGCCCTTGAGGGCGCGCCCTTCGGGGTGCGTGTCAATGCAGTCGCGCCCGGTCCGACGGAGACCGCAATGCTCGACCGGCTGACCGGCGCAGCAGACAAGCTGACCGGCGCAGCAGACAAAAAGGCGGCGTTTGTTGCCGCCGTTCCGCTGAAACGAGGCGCGAAGCCCGAAGAGATCGCCGACGCCATCACGTTCCTCGCTTCGGGCAAAGCGTCGTTCATCACCGGCCAAATCATCAGAGTCAACGGCGGCAAAACCGCCAGCTGAAGGCAATTCCGGTTCACGCTTAATCGACCGGGATTGCGCAAGGAAGTCGACTACTAAGACCCACACCCGACGAACGCGCGATACATATCAAGTGGAGAGAGTCCAATGGCTAACGTGGTGAAGAAACACAGCATTTCTTCTGAGCTAGCTCAGAAAATGGTGGATGAAGCGGTGGCGAAAGCCAGAGAACTTGGCGTTACCGAGAACGTAGCGATTCTCGATGACGGCGGCAATCTCAAGGCCTTTAACCGGATGGATGGGGCCCCGATCCTCTCCATCGAGATGGCGCAGAATAAGGCGTACACAGCACTGTTCGGCGTTTCCACGCAGGACTTTTTCAACTTTATCCAAGACGACCCGTCGCTTTTGGCCGGTATCCCCACGCTTGCGCGTGTGGCGGCGTGGGGTGGGGGGGTTCCCATTAAGGTGAACGGAGAAGTTGTCGGGGCGATCGGGCTGAGCGGGGCGCCGACGGTGCAGAATGACGTCGATTGCGCGCGAGCTGCTCTGGCGCTCGTAACCGATGCGGCGCCGACTGGGGAATAAGGGCGCGACCGTCATCATGTTTTATACCCACCAGACCGCGCCGACGCAGTTCGTCGAGGCCAACGGCATCCGCTTTGCGTATCGCCGCTTCGGCAAGCTGAACAGCCTGCCGCTCCTATTCAACCAGCACTACACCGGCACCATGGACCATTGGGATCCAGCGGTAACCGATGGCTTCGCGAAAGACCGGGAAGTCATTCTGTTCAACAATGCCGGCGTCTCCTCCAGCTCTGGCGAGGTGCCTGCGACGTTCGCCGACATGGGCGCCAACGCCGTCGCTTTCATCAAGGCCCTGGGACTAAAGAAAGTCGATGTGCTCGGCTTCTCGATCGGTGGCTTTGTTGCGCAGGAAATTACACTTCAGGCCCCTTATCTCGTCCGCCGCCTTGTGCTGGTGGGGACCGGGCCGCGCAGCGGCGAGGGTATGGACGGCGGTACGCCGGAAGGCAATCGCATCTTCGGCGCGACCTATGATCCGCCCGATCACCTTTGGCTCGGCGTTTTCTTCACTCCGTCACCCGCCAGCCAGGCAGCTGGCCGCCAATTTCTCAAGCGTTTTCGGCTTCGGGTCAAGGATCGCGATCCCGAGGTGAACGACAAGGTGGCGCCGGCGCAACGCGCGGCCATCGGCAAGTGGTCCGCGCCGAGCGAGCATCCTTATGATTATCTGAAAACCATACGGCAGCCGACGCTGGTCATTAACGGCAGCAGCGACGTCATCATCTACACGGTGAACTCATTCATCTTGCAGCGAAACCTGCCGAACGCGGAACTGATCATTTATCCGGACTCTGCGCACGGCTCCCACCACCAATATCCCGAGCTGTTCGTCCGTGATGTGTCGATGTTTCTCTCGGCCGCCGATCCTTGGACTCCATGAGTGTTCAAGCCCATCAAACAACAAAGCAAAGGATCATGCCCAACCTCTCCGGAAAAGCCGCTCTGGTCACTGGCGCCTCTCGCGGCATCGGCCGCGCAAGCGCACTCGTGTTGGCGGCTTCAGGTGCGCAAGTTCTGGTGCACTACGGCCGTCGCGCGAATGAAGCCGATGGTGTCGTCGCCGAGATACACAAGGGTGGCGGCCGCGCTGACGCGGTGGCGGCCGATCTGGCGGCGGCCGATGGGCCGCACAAGCTTGCGAAACTCACCCGCAATATCGTCGGCGATCGCCTCGATATCCTTGCCGCTAATGCGGGGGTCTCGAAATCTGCCACCATCGAAGATACCACCATTGAGGATTTCGATAAGCTGTTCGCCGTCAACGTTCGCGCTCCCTTCTTTCTGGTCCAGCAACCGCTTCCGATTCTGTCGAGGGGTGGCTGCGTCATTTTTCTTTCGTCGCTGGGGGCGCGCGGCGTCGTCGGGACGATCCCGGCCTATGCAGCAAGCAAGGGCGCCATTGACACGCTGGTGAAGCATTTTGCCTCGCTCCTTGGCGCCCGCGGGATCCGCGTCGATGCCGTCGCGCCCGGCGTCGTCCAGACTGATATGTCGAATTTACTAAGACCGACGAGGGCCGCGATTTTGCGCTTGGCATGCAGGCGCTCAAGCGCCTTGCGCAGCCTGACGATATCGGTTGCGTCGTCGCCTTCCTGGCATCCGAAGATGCACGGTGGACCACCGGCGATACCATCCACGTCGATGGCGGCTGGAAGCTCTGAGCCGCGCAGGACAGGAACACCGTGATGGCCAAGATCACGCTTTCATCAGGGGTTCTTCGCAAGGGCGTGCGGTCGACCCGCGCGGCGGCCGTCCTCGGCCAGCGCGCCAGCCTATTTGGTGTCGGCCGGCGTGGTCGCGCAGAGCTCGCGGCGCTCAACCTAAAGCCCGCATCGACCGGAGAGGATCAAATGACCGCAAATGAACTGAAACTCTATCATGCGGCCGCGTCTCCGAATTCGCGCCGCGTTCGCATTTTCCTCGCGGAAAAGGGAC
>DATMNH010000092.1:0-16141 GCA_035568975.1 Casimicrobiaceae bacterium
TGATCGTCATCGGTGGGGGCTATTCCGGCTTGGAGTTGGCCCAGGCTTTTCGTCGGTTTGGCAGCGATGTGACTATTGTCGAGTCCGGTCCTCAGCTCTTGGCTCGTGAGGATATCGACGTCTCGCAGGAGATGAGGCGCATTCTCGGCAGCGAAGGCATTCATGTTGTTGTCGCGGCCGAGCTGCTCCAGATAGGTGGGCGATCGGGAGACAAGGTTACGCTTAGCGTGCGCACACCTTCGGGTGAGCAACGGATTGACGGCAGCGACATTCTGGTCGCGGCAGGGCGCATTCCGAACACCTCCGGAATTGGACTCATGGAGGCTGGCGTTGAACTGGACGGACGCGGTTACATTCGCGTCAATGGCAGATTGGAGACAAGCGCTCCAGATATATGGGCAATCGGGGAATGCGCCGGCAGTCCACAATTCACGCACATTTCTGAGGACGATTTTCGAATTTTACGTGACAACCTCGCAGGAGGAAATCGCAGCACCGACGATCGGCTGATTCCATATTGCATGTTCACTGATCCCCCGCTCGCTCGCGTAGAGCTTAGTGAAGGTGAAGCGGAACGCCAAGGTGTCCTGATCCGCGTTGCAAGGCTGCCGATGGAGTCTGTCCTTGGGGCGCAGGCGACCGATCAGATGCAGGGTTTCATGAAAGGTCTTGTTGGCCACCGCGACGATCGCATACTTGGCTTCACGATGATTGGTGCCGCGGCCGGCGAAGTTATGGCTGCGGTCCAAACTGCGATGTTGGCAGGCCTTCCCTATTCACACCTTGCTGATGGAGATTTTGCGCACCCGACGATGGCTGAAGGACTGAGCTCATTGTTTTCGAGCGTGCCGGCACGCATGGTGCAATAGACTAGACGGAAGGTAGGTTAGCGATGTCCTGCTCCCGATGACGCAATTGCCGCTACACTCCAAAAAAGGTAAATATTACCCCTTTCGCAGGCGAACACCAACGCCCTTGCCGCTCTTGGTCGGGATGAAATCAAGGGCGCAGCGGCGAATTATTGGTCTCGAGAGGAAGCGCAATTGCAAGAGAATTCTCGATCGACCGCCGCTCGGTATAGCCGGCTATTCTGACGCTGACGATTGCGTCATCCGCTCTCGTCATCGCTCCTCCAAAGGGCTCATCACGTGCCCCTGTTCAGAAACACGTAATCCGCGGAATACGGGACACTGAGGTAGTCGCCCGCCCTTTCGCAGGGTCCTTGCGCAACCCCACCCTTCGTGTTGATGCGCCGGACGATTGTTGCAGTAGAGAAGATGCCGCCGTTGCGACGCTCTACCAATTCCAGTTCGAGCCAGGGAATATCGCCTGAAGTAGCGCCGGGCGCGCTGGCGATTACCTTACCCTTCGCTGCACTACCGTCGATGTGCTCCCAATTTGGGCCAGCGTAATGCCGTCCGATGGACTTTCCGTCTAACATGAGCGTCGCAATCGGCTCCCGAAATTGCCAGGTCAGCGCGCTCACCTCTGATTGAGATTTGCCAGAATCAGGTTTGCACTCGTAGACCTGCGCGCCCTCAGCGTGGAGTGTGGCGATTGGAGTCCCGTTACTCCCCGCAATGGCCAGCGGCATTTGCGCTGTTGCCTGAGTGGTCAACAAGATGGTCGTGCGCACGGCAACGTTGAGCAGAACTTTCGAAAAGAATTTCATTGGTCCTCGCGACTTCGTGGGTTCAATCTTTAAGAGGCTCGTTGGAGTTTGGAGCGACGATTTATCTATCGCTCGCGCAACATCTCTTGCCGGTAGCGCAGCAACGGCGACAGGAGATAACTCATGATCTTCCGCGATCCGGTCTTGATTTCTGCCGTCACCGCCATGCCCGGCGACAGGTTGACCATCCGATCGTCAATTCGCATTTGAGTGCGGTCGAGCGAAACCCGCGCGCTGTAGTTCAGCTCCTGGCTCCTGGGTTCGCTGCTTTCGTTCTGCAGTCCCAATCGTCGGTCGTTTGCGCGCTCTTGTTGCTGGTCGCGTATGATAGCGTCCTGCGAGACGCTGAGTACCTGGCCGTGCAGCAGTCCGTAGCGGGTGAAGTTAAAAGTGTCGATCTTGATCTCGGCCTCCTGACCGGGATGGACAAAGCCGATGTCGCGGTTCGATACCATGGCCTCGATTTCCAGCCGGCTTTCGCTCGGCACGATGACCAGCAGGGACTGCGCAGGCGTGACGACGCCGCCGACCGTATGGATCGCAAGCTGTTGCACTACGCCGTCCACTGGCGCGCTTAGCTGCTGAAGCCTGGTCCTCTGCTCGGCCTTAATCAGGTCCTGGGCTAACCCGCTGGCCTTTTGCTCGGATTTAGCAAGTTCGTCGGAAATTGCATGGCTGTATTCGGCGATCGCTTGTCCGCGCGTCTCGCGAATCGCTGCCACGGCCGCCTCCGCTTCCTGCAGATGGCTTTTCTGAACACTGAGCTCCTCCTGTTGCTCGACAAGTTGCTGGAGGATCTCGAAATATCCGAGCTTTGAGCTAAGCTCCCTTTCCATCAGTGTCTTTCGGATGTCGACGCGCTGTTGCACCACGGGGATCAATTCCTCAAGCTTATGGATAGTGGCCGCGATCGTGGCCCGCTCGGCTTCCTTCTGTGCCTGCTGGCGGGTAAGTGCAGCGATCTTGGCCCGGTGCTCGGCCACCTGGTTGAGTAAGAGCTGACGCTGGGTGGCGATGAGTATCGGGTCGGCATCATTGGGTGGCGTGAACCCGGCTACACGATCGTCCCCGCCAGCAAGCGCTGCGCGCAAGCGGGCGATGTTGAGCCGCTCGGCGAGAACGTCGTTGTGCAGATGATCACGCTCTGCAGCGTTAACGGTCGGATCAAGTTCGATCAGGATGTCGCCGGCCTTGACGGCCTGCCCGTCCTGCACCCTGATAGAGCGAACTACCCCGGTCTCGAACGGCTGGATCACCTTGGTGCGTCCGCTTGGCACGATCTTGCCGGTTGCCGATGCCACGATGTCGATCGTGCCCCACCAGGCCCACACCAGCGCCGCACAGAACAGCACGATGATCGTGGCCACGATCCTGCGGCCGGCTGGCGAGGGCGGCGTTTCCACGATCTCCAGCGCCGCGGGGAGGAACGCCAGTTCTTCACCGCGCCTCTCTGGTGAACGGCGGAACGGGACGACAGCCCGGGCCTGCCTCTTGGACATGGCGGCTTTAGTTGACATGGATCCCTCCCTGGATGCGGTGCAACGCGGCGTAGCGGCCGTCGGTCTTGATCAGCGCGTCATGCGTGCCATCCTCGACCATGCAGCCACGCTCGAGCGTGACAATGCGATCCGCAGTCCGCACGGTTGAGAGCCGGTGCGCGATCACCAGTACCGTCCGACCCCTGGCGATATCCTTCATGTTCTGCTGGATGATGCGTTCGCTCTCATAGTCGAGTGCACTCGTCGCTTCATCGAAGATCAGAATGCGCGGGTTAGTGACGAGCGCGCGGGCAATGGCTAAGCGCTGCCGCTGGCCACCGGAAAGCGTCGAGCCGCGCTCGCCGACCAAGGTGTCGTAACCTTCGGCAAGCTCGAGGATGAACTCGTGAGCTCCCGCAAGGCGGGCCGCCGCGATAACGCGCTCCATCGGCATCGCCGGATCGGCGAGCGCGATATTGTCGCGCACTGAACGATTGAACAGTATGTTCTCCTGCATGACGACACCGATCTGGCGGCGCAGCCAGGCGGGATCGGCCATGGCGATGTCCATTCCATCCACCAGCACACGGCCGCGCTCGGGGACGTAGAGGCGCTGGACGAGTTTGGCGAACGTGCTTTTGCCCGACCCGGAGGGCCCGACGATGCCCACGGTCTGGCCGGCCGGCACCTCGAAGCTCACATCGTGCAGGACTTCCTGTCCGTCGATACGGTAGCGAAACGAGACGTGGTCGAATTTGATATCGCCGCGGATTGCCGGCAGCCGCGCTCGGCCGGCCGAGTAGGTCGACTCGGCGGTGGTGTTGAGGATATCGCCGAGCCGCGCGATCGACAGACGCGCCTGGTGAAAGTCCTGCCAGATCTGCGCGAGGCGCAGCACCGGGGTGCTCACCCTGCCGGCCAGGATATTGAAGGCAACGAGCTCGCCGACCGACAGGCTGCCGTCGATCACGAGCCTGGCGCCGCAGTAGAGGACGCTTGCCGTGACTATCTTGCTGACGAGTTGCACCGTCTGGCTCGCGCTGTTGCCAAGACTCAGGACGCGGAAGCTCGCGGCCACATAGCCGGCAAGCTGCTCTTCCCACCGGCGCTGCATCTGCGGTTCGACCGCCATGGCCTTCAGCGTCTCGATCCCCGTCACACTCTCGACCAAAAAAGCCTGGTTCTCGGCGCCGCGGCGGAATTTCTCGTCCAGCCGCTGCCGGAACAAGGGGGTCACCCCGGCCGATATCGCGATATAGAATGGGAAGGAGCCAAGCACGATCCAGCTCAAGGGCGGCGAGTAGAAGAACATCACGCCCAGGAAGACGAAGGTGAAGAGCAAGTCGATGAGCAGCGTCAGGGCAGAGCTGGTGAGGAAATTGCGGATGTTCTCCAGCTCCCTAACCCGCGCCACCGAGTCGCCGACGCGCCGCGCCTGGAAATAGGCCATAGGCAAAGCCAGCAGGTGATGAAACAGGCGCGCCCCAAGCTCGACATCGATCCGGTTGGTGGTGTGCGCAAACAGATAGGTCCGGAGAATTCCCAGTACGGTCTCAAAAACCGAAATTGTTAGCAGTCCGAGAACGAGAACATCGAGGGTGCTTAACGACCGGTGCACCAGCACCTTGTCGATCACCACCTGGAAGAACAGCGGCGAAACGAGGCCGAACAGCTGCAGGAAGAACGACGCAAGCAGCACCTCGCTCAGGAGATAGCGATATTTGTGGATCGCCGCCATGAACCAGGTGATGTCGAACCGCCGCGTGATGTCTGACAATCCGGCACGGCGGGTCATCAGGATCAGCCGGCCGTCCCAAGCTGCGACGAACTCTTCCCGCGTCATCAAAGCGGGCCTGGGCGCCAGAGGTGACTGAATCAAAACTTTCTCCTCGTCGGCCCTGGCCACCAACAGGAACCCGCTGTCGCGCAGGGACGCGATGGCGGGCAAGGGTGTGCTGCCAAGCCGTGACCAATCGGTTCGGCAGGCACGTGCCTTGAGCCCGAGATCCTTGGCGCACCGGAGCATCTCCGGTGCGCCGATCTTGTCCGTTCCCAGCCGATGCGCGATCTGTGCGCCATCGGCCGCAACGCCCTGCAAATGCAGCAGCGTCACGAGAACCTCGAGACCTGGATCGATCGGTCTCGCGCCGTTGGTTTCGATCCTCATGGATACTCTCCGGGGCGAGGTTGTTAGCGTCAGGCAGAGTGAGGCTGCGCAAGTTGCGGATGCTGGTTTGCCGAGGGATCGGCAAGCGGCACCGCACCGTGCCCCTCGCCGGCCGAGACAAAACTCGACGCCATGAACTGGCCCAGCAGCGCCGCACCCCCGGCTTGCGAGCCGCTGGCCGGCGTCGCGACATTGGCAGCGACCACGGGCGCGTTGCTGACGAAGTTGCTGCCGGTTCCGCCGTCGAGGGTGTCCTGCCCGCCATTGCCGATCAGGATGTCATCGCCTGCGCCGCCGCTCAGAGTGTCGTTGCCGCGGCTGCCGATCAGGATGTCATTGCCATCACCCCCATTGGCGGTGAATAGCATCGCTCCGCCAAGCCCGAACGAATTGATGACATCGTCGCCGCCAAGACCATTGATGACGATACGATCGTCCGCCTCGAAGCCGGTGATCGTCACGTCCGTGGAAAGACCCGACACCGTGACTACGCCGTTATTGTTAGTGACGTTGATCGTGTCGTTACCGTTGGTCGCGTTGATGACGATTGTATCCACCTTGCCGTCGCCGACGCCGCTGCCCGGCGCCGATTCCAGGTCGATGGCGACGTCCTTGACGCTGGTCTTGGACAAGTCGTTCACCGTGATGGTGTCCGCGCCGCCCAAGGCGTTGACATCGATGTTCTCGATGTTGGCGAGGTTCATCGTGACGACGCCGACGTCGCGGGTAAGCGTCACCCCCTTGCCGTTGGCCGAGATCTCGATGTTCTCGTCGAGATTCGAGCCGTTGAACACGAGCGTGTCGTTGCCCGCACCGCCGTCGACTGTGTCGCTGCCGTCGCCGGGGCTCCAGACGAAGGTATCGTTGCCTGCACCGAGCGAGGCCACATCATTGCCGCGTCCGCCAATAACAGTGTCATTGCCGGCGCTGCCGGTAATGGTGTCATTCCCGTCACCGCCGTTGATGGTGAGGTTGACCTGGCCGGCATGCAACCTGGAAGCGTCGATAGTATCGTTGCCGGTGCCTCCGTTAATCACAAGCGAGTCGTTGGCGGGCTCCGCGTCGTTGATCGACACTTGCGTGGCCAGTCCGTTGACGGTAATCGACGAGCCGCTGCTGGCGACGCTGATGCGGTCGTCGCCGGCGGTGCCGTTGACCACCACAGTGTCCGGCGCGCCGTCGCCGACGGTGCCGCCCAGCGCCCCCGCCAGGTCGATGGCGACCTGGCTCACGCCGGTCCCAGTGAGGTCGTTGACCGTGATAGTGTCGGCGCCGCCGAGCGCGGCGAGCTGGATGTGCTCGATGCCACTGAGGTCCATGACGACGTTGCCGACGTCACGGGACATCCTCACCCGCGAGCCATTGGTGGAGATGTCGATGTTCTCGTTGGCGTTGGAGCCGTTAAAGACCAGCGTATCGGTGCCGTCGCCGCCGTCGACCGTGTCGCTGCCGTCACCCGGATTCCAGGTGAAGGTGTCGTTGCCGTTGCCGAGAAAGGCTTGGTCGTTGCCACGACCGCCGATGACGGTGTCATTGCCGTCGCCGCCGATCAGGACGTCGTCGCCCTGGCTGCCGGTGATGGTGTCGTTGCCGGCACCGCCGTCGATGGTCAGCTGCACGTTTCCGGCCGTAAGGCCGGCCGCATTGATGACGTCGTTGCCAGCACCGCCGTTGACGAGGAGTTGGTCGTTGGCGCCCTCGGCACCGGCAAGGGTCACCGTCGCCGGCAGGCCGGCGACTGTGACCGAGCCTCCCACGCCGCTCACCTGAACGGTGTCGTTGCCGGCGGTGCCGTTGACGGTCACGCTATCGGCCGCGCCGTCGCCGACGCCACTGCCTGGCGCCGACTCAAGATCGATCGCGACCTGGGTGACGCCGGTTCCGGTAAGGTCGCCGACATTGATGTTGTCGGCGCCGCCGAACGCGTTGAAATCGATGCGCTCGATGCCGTTCAGATCCATGGTCACATTGCCGACGTCGCGAGTGAGGCTTACCCGCCCGTGGTTGTTGGTGATGCTGATGTTTTCGCTGGCGTCGGAACCGTTGAAGACCAGCGTGTCGGTGCCGTCGCCGCCGTCGACCGTGTCGCTGCCGTCACCGGGATTCCAGATGAAGGTGTCGTCGCCGGTTCCGCCAATCAGCGTGTCGGCGCCGCGGCCGCCAGTGATGACGTCGTTGCCGCTCCCGCCAATCAGCGTGTCATTTCCGTCGCCGCCAGTGATCCTGTCGTTGCCATCGCCACCGTCGATCGTGAGATTGATGAGAGAAGCGAGACCATTTCCGGCGATGAAGACGTCGTAGCCGTCGTTCATGTTAAGTACAAAGTTCTCGGTGGTGCCGATATCGAGCGAGAACGGTGCGGGGCTGGTCCGATCGAATCGCACGCGGGTGCCATTAGCAGTAATCGTGAAAATTTCGGCTCCGTTGCCGCCATTGACCTCGGCGGTGTCGATGCCGTCGCCGCCTTCCATCAGGTCGGTGCCATCGCCCGGATTCCAGATCATGCGGTCATTGCCGGCCCCGCCGAACATCTGGTCGTTGCCGGCGCCGCCGATCAGCGTGTCGTTGCCGTCGCCGCCGAACAACGTGTCGTTGCCGCCCTTACCCAGCAGCGTGTCATTGCCCGCGCCGCCGAACAGCTGATCGTTGCCGGCCCCACCGGTCAGCGTGTCGTTGCCCGCACCGCCAAATAGCTGGGCGCCGGGAAGCGCACCATTTGTCTCGTCGAGCGAGATCGAGTCATTGCCGTCCTCACCGAATACCTGGATCGTCCCGGTGTTGGCGAGGGTCGGCTGGCCGCCCGTAACAGGCACGACGCCGCCGTTGATTAGAATATTCCCGGCTGCGTCGCGGCTGGTGATGATCGTGTTGTCTTGATTGTCGCCAAACTCCGACAGCAAGCCGGCGCTTGGGGAAAATGTTGCGTTGGTAGCCATTGTGGTTGCCCTTTCGAAGTTTGATGGTCGGCTCATATGCGTGGGTCGAAATGTGGAGCGATGATTTCGTTACAGTGTCGTTCCGGAGAATCTCGTCATGGTCTGCTGCTCAGTCGTTCCGATGCGCACAGGCGCGGTTGCGGGGCCACCAGAAATGGCGGTCCCGTGCTACGGAAGCATTTCAGCTATCGGGAATCGTGTTACGGTCGTAACAAACCGGGCGCGAGCCGGCAGCGCGCCAGCGCTGCGGCGAGTTCGTCGCTGGTCAATGGCCAGCGCAGCACTTCGGAAATTCCGGCTTCCGCCAACGCATTGACATTGACCTCGATGGAGGACGCCGCGGCGAGCAGTACCGGCTTCAACGGAGCCAACTCATGAAAAGCGCGCGCCAAATCCAGGCCGTTTTGAACGTGCGAGCCGCAACTAACCAGAACGATATCGAATCGATCGGGTTCGGAACGCCACGCTGCAAGCGCATCGCTGGCGCGTTCGAAACCAACGGGCTCGTATCCAAGCGCCGCCAATTTTTCCTCGTCAGGCAGCAGATGTTCTCGCTCACTTTCGACGAGCAGCACCGTCTCGCCGCGCCCAAGAGAAAACAACGCCGGCTCTGCCGTCGCGGTGCCGTCGCCAGCAGTAGCCGGCAGCCACACCTCAAAACGGCTTCCCTGCCCCGGCTTGCTTTGCGAGCTTATGGCTCCATCGTGATCACGGACGATTTCGCGAACGGTTGCCAGACCGAGGCCGGTTCCGGCAAGGCGCGTGGTGAAAAACGGCTCGAACAGTCGTTGCGCAACTCGCTCATCGAAGCCCCGCCCATCGTCAGTGACGGCAATGCAGACGTACCGAGCGGGCGAGAGTTGGCCGTCGCTGATTTGGCGGAAATCGGTCACCTCTTCCAACCTCGCGGCCACACGGATATGGCCATTGCCCTCCATCGCTTGCGCGGCATTGGTGCAAAGGTTGAGAATGACCTGTTGGAGCTGCGCCGGTTCGCCCGACACGACGACGTCATTCGAAACGTCCTCAATGACGAGCTCCACACCGGGAGGCAGGGAGGCGCTGAGTAATGCGGCTGCCTCCTGAAGCAGAGTTCGTACCTGCACAATACGGACACGCGCGTCGGTCCGCCGCCCGAATGTGAGGATATTGTCGACCAGATCCCGGCCTCGTTCCGCAGCCCGGCGTATCTCGTCGATATGCTGTGCCGGTTTGGTTCCGCGCGCGAGTTGCGGTTCAATCATTTCCGAGTAGCCAAGAATGGCGCCGATGATGTTGTTGAAGTTATGCGCAATCCCGCTCGCCAGCGATCCGACCATTTGCATGCGGCGCGCCCGTTCCAGCCGCATCGTGAGTTTCGCCCTCTCCCGCTCAAGAAATTCACGCTCGATGGCGTTAGCGACGGCATCCCCGGCAAGCCGCACGATCGGGATAGGCTGAATTTTGTTCCGTATCGGCCGGAAACGGTCAAAACCCATGATACTCCGAACCCGCCCCGGTCGGACCAACGGCACGCAGGCCCAGGCGCGTATGCCGGCGGCTATCAGCGCGTCCTTGACCGGGCCAGGCGGCAAAGCGATCGCATCCGGAATGGTGACGTTGTCCGGTCCAGCCACGCCAAGTTGTTCCGACAATGCCAGCGCCTGATTGGGCCAGCCCGGCGGGAACGCCTTTCCGCCTCTGGACCACGTGTAGATTCGGATGGGTTTCTCATCCAGCACCACATACGCGCGGTCAGCGCCGATCGTTTGGCTTAGTCCGCCCAGCACTTCCTGAAGCCGCGCCTCGGTTTCGGCCGGCGGGCAATTGATCAGACGTGTCGAATTCTCGGCTATGACATGTTCAAACGCCGCCCGCCGCCTTAGCGCAATGGCTCGGGCACGCAGCCTGAGGCCGAGATACACGAGCATGATAACCAACAGCAGCGAAACCAAATATAGCAAAAGTCGATAGCGCTGTTCCCCGGCTTCCACCAAGGACCGGTGGTGAGCGAACACCGCGCGAGTCTCTTCGAGCGGTTGCTCGCTGGGCATGGCGATGAAGGCTTTTAGCGTTTCGTCTACCGCCGGCAGCTGGTCATACAGCAGCCGCGTATGCGCCAGCATTGCCCGCGCTACTTCCGCGTCCGGCCCCACCGTGGGCGCCTGTTCCGCAAACTGGCTGATCCGCTCCCGGAGCTCCTTGAGAGATTCGGATGACCTATCGCGCGCGAGATAGAGAACCGCCGCCGCCAACGCACTCGTTGCCGACGCAAGTTGCGGGTCCTGGACGCGGAACGCCGCACCTGTACTCAAGAGACCAACGTAGGACAGCGAGTTCTGCAAGAGCGCGTTGCCGGTCTTGAAACGCTCCATCAGCTCTTCCTGCTCGACGACCGAGGCTGCGAGCCTGTCTACCGGCCTTAGATCGAGGCCTTCGGCCTGAGCGTAGGAACGGAGCCGAATCACTGCGTCCTCCATCGCCCGGGCAGTTGCGCTGAATGAGTCGTACTCCCGCAGCAGACCGGTCCGCGCCTGCAGGACGTCGCGATGCAGAGAAGCCTCGGCGAGCGAGTAATTGTCGAAGGCCCGGAGCACCAGCGCATAGGCGGGCGCGTTGGTATCGATCCCGCGCAGCAACAGCCAAGTCAGCAGCGCAAGCAGCAATGAAACACCGAGAACAATCGGCAAATTCCTCATGGGCGCCCAAGGCCTGCGCGCGGTACCGCTGGCTTCACTGGTTGATCCCTGTAGGTGCCGGTCAGCGTATTGAGGAAGGCAACGATGGCGGAGATTTGCTGGTCGGTTAGCACGCGATCGAGCTGGGCGACGCCCATACTCTTCACTGCCTCCGAGAGCGTCGCCGCGCTACCGTCGTGGAAATAGGGCGCAGTGGTTGCCACATTTCGCAAGCTGGGGACGCGAAGCACCACTGGCTCCCGTGAGCCCAGTGGATGGAAAATGCCATGCCGCTGAAACATATTGCCGCCGACATTAACGCCTTGATGGCAAGTGATGCAGCCGAGCGACTTGAAAACCTGATAACCGGACAGCTCTTCCGGCGTGATCGCGTAGGCCTCGCCCATTAGCCATCGGTCGAAGCGGCTGCCCGGCGTAACCAGGGATCGTTCAAATGTCGCAATCGCATCCAGGATGGCGGCGGCGTTGGGCTGCTGTCCATAGGCTGCGCGGAACTGGTTTACCATTTCGGGGTCGGCGCGCAGTTTCTTCACGGCTTCGTCAAGACTCGACGCCATGATCGCAGGATTGTTAAGGCTGCGCTCGATTCCCTCCTCCAGCGAACGGATGCTCCCTTCCCAATTCAGGCGAAAATTCAGGCTTACATTGAAGACCGTTGGCGTGTTGAGCGCCGCGGGTCGCCCCTCAGGCGTGTCGTGGGCGTTGGCACTGGCGCCGTTGGATCCTATATCGTGGCAAGAAAGACAACTGTGTGTATTTCCGTGAGACAGGCGACGATCGCTGAACAATCGCTCCCCGAGCGACAGGCGCTGCGGGTCTTGGGCGCGCGGCGCAGGAACCGGCGTGATCGGCTCCCGGCCGTCGCTGGTCTCACGGGTTGGCGTTTGAGCGGCCACCGGCGCGGCCGCGTTGAGGCAAACGACAGCCAGTAAGAGGTGCACAGTGCTGCATCTGCGTACGGCCGTAGCTATAGCCAGCAGCTTCATCGAAGGGGTTGGGTGAAATGAGCGGTTCATCACTGAATGACCCGGGAGTTCGCGGAAGCACTGATCGCCAAGTGTGCGTACTCGTCGTGGAGGATGATCCTGCCTTACAGCGCATGATCTTAAACTATTTCGGAGAGAACAGCATCCGCACGCTGGTGGCGAATAATCGTCAGGAAATGGTCGATCAACTTGGTAATGCCGAGGTGAATTTGGTCATCCTCGATCTCCGGCTGGGTTCGGAGGATGGTTTGGATCTGCTGCGAGAGGTGCGGTTGAGCTCTGATGTGCCCGTGATCATCATTACTGGTCACCGCCGCGATGACATCGATCGGGTGGTTGGTCTCGAGCTCGGTGCTGACGATTATCTGACGAAGCCATTCAATCTGCGCGAATTGCTAGCTCGTGTCCGCGCAGTTTTGCGGCGATTCGATGTCGGACGCGCCGCGCCGACACGTGATCCCGAGCGCGGCCGCTTTCGATTTTCCGGCTGGCAGCTTGACCGCAGGATCCGGCAGCTCACTGACCCTGCCGGCGCTCCAGTAGCATTGACCAAGGGCGAGTATGCGATGTTGCTAGCCTTCCTCGAGGCACCGCAGCGTCCGCTTAGCCGCGAGCACTTGTTGCAGGCAACCCGTGTTCACGAGGATGTCTTCGACCGCAGCATCGATGTGCAGATTCTCCGCCTCCGACGCAAGCTCGAACGCGACCCCAGCGCGCCGAGCGTCATCCGGACCGAACGCGGCGTGGGGTATGTGTTCGCCGTTCCTGTAGAACGAATCTGACCTCCCCTTTGACCAACCAAAATTCGCACGTTCCGCTGGGTGCTCAAGAAGCCGTATCCAGAGTTGCTGCTGGCTCTCGGCAAGATCACGCCGCCCTGCTGCTTCGTAATGCCGGCTCGGATCGCCGCGACCGATCCTTTCAAGCAGAACAGTGAGTACATCGGCAGCGGACCTATGCGCTTCGTGCGCAGTGACTGGGTTCCTGGGGCGGCTGGCACATATATCACACGAGCATATACGAGGTCTTTCCGACCAGTACGCTCGTCCAGGCGAATGGCACCGTAGTGAGCAACGGCTGGGCGAAGAGTCCCTCGGTCGAAGCGGAGATCGCTGCATGGTTCGATGCAAAGACGCTTGAAGAAGAAAGGTCGGCCGCTCAGCGGCTGAACGAGGCGGCGCTAAGCGAGGTGGTGTGCACTCCACTCGGCTGGTATCTCCGCTACTTTGCCTGGACGAAGGATCTTGCTGGCGTGACCCAAGGACCGTTGCCCTTCTTCTGGGGGGTCAGCAAGACAGTTTGAGCGCCGCTGCGCTGGGCCTGCCTTGCCAGCGTGGACCGGCGAATGTCTGTTCGCGGCCCTTCGCGACATTTTGCACACGCTAAACCGCCAGGTCACTTTGGGGGCCCGTGTGTACCAGTCCCTTTGCTTGAGCCTGGCTCTCGGTGGACGTATTCTTTCGCAAAGAAGGCGCAGCTTGGTGGCTGTCGGCTAAGGGGAGCGAATATGGGCGAGACACTCGACTTTGATCCCAATGCGCTGCGCGAGAAGTACCGTCACGAGCGCGACCGGCGGCTGCGGCCCGACGGCAACGACCAGTACGTCGAGGTCGCCGCCGACTTTCGGCACTATATTGACGATCCACACGTCGACCCCGGCTTTGCCCGCAAGCCGCTAACCGACGCGGTCGACGTGGTGATCGTGGGCGGCGGCTTCGGCGGCCTGTTGGCCGCGGCGCGCCTGCACGAGTCCGGGGTCAAGGATATTCGCACAATCGAGAAAGGCGGCGACTTCGGCGGCACCTGGTACTGGAATCGATTTCCAGGCGCACAGTGCGATATCGAAAGCTACTCTACCTGCCGCTGCTGGAAGAGACCGGCTTCATCCCCAAGGAAAAATACAGTTTCGGTGACGAGATTCGTGCGCATGCGCGTCGGATTGGCGAGCAATTCGATCTCCATCGCCTGGCCTGCTTCCAGACCGAGATCAGCGAGATGCGCTGGCTGCAGGATGAGAACCGGTGGCTGATCACCACCAACCGCGGCGACGCCATGCACTCCCGCTTCGTGGTCATCTCCAGCGGTCCACTGAACCGGCCGAAGCTGCCGGGCATCCCGGGTATCAAGACCTTCAAGGGCCATAGCTTCCACACCAGTCGCTGGGACTACGGTTACACTGGCGGCTCGACCGAGGGCGAACTAACAAAGCTTGCCGACAAACAGGTGGCGATCATTGGCACCGGCGCAACGGCCATCCAGTGTGTCCCGCATTTGGGCCGCCATGCTAAGCACCTTTACGTTTTCCAGAGGACGCCCTCCTCGGTCGACGTGCGTGGCAATAAGCCCACCGACCCAGAATGGGTAAAAACACTGACGCCCGGCTGGCAGAAGCGGCGGATGGACAACTTCAACGCCATGTTCACACTCGGGCCCGCGTACGCTGCACGGCTTTTACAGCCATGGCTTCCCGAACTGTTTCTACCTCGGAGTTACCCAAAACACTTTCACGCCGAACTTTCCGCACATGCTGGACGAACAGGCGCGCCACGTTGCCCATATCGTGAAGGCCGCGTCGGAGCGGCAGGTGCAGATGGTGGAGCCTACTGTCGAGGCCGAATCTGGCTGGCTGGAAACTATTCGCGCTAATGCAATCAACACCCTCGCTTTCCGACAGGCCTGCACCCCGGGCTACTACAATGGCGAAGGGCGCGCCGGGGAAGGCCAAGGCCTGTTCGATAACCTATACGGCCCCGGGTCGGACGCCTTCTTCGCGCTGATGAAGGCTTGGCGCGAGGCCGGCGAGATGTGCGGGCTTCAGGTGCGCTGACACCGAACGAGTCGCGCGTTAGGAGAACGAATGATCGATCAACACGCCGATTGCGACGCCCGCGATCGCGGCGCCGATGCCCATTGAAACCGTCTCGGCGACTGTGCGAATGGCGTTGCGGCTTCCCAATAGCGCTCGCCCGATGCCAAGCGCTGTGAGCAAGGCCACTGTGACGACCCCGGAAACGATTCTTGCCCGACCGATTGGTAGGAACACGAATGGCAGGATCGGGACCACGGCCGCGAAGAAATCAGCAAACAGCATCCACAACGCCTGTTCGAGAGGATTGAGTTGCTGCTTCGCCACGCCTTTTAGAGCAAGCAGCAGCCCATCGGCAGCATTGCGGTCGTTTCGCACGGCTGCGGCGAGCGCGTTGGATTGCTGCGGTGTGAGGCCCGCGTTGACGAGACGGCTCGAAAGGGAGATATCGGAATTATCTGCAGCCAACAGGGTTGCGTTGGTCTCGTCTCGCGTCGTCTCCGCGTCAAGATACGCGCCCGCCATCATGGAGACGGCTGCCGCTGCGGCACCCGAGGCTCCAGCGATCAGCACTGTTTTTGTGCTGGTGGTCGTAGCCGCCACGCCAAAGATCAAGCCGAAGATGGAAACAGTCCCGTCTTCCATGCCGAAAACGATCGTGCCGGCTGAGTTGACGACTGAGTCGCGTAGGCGCTGCAAAGTCGAGCCGATTTTCATCTTGTTCGCCCCTATCTCGAAGTCTTGGACAGCGGAGTTGCTGAAACGATAAGCCGTCGCCTCGGAACTGCTGTGTTCGTGAACCCTCCATTCAGCGCGATTCCGCAGCCTCCTCTACAGGTTTCACTTTGGTGCGGAGCTCGTCGACCAGAACCCGCTTGTTTTCCGAGTAATCGATTGGCACGACGACGAGATGGACGCCGCCGCCTTTGAAGGCGGCTTCGAGCGTCGGAGCGAGGTCGCCGCACTTGGTGACCCGAGATCCCTTGGCTCCATAGCTCTCTGCATATTTCACGAAATCGGGATTACCAAAGGTCAAGCCAAAATCCGGGAAACCGTCGACGGCTTGCTTCCACCGGATCATGCCGTAGGCGTAGTCCTCAAGAATGAGAATGACCAGATCGAGCTTGAGGCGAACCGCCGTCTCCATCTCCTGCGAATTCATCATGAAGCCGCCGTCGCCGCAGACGGCCATTACCCGCCGTTCCGGGCAAAGGATCGACGCCATCATCGCGGACGGCAGACCGGCACCCATCGTCGCCAGTGCGTTGTCGAGCAACACCGTGTTGGCAACGTAGGTCCGATAGTTCCGCGCGAACCAGATCTTATACATGCCGTTATCAAGTGCGATGATTCCATCCTCTGGAATAACCTCTCTGACGTCGTGAACAATGCGCTGAGGGGTCATCGGCCAACGGTCT
>DATMNH010000093.1:0-2827 GCA_035568975.1 Casimicrobiaceae bacterium
CCGGTGAGCCAGCGCCAGCGATCGCTCGTCGGGCGCGCCTTGGGCGGTACAGATGCTCTCACGGCGCTCACCGTCGCACGAACTCGCGCATGCAGCGCCGGCGACGCGGCAAAGTAGGGCACCTCGGCACGAATCCGCGCACGCAGCTCGAGCAGGCTCTGGTACCTGGCCGCGCAACCGGCGCAGCCGAGCAGATGTCTCTTCATCGAGTAGTTTCGCAGTGCGTCGACTTCACCGTCGGCGTACGCCGCGACCAGGGTTTCCGCATGCTTGCAGTTCATTGTCATCTCCAGACCTCAGTTCGCCACTTGCAAGAGCGGCGATCGCTGCAACAGGCCGCGGGCGCGCGCGAGCCGTGACATTACCGTTCCGATCGGTATGTCGGCGATGCTCGCGATCTCCTTGTACGAGAGCTCTTCCATCTCGCGCAAAATCAGTACCTCGCGATACGCCAGCGGAAGCGCCGCGACCGCGTCGGCAAGCGCCTTCGACTCGGCGTTGCGCAGAAACGCCTGCTCCGGATCGACGGCGGCGGGATCGACCGCCATGTCGATCGCGGTGCCATCGTCGCGCGCGATCTCCGCCGGACGGTTGCGCTTGCACCAGTCGTAGAATGCGTGGCGCACGATGGTCAGGAACCACGCGCGGGCGCCGCCGCCGTTCAGCGAGCCGACATACTTGAGCGCACGCACGCACGCATCCTGAACGACGTCCTCAGCGTCGTTGACGTCGCGCGTCAGCCACCGCGCCAGGTTGTATGCAGCATTCAGGTGCGGCAAGACCAGTTCCTCGAAACGGGCGTGATCGGACAAATCCGTGCTCCATGCTTTCCTGCCTGACCCCGATGCCTGCGGTCTTATTCCAACGGGAATAATCTCCGCCGGCGCGCGGTATGACATACGGGCAGCCATCCCACGTTGGTTTTGGGCATTCGCCGACATTGCGCACGCGCGACCAGGCTTCGGCTATCAGGGGATCACGGTCATTTTGTGGCGTGCTGGGTGGCCGATCCATTGCCAGAACACGCAAACCCGCGCCAGTGCCGCGCACCTACGCCACGACCAATCGAACCCAAAAAAAACGGGGCCCGCATCGGGCCCCGTCCTTAGGCAGAAAGCGATCTTAGTGTGGGTCCATGCTGCCCGGTATGATCGGCTTCGGATGCGGCTTCGGCTTCGTCGTCGCGACCGCGGCCGTTCCGTCTCCCGGCGACACGTACTTGATGAGGTTATCCACCAGACTCGAGGAGATCGGTGATCCGCTACCCGTGGTCGCGTCCCAGCCGATACCGGCATCGAATCCGATAACCGTTACCAGCTTGTTGGACGAGTCGAACTCCGCCGACGAGTTGGTGCCCTGGGTAATATCGTGGAACGAGGCTGAATCTGCCTTGTTCACCTTGCCGATCTGGTAGAGCGCCGAGTTGAGGAATCCCAGCCGACCTCCCGCCTTCTGGTTCGCGATCGCCGTGATCGCTGCCCATTGCGGGGAACCGGCGCTGGTGCCGCCGAAGCGATAGAAGCCAGGCGCTACGCCGGGAATATTCAGATACGTCAGCACGCCATGGAGGACGGCTGCGTTGTACGCGACGTCGGGCACCGCGCGCTGCTTCCCGCCGTGAATGGTGCCCTGCTGGTACGGCGGCTCATCGAACAGGACGCTGAACCCACCGCCGGTGCCGAGGGTGCCGACTCCGAAGATGTTCCCGAAGTCACCGAACGGGAGGCCTTCGTTCCACGCGATCTCGCTCTGATACGTCCCCGGTGCCGGATGCGTGGCCGGATTACAGCCAAGCGCGGTCAGGCAGAAGTCCGCCGCACGCAGCTCCGTGCCGCCCACGGCCGCGACCAGCGGATCGCTCGCCGGCGAGGAGACCGCTTTCACCCACGAGTTGCCGTCGCAGGTTTGCAGTGCCGCACCCTGGTCGGCGGACGAGGCGAACAGCGTGATGTTCTTCTGCGTCGCTGCCGCAAACACATCGTGGTATCCGGAGAGAATGACCGGGTCGACGCAGCTCTCGTTCTCGCCGAAGCTCATCGAGATCACGTCGCCGAGGTTGTTGTCGACCGCGTACTTGACCGCGCTCAGGATATCGGGGTCGTTGTTGGACTTGGCCAGTACCAGAACGATGTTTGCACCGGGGGCGATGGCATGGGCCCATTCGACGTCGAGGCTGATCTCCTCGGCCCAACCCGTCATGTTGGCGTCGCCTGGAACGAACGGCGTGAGACCGTCAGGAGCGTATTGGGTCAGGTTTATCGCAGGAAGGCCGTAGAAGGCGTCGAAGTGGGCGACCTGGGACACCAAGTTCGGATTCTGAAAGGCGTCGACGATGACAATCGTATGTCCACTGCCGTCATATCCGGCGGCGATCAATGAGTCGACGCCATACGCGTGCCGCATCTGGAATGGGTCGTAACACTGGCCCACGCTGAGTCCGACCTGGCAGCCGAAAAGGCCATACTGCGGCGCGACAACGCCAGCCGGAACATTAGCGAGAATCTCTTGCGACGCGAGGCGCAGAAACGGCGACATGGTGTGGCGGGGTCCCGCGGCCATGGCCGGTTGCGAAAGGACGGCCAGGCCCAAGGTCGAAAGGAACGAAGCCAAAATAAAACGCAGGACACGATCGAAAATCATTACTTACTCCTCTCTAGTGTTTGCGATCCGGGCAATCGACTTGTGGTCGGCCCAGGTTCGCGAGTGTCGGCGGCGCAGTAGGCCAATCCCTAGACTCCAGCTGCGAGAAGTGCAAGGGAACCGGGTACCGGCCATCCGGTATTATCTGGATAGTGAGCAGGGAGGTGATCCTTGTTCAGCCACCAGA
>DATMNH010000094.1:0-2737 GCA_035568975.1 Casimicrobiaceae bacterium
CCGCCGGGTGAACAGAACTAAGAGACCCTGAGCTCACGCGATAACTGCATCAACATCCCTGCGCGGCGCCGGCGAGCAATCGTCGGCGCCGTCGCTGTTTGCGAGTAGACTCTTGGCATTAACGCGGCTCAGCATGAACAAGTCTTCCTTTGCCGGTTGGGCGCTTGGTGCCGGTTTCGGCGTAGTTGCACTATGGGCGGCTCCCTCCGCGGTTGCCGGGGAAATCCGGATCGACGGAGACGCCTGTGCCTCCGCCGTGCATCTCGTAGCGCGCGATGTGCCCCTCTCGGACGTACTCAAGCGGTTGGCGAAAGCGCTTGACTTTCAGCTCAGCTTCGACTCTGACAACAATCCGCTCGTAAGTGTCGACCTAGTACGCAAGCCAATCGACCTGGTGGCGGAGCTCGCGCCGCTGGAGAACGTCAGCATGACGCAGACGCGCGACCCGCGTTGCCCGCAGCGCGAGCGCATCGTCAACGTCTGGGTGTTGCCGAGTGGACAGGGAAGCCCGATGCGGGTTGTATCGGCTTCGCAACAAGCCCGGGAAGAGCAGTTACGTAAAGAACAGGAGGGGATCGACCTGTTCTTGAAAAGCCACGGGTTCCCGCCCGCCAAAGGCGGGCAAACGGAGTCCAAGTAGCGGCCGAGCGGTGAATTCGTTGAGCGGTCAGCGACAGCGGGCCACGCGAATGCCCGAGATCCCTGCTTCACGCGTCTCGTGCGCCTTGCCGACGACACGTTTACGTTATAGTCCGTAAATGACGAAGGGTCGGCTCGTCAACCCTCGAATCATCTGTAGCCGACGTGTCGCGCACTATCGCTTGCGCCAACCCGAAAAGGATCGTACCTTGGGCGAGCGCTTGATGAGCGCAGCTCAGCGATAGCCGCGATCCGGTTATCGACATAGCTCTGCCCAGCTCGACGCACGACTCGTCGGTTGTGCGTGCTCGATAAACGCACCCGGCAGCGCCTGGTGAACAACTTTCGTCGCGTGTCGCCCGTGCATTTGGTGCGCCTCTCCACAGCAATAGTTATTGCGAGCGCGATAGCGGCGTGCACGCCCGAAGTTCCACATGTGGCGACTTCGAAGGCTACATCGGCCGCGGAAATCTATGCCGATGCCACGGAAGCCAGCGGCATCCGCTTCCGGCACGTCAACGGCATGAGCGGCGAGTTCTATTATCCCGAGATCATTGGATCGGGCGTCGCCCTGTTCGATTTCAACAACGATGGCAAACTCGACATACTGGCTCTGCAAGGGACGCCGCTGGCCGCAGGCAATCAAGGTACCGTGGCAAACGAACCTTGTGCGGCGCGCCTCTACCGCAACGATCTGGTGGTGAATCCTGACGGCACGCGCAATCTCAAATTCACGGATGTCACCGAGACGTCCGGACTCTGCTCGCGTGGATACGGCATGGGCATCGCAGTGGGAGATTTCAACAACGACGGCTGCGTTGACGTGTTCATCACGCACTTTGGTGCCCCCAATCAGCTGTTCCGGAACAACTGCGACGGGACCTTTACCGATGTCACCAAGAAAGCCGGTGTGGCAGGCGATGGACGCTGGGGAGCGAGCGCTACGTTTGTCGACTACGATCGCGACGGATTCCTCGATCTTTACGTGACCAACTACGTAGAGTTCACCATCAAGGATAACAAGCGCTGTTTCAACAGTACCGGCGCTCGCGACTACTGTGCGCCCTCGACCTACAGGCCGGTTCCTGGAATGCTGTATCGCAACCGCGGCGACGGAACGTTCGAGGACGTTTCGGTCAAGTCGGGAATAACGCGCGAATACGGCAGCGGTCTGGGCGTAATCGCGGCCGACTTCAACGACGATGGATGGCCCGACATTTATGTGGCAAACGACGGCAACCCGAACCAGCTTTGGATTAACCAGAAGAACGGCACGTTCAAGAATGAAGCGGGCCTTCGCGGCTGCGCCGTAAGCGCGGATGGTGCTCCGGAAGCAGGCATGGGTGTCGATTTCGCCGATGTCGATAACAGTGGCAGAGACGACATTTTTCTCACCCACCTCACGCGCGAAAAGGCGACGCTGTACGTGAATCTTGGTCAAGGTCAATTCGAAGATCGCAGTGCGATGGTTGGACTGGCGGCCACGACCACGGCGTATACGGGATTCGGGACCGCGTTTATCGATTACGACAACGACGGTTGGCTCGATATCGTCATCGCGAACGGAGCCGTACATACGATCGAGGCGCTGGTGAGAGCTCAGGATCCGTACCCGCTGCATCAGACAAAGCAGTTGTTCCACAATCAGCGTAATGGCCATTTTGAAGAAACCACCGCACGGGCGGGCCGCGTGTTCGAACTCTCCGAAGTGGGCCGCGGGCTTGCCGTGGGCGACCTCGACAACGACGGCGGGACCGATATCGTGGTGAGCAACAGCAACGGCCCGTTGCGCGTGCTGATCAACAAAGTTGGCAGCGCTCAACCGTGGCTGGGCCTGCGATTGCTCGTCGGCAAACGGGATGCCTACGGCGCGAAAGTCGAGATCAAGCGAAACGGCGCGCTCAGTTTGTGGCGTCGCGTTCGCGCCGACGGCAGCTACCTCTCTGCCAACGACCCACGCGTTGTGGTCGGCCTGGGTGAGGGAAGCTCCATCGAAGGCGTCACCGTGCACTGGCCTGATGGGCGCAATGAGCGATTCGCGGCACCGCCCTTACGGCAATATACGACACTGGTCGAAGGCACGGGTCTCGGATACGAA
>DATMNH010000095.1:0-7187 GCA_035568975.1 Casimicrobiaceae bacterium
CGTGCTCAATCGGGCCCGCGATTTCTCCTGCTGTATCGTAACGCACGATTGTCATTTGCTGGCCGCCGCCGAGAGTCTGCCGATTCATGTTCTGGTCGGCCCGAACCTCATGGCGGAGGCCATGAAACAATTCCATCCGACACTCAAGCGCGGCGACGCGTTCCTTCATAATTCGCCCTATCACGGCAATTCGCATGCTGCGGATCACACCATACTCGTTCCCGTCGTCGATGATGAATGCGTTCACCGGTTTACAGTGCTCACCAAAGCGCACCAAGCCGACTGCGGAAATGCGCTGCCGACGACCTATATGGGAGCCGCAGTCGACGTGTACGCGGAAGGCGCGCTCATATTTCCCGCCGTCAAGGTTCAAGAGGACTACAAGGACATCGACGACATCGTTCGCATGTGCGAGGTGCGCATCCGCGTGCCGGGCCAATGGAAAGGCGACTTCCTGGCGATGGTCGGCTCGGCGCGGATCGGCGAGCGCGAAGTACTGGCGCTCGGCCGCGAGGTGGGATGGGCCAAGCTCGAAGCATTCGCCGGACAGTGGTTCGATTTCAGCGAGGAGCGCATGGCCGCGCGCATCCGGCAGATCCCGAAGGGCGGCGCCACTGCAACGAGCACGCATGATGCGATCCCAGGCACGCCAAGCGGAGGAGTCCGCGTCGTCGCTACCGTGGCATCATATCCCGAACAGGGCCGTATCACCGTGGATCTGCGCGACAACCTCGATGCACTGCCTTGCGGCTTAAACCTGACCGAAGCGTGCTGCCGGACCGCGGCCTTCATCGGCATCTTCAACAGCATCGGCGGCGACATTCCGCGCAACGCCGGAAGCTTTCGCCGCATCGATCTAAAGCTGCGCGAGAACTGCGTGACCGGAATTCCGCGGCACCCGACGAGCTGCTCGGTGTCGACCACCAATGTCGCCGATCGCCTGACGCACGCGGTGCAGTCAGCGATGGCGCAGCTCGGCGACAGCTACGGAATGGCGGAATGCGGCGGCTGCCTGCCGCCCTCCTCCTCAGTCATTTCTGGGGTTGATCCGCGCACCGGCGAGCGGTTCGTCAACCAGCTTTTCCTCGGCTCGACGGCGGGACCGGGCACCCCGTTCGCAGACTGCTGGCTCACTTATCTGCATATCGGCAACGGCGGAATGTGCTTCATCGATAGCGTTGAGCTCGACGAGCTTTATCAGCCGATCTGGGTGTCCGAGCGTAGGATCATGCCCGACACTGAGGGTGCCGGGCGTAATCGCGGCGCGCCCAGCCTGTTCGTCGAGTTCGGCCCGGTAGGCTGCTCGGTGGAGTTGGGCTATGTCAGCGATGGCTCGGTGAATGCCGCATTGGGCGCGCGTGGCGGCGGCACCGGCGGCGCCGCCGGGCACCGCAAGCGCCGCCTCGATGGCGGCCTCGAGGAGCTTTCCAATTGCGCGCAGGTGATCTTGTCTGATGGTGAAACCATCCAATCCATCTGCTGCGGTGGCGGCGGCTACGGACCACCCGCGGAGCGCGCGCCAAGTCGCGTGCTTCATGATGTCGCCGAAGCCTGGATATCGAGAGAACGCGCCCGCGAGGTGTACGGAGTCGTCATCGATGACGCGATGCGGCTCGACGAACTGGCAACGGAACGCCTTCGCGCAAAAATGGGCTCATCGGCGGAAGACAACCACCAAAGGCGATCAACGGATTAGCTTGTCAATTCTCATGACATATGAGAGCTTTAGCCAGTTTGGGGCCGCAGAGCCGCGACACGACCCGCGGGCGGCGGCTGAGCAGTAAGTAAGGTAAGCAAGTAAGAACGGGTGACGCGACAATGCCTGAGGGGGAGCCGACAACATGCGACCGGACGGGGTATCCAACTAGCCATCACGACCGCGCCGCCTTCGACGTGACGAGCCCGGTCCCTATGGGGCACTCGTGAGTGGGGGGAATGCTCCGCGTTGGCGCGTTGCCGTCGATACCGGCGGCACGTTTACCGACGCGTATTTTTTCGACGAAACAACGGGCAAAAGTCACGTCGCCAAAGTGCCCTCGATACCCAGCGCGCCTGATCAAGCCGTCATGCAAAGCTTGCAGGCGGGAGGTGTGGCGCCGCGGGATATCAGGCTTCTTACTCACGGCACGACCGTGGCCACCAACGCCCTTATCACCCGTCGTCTGTCGAAGGCGGCACTGGTGACGACGCGCGGCTTCCGCGACGTGCTGGAAATCCGCGACGGCACCAAGGAGGATTTGTGGGATGCCTATAAGGACACGTCGCCGCCCTATATTCGACGCCGCGATCGCTTCGAGGTGAAAGAGCGGATCGACTATTCCGGAAAAGTGGTCGAGCCTCTCGACGAAAGAGAGCTGGTTGAGCAGGCGCGAATTTTAAGACGCCGTGGATATGAGTCGATCGCAGTCTGCTTCATGAACTCGTATGTGAACGTGACCCACGAGCGGCGCGCGCGGGAAATTCTGGAAAGAGAGCTGCCCGGGGTTTTTGTTTCAGCATCCGCGGAAATCGCCCCCGAACTTTTCGAGCATCCGCGCTTTTCCACTGCCGTGATCAACGCCGTAACCGGGCCAGTCGTCGCACGCTACATCGGTGCCCTCGCGGCTACCCTGAAGGCCGAGGGCTACGCCGGTGACCTTCTGATCCTGCATTCCGGCGGCGGGGTACTCACCGCGGAGGGGGCGCGTCGTTACGCGGCGAGAGTTGCGTCGTCCGGCATCGTGGCAGGTGCGATTGCTGGTGCCCACATTGCCCGCGAATGCGGTTTTGCGAATGCGATCAGCCTCGATATGGGAGGCACCAGCACCGACATTTCGCTGATGTACCGGGGGCAACTCCGTATGCAACCGACATGGTCTGTCGAATATGGCCATCCGATAATGTTTCCGTCGGTCGAGGTCATAACCATTGGCGCGGGCGGCGGCTCGATAGCGTGGCTGGATCCCGGCGGGTCGCTGCGTAATGGACCGCAGAGTGCGGGCGCCGATCCCGGCCCCGCTTGCTACGGCAAGGGAGGGACCGCAGCTACCAATACAGACGCTAATTTGTTGCTTGGCAGGCTCGGAGAGGGGCTTTTGGACGGTCGCCTAGTGCTCGATCGGCAACGAGCGTCTGATGCTGTCCGAGATACGGTTGGCTCTCCGCTGGATTTGCAAGAGGCTCAGGCTGGGCACGCGATTGTGCGTGTGGCCAATGCGAACATGGCCAACGCCACCAAGCTTATTTCGGTCGGCCGCGGATTCGATCCGCGCGATTTCGCACTCGTCGTCTTCGGCGGCGCCGGGCCACTTCATGGCTGCGACTTAGCCAGCGAACTTGATATCCCCGTGGTGATCTTTCCACGCCACCCTGGCATTGCCTCAGCGATGGGATGCCTACTGGTAGACATTCGGCACGACCTTTCGCGCATGTGCCTGTTTCCGGTCGAGCAAGCAAGCACGCCACGTATTGAGGCGCTTTTTGCCGATCTTGAGGCGGAAGCGCGGACACGCCTTGCCGACGACGGAGTAGCGACCGACGCGATGCGCCTGCGCCGCACGATCGATATGCGCTATGCGGGCCAGTGGCGGCAGCTCTCCATCGAGATGCCGCCGGGGCGAGGGGTGGAAACGGTGCTCACGCACTTTCATGCTGAACATGAGCGAGCGTTCGCATTTCGAGACGATGCCCGCCCCGTCGAAGTCTACGCAGCGCGCGTTGTCGCGGAAGGGGGCGTGCTCAAGCCTCAATCGGCAGTGGCCAAGGCTGTCCACGACGCGGTCGAGCTACCGAGACCGGCCACGCACCGGCCCGTGTATTTTTCGCAGCGCTCGGACTATGTAGAAACGCCCGTTTACAAGCGCGACACGCTCGTCACAGGCGCGCGACTCGCCGGACCAGCAGTGGTTGAACAACTCGACAGCACGGTCGTCCTGCCGCCGGGGACGCTGAGTTACGTCACACCCGATCTTCATATCGTCACTCGGTTCGAGGGAGGTTCGCAATGAACGCGCCGGTGCCTCATTCAGCGCCAACGCTCGACCGGGTGACGTTCGAGGTCCTGAAGAACGCCTTCGTCAATCTCGTCGACCAGATGTCGGAGCAACTGCTGCGCACATGCTATTCGTTCGTGATCTACTGCCGCGATTTCTCGAACTGCCTATGCGACGCGAACGGCGACACCGTGATGCAAGGTAGCGCCGACATCGCAGTTCACGTCGGAACGCTGCACCTCACTGCCAAGGCGGTGATCGAGCGCTTCCGCGGCGACATTAATCCGGGAGATGTCTTTCTCATCAACGACCCGTACCGCGGCGGCACGCATTTCTGCGATGTGCGGGTCGTGCGACCGGTGTTCGTAGACGGACGACTGATAGCTTTCACTCAGTCGAACGGACACTGGGCCGATGTCGGTGGTTCGGTGCCGGGCTCATTCGACATCAAGGCGACCGAGCATTTCGGCGAAGGGCTGCGCATTCCACCGATCCGGGTGTGGCGGCACGGCGAATTCCTCAAGGACATTGCCGAGATGATCGTCTCCAACACGCGTGCACCGTCGGACGCAATGGGCGATCTACTGGCGCAAGCCAGTTGCACTGCGATGGGCGAGACGCGATTGCTGGAGCTAGTCGATCGCTACGGCGTAGAAACGATTCTGTCGGCGTTTCGCGAATGCCAAGACTACGTCGAGCGCTACGCCCGAAATAAAGTGCGCAACCTGCCCGAAGGTACTTGGCGTACGCGCGACTTCATCGATCAGGACCCGAGCACGAGCGAGGGGTTGATTCCGATCGAGGTGGCTATGACGATCAAAGAAGGCACAGTTCACTATGATCTGACCGGCAGCCACCGGGCGATCGGCTGCTTTCTCAACGCAGCTGAAGGCAGCGCATTCAGCGCGGTGGTAGCGGGCACGAAGACGTTCTTCCCTGAAATCCCGCTAAACTCAGGTTTCTATCGCTTCATTACCGCGTATCTTCCGGCTGGCAGCGTGGTCAACGCTCCGCATCCAGTTGCAGTCACCGGCTTCTGTTCCGGGGCGTACGAGAAAATCATGAACGCGGTGTTCGAGCTTTGGTCGAGAGTGGTTCCCGAGCGCGCCCTCGCTTGTTGCTTTAATCTCGAGTACCTGCTCGTCGGCGGTCAGGACGATCGCGAAGGGATGCGGGGGCGGTACTTCATGTGGTACGATTGGATGGCAGGCGGATGGGGCGGCCGCGCCGACCGTGACGGCTGCTCCGCGACTTCGCCAATCTTCGGTGTCGGATTGGCGATCCAGTCCTGCGAAGCACAGGAGCGCCTGACGCCGGTACTGACCAGCTGGCATCAGATTGCTTCCGATAGTGGCGGACCCGGCAAGCATCGCGGCGGCTGTGGCGTGATCAAGGGTGGAACACTTACGGAGATCGGTCGCACTGTAATGTCCTATTGTTGTGACCGCGCCCGCAGCATCACGTGGGGTGTTGACGGAGGACTGCCCAGCATACCGCACGGCGTAACGCTCAGGCGCGAGGGTGAGCGACCGAGATTCCTTGGCGCGGTTTTCTCAGGCGTTCCTGTGATTCCAGGCGACCGCTTTGAGCGTCCCTCGGCTGGAGGCGGTGGTCTTGGAGACCCACTTGAGCGCGATCCAGCGCAAGTCCTGGAGGACGTCATTGACGGCTACGTGACGGTCCAAGGTGCCGAGCACGACTACGGCGTCGTGATCAAGCCCGTCGATCCGGAAGTCGACGATTGGCACATTGATGCTGCCGCCACTGACGCACTTCGCAATCGGATGCGGCAGGCACGCTTAGGATGGCTGGAGGAGGCCCCGGAATCGGTGGTCGAGCGCTTGCGAAACGGCGAGATCAGCGTCGCCGATGCCATCCGTCGCCATGGCGTTATTTGCGATTGGAACGACTACACAGTTCTACCAGAAACTACACGGCAATTTCGCGCAGCCATGAAGATGCATGCTGGTGTCCACATATGAGAGGTCGGGGGCGCGAACGTCCCGGCGCTCGTTGCGCTCACGCTGAGGCCGGCCCGAGCCGCTGCGGCATAGGAAAACCGCGGTCTCCTCGATCGAGGTTCCGTATTCGAGCGAGGACTTGAGGTCATCGATCTCGCTGTCCCTCCCGAAAATTACGTCCGCGCGGATTCGCGCAGCCGCGCGAATTTCGCGAGGCGATGCGATTCGATGATCGGCAAAAGACGGATTTGCGGTCCTCGTCAGCGTGAACCTGCTGATTTTGAGGAACTCCGACTACTCGATTGGTAGGATCTCCGTCCTCTCAGGATACCAGTGCACCGTCACGCGGCTGCCCGCTTCCGGCTGCGCACGGCCTACCTGGTTCTGCACTTCAGCGACGAGGCGTTGGCCGGCTACCGTCAGCCGGTAGCGGATCAGGGCGCCCTGATAGATCTTCGCGTCGACCACCGCCGGCAAACGAAATTGGCCGGCCTCGCTGCCGTCGAGGAACACGTTCTCGGGCCGGATCACCAGTTTCACCCGCTGCCCGGCCGCAAGCCCTGCGCGCGGCGGTGCTGGGACACGAGTGCCGTCGCCCAGGGCCAATTCGACCGATTTGGCAGTGCTCGCCTGCACCGTCCCTTCCAGCAGGTTCGATTCGCCGATAAAGGTGGTGACGAACAAATGGCCGGGCGTTTCGTAGATTTCGGTCGGCGTTCCCACCTGGACGACGCGCCCGTTGCTCATCACGCCGATGCGGTCGGACATGGTGAGCGCCTCGCTCTGGTCGTGGGTAACATAGATCGTGGTAATGCCGAGACCGCGCTGCAGGTCTTGATCCAGTATTTCATCTCCTCGCGCAGATTCTTGTCGAGCGCGCTCAACGGCTCATCGAGCAGCAGGATGCGCGGCCGGCGACCACTCGCTCGCCGTCCATGATGACGGCATCGGTATTGTTGCCGCCGACATCAATGCCAATTCTGATCACGAGTTTTGTCCCGACTTGCGTCAGACCAGCTTTTCGATCGGGGTGTAGGGCTCGTCAATGCGGAACCCCTTCGGGCCGAAGACTTCGAGCGCCTCGGGGGTGCGCATGATCGGAGGTACCGCGACCGAGACCACCACCACCCGCTGGCCGTAGCGGAGGTATTCGGTGGTGATCGGCTCGGCCGTCTCCGCTTCCATGATGCAGATCAGATCGGGCACGATGGCTTTGACCTTGCCGTCGACGCGGGCAATCAGATTCTCGTTCTGG
>DATMNH010000096.1:0-6839 GCA_035568975.1 Casimicrobiaceae bacterium
TCGCTTCTACCGTATGCTTTCCTTGAAGGGTTGTTCCAGACGCATTCATTTCGCTCTCCTTCCGTTAAATCGAGTTGGTCGAACTCTCGTTTTAACTCAAGGGGGCAAATCACGAACAGCCCTTCATAGTATCTTTCGGCCTATTTTGTTGAAATACTCCCTTGAAAGCGAGCGCTTGGTGGCTATGCTGTAGGCAAGGCGTTGGAGTGGGAGAAGCGGGAATGATGGGACAAGGGTCTGGCGGTCAGAAGAAACTGTTCTACTCATTCAATCTCGACGATCACGTTCCTGCCGATCACCTACTGCGCGGGATTGATCGTTGCCTCGATCTTAGCGAACTGCGCCGCCACCTGGCGCCGTTCTACAGTGACACAGGGCGTCCGTCGATTGATCCTGAGCTGATGGTACGGATGTTGATCGTGGGTTACAGCTTTGGCATTCGTTCCGAGCGGAGGCTGTGCGAAGAGGTTCACCTCAATCTGGCGTATCGCTGGTTCTGTCGCCTGGGTCTTGAGGACACGGTGCCGGACCATTCGACGTTCTCGAAGAACCGTCACGGCCGCTTTCGTGAGAGCGAAGCGTTTCGGCATGTGTTCGAGAGTGTGGTCGAGCGGTGTATGAAGGAAGGACTGGTCGGCGGCGAAGGCTTTGCGGTTGACGCCAGTGTGATCAAGGCCGATGCCAATCGCAGCCGCAGTATGGCCCGTGAGGAGGCGCAGGACTTGCGCGATCCGCGGCACGCGACCCGGGCGGTGCGCGAGTATCTGGCCGCACTGGATGAGCAGGGTGAGCCTGGCAGTGCTCCCGCATCGATCTCGCCGACTGATCCCGCCGCGCGGTGGACGGCGGTGGGCGGCCCGGCGTTCTACGCTTATTCGACCAACTACCTGGTCGATGTCGAGGCGGGGATCATCGTCGATGTTGAGGCAACACCTGCCTTGCGGACCGCCGAAATCAAGTCGACCCGGACCATGATCGAGCGCGTCGAGAAACGGTTTGACCTGAAACCCGAGCGGCTGATCGGCGATATGGCCTACGGCGCGGCCCCGACGCTCGGCTGGTTGGTCGAAGAGAAGCAGATCGCGCCGCACATTCCGGTGTGGGACCGGACCCAACGCGACGACGAGACGCTGTCCAGTAGCGACTTCCAGTGGGACGCACAGGCCGACCAATACCGCTGCCCGCAGGGAAATGTACTGCGCAAGCAACGGCGCACGTTCAAGAACCTACGTACCCACATCACCAAGGCTGGCACCATCATCTATCGAGCCAGCCAGTCAGATTGTGCGCGTTGCCCACTGAAGACGCGGTGCTGTCCGAACACACCGATGCGCAAGATCGCTCGCAGCGTCCACGAATCGGCACGAGAGGTCGCGCGAGAAATCGCCAAGACCGATGGCTACAAGCAATCACGCAAGGATCGCAAGAAGGTTGAGATGCTCTTCGCCCACCTCAAGCGCATTCTTAAGCTGGATCGCTTGCGCCTCCGAGGACCGAGCGGTGCGAAGGATGAGTTCCTGCTCGCAGCCATCGCGCAAAACCTACGACGAATGGCGAAGCGACTGATGTTTGCGGCACCGGAACCGGTACCGATAGCCGCATAAAGCAGCATCGGGGACAAATCTAGTTCCTCGATAACCGGGAATCCGTTACCAAGACCCACGATTTGCGGTCACAGGCAGCAGAACCTCGACCAAACATCGACTATTTCAACGGTATAGGCCAAGAGCAGCCTCTCGTTGGTGGCGCTCAATTCCCGCTGTAGGGGTACGATGGCTGGACTTCCTCTCGTCGACGAGGCGATTCAGTGATGGACCGGCGGACGATCATTGGCGCAATGGCAGGTAGCATAGTCGTCGCGTCGCTCGCCGCTAAAGCCCAGCAAGCCGGCCGAATCTATCGGATTGGCGTGGAGGGCACGTCTTCATTGACAACGGCCCCGTGGTGGGCAGCGTTTCTGCAGCGGCTGCGCGAGCGCGGGTGGATCGAGAACCAGAATTTCGTCACCGAGCGCCTGTTCACGGAACAGATGGGAAAAACATCCGTCGCCCTGGCGAAAGAGCTTGAGGCGCGCCACGTGGATGTCATTGTTGTCACGAGCACCGAGGCGGCCCTCGAGGCCAAGCAAGCAAGTAGCACGATCCCTATCGTGATGGCGACTATTGCCGATCCCGTGGGCAACGGGCTGGTCGCCAGCCTTGCGCATCCCGGAGGAAACTTCACGGGGATCAGCTTTCAGGGAACCGAGTTGGCGGGCAAACAACTCGATCTGCTCAAGGAAGCGTTTCCCTCGCTGTCCAGGGTCGTCGTGCTGGCCAATCCCGCTAACGCCTCGCACGCGCTGAGAGTGAAGGAGGCAGAGGTCGCGGCGGGGAAGTTGCATCTCCAGCTTGAGGTGGTGGAGGCGCGTAAGGTCAGCGAAATCGAGAGCGCCTTTGCTGCCATCGCAAGAAAGAGGGCCGAAGCGATTCTCGTGCTTGCAGATCCTTTGTTCCGGCGAGAGGCGACCCGCTTCGCTTTCCTTGCCAGTGTGCCGGCAATGTACGGACAGCGGGAGAATGTCGCGGAGGGTGGTCTCATGTCATATGGGGCGAGCTTCACCGAGTTGTTCCGGCAGGCCGCCGATTACGTGGACAAAATTCTCAAAGGTGCGAAACCCGCTGACTTGCCCGTCGAGCAGCCGACGAAATTCGAACTGGTAATCAACCTAAAGACTGCGAAGGCGCTCGGGTTGACCATCCCGCAATCGTTGCGCCTGCGCGCGGACGAGCTCATTGAGTGATCGCGCGGTCGCGAGGATCGCTGCCGTGACGGCGCTGATCGACGAGATCGATTTGAATGACGGCTTTCGAGCGGTGCGTGTGTCGGCTTAGGGTCGCGAGTTGACTTTGTCAACGTGTGCTCAATTTCGAATGGGCTAGCGCAATCACCGCCATGGGGTAAACGCATTGCACCCGGCCGCGCCGGACTTCCGGCTCACCGACGATCTCCCACTTTGCGTAGCGGCCGCGATCTCTTGCCGTGTTGCGCGGTAGCGAGCGCGTACCCATTTGCCGGTGAGCGGATCGTAGCAACGTCTGATCGTGCGCCACCGTGTCTGCGAGCGCCAACTCACCATAAGTCGGCGTTCCTTGGTCGTTTGGCGACGAATTCCGACGGGCTCGCCGCAGCGGAGCACTGTCGACGAAGGCCTTACCCGTAGTATTCTCCGTTCCGGCTAGCGCAACGCCTCCTCTATTTGAGAGGCCGCCCGTCCCATAGGCAACCGCGGAGCACCGTTATGGCATTCCAGTTCTGGATTCGGCTCAATCAGATTCGCTGCAATTTCCAGCGCAGCAAGACCGGCGATCACGACACCGATGCCATCACATTCCAGGTGTTCAAGAACGGCTTGGTCGTGGGCCAAGGCGGCATGGTCGACCCTATGCATTCCGGGAGTGTGCTCGAATTTCCCAATCCGGGTGGCCCGTTGGGCGGGCCGAACCCGATGGCGCCGACGACGACGGTCGGTGTCATTAGCGACGGTTGGATCGTCGGCCCTATCGACTTCGCCGCGACGGACACGATCACGGTCTTTTATTCGGCAACCAATGTCGGTGACGGCTTTCTTGGCCAATCGGAAAAGGATATCGATCAGCTCACCGAGAAGCTGTTCGATGGATTCGACTACTGGCTGTTCGGCCAGGCCGCCGGCGAGCTCGGCCTTATCACCGGTGCCGCGGATCTTCTGCCAAACATCAGCGAGTACACCGACAAGATTACCGACCTTCCAGACGAGGCGAAGTTCGTCGTCAAAGTGATCAGCCATCCGGTGGAAACATTGCTCGGCGTGCCCGACCCGGGTCTGTGCAACGGCACCGTCTTCGCGGCATACTGGACGCGTACCGGAGCGCAACTCGCTGCGCTCGATTTCAGCCGTCCGAACAAGGCGCGACAGGCTCCCGTGGCCGCGGCGTCAGAATACGAGATCGTGACCGATAAGCTGACTGACGCGCCAACGCACAGCGACGCATGCGGTCGCGAAGCCGAATCGGTCGTGGCGTTTTCGGTTTTTTGCAACCACACGCCCATCGGCATGCCAGCCCGATGCGGCGGCGACTTCGTACAAAGCAGCTGGGGCGCGACAGGAAACTTCGAGTTGCTGGCGCCGTCAGGCGGCGTGGTCCGCCACTTCGCGAAAAGCAACGACGAACCGCATCTCCCTTGGGCCCAGGTACACGCCTTCGGTTATGCAACATCGAGCTCGCAGGTTCATCGGTTACCCATGGCGGCGGGACACCCGAGTCTTATCCAAAGCCAGTACCTCGGTGACGGCGTGCACGGAAATTTCGAAGCCGTTCTGACGTCGAAGCCTGTGGTTGGCGCAGCGGATGCGCATGTGGATCATTGGTGGATGGACAGCGGCTCAGGCACCTGGCACGGGCCAGAGCCGGTAATCACTGCGGAGGGCGAAACCGTCTTGGCCGTGGGTGGCGATCCGGTCATGCTCCAAAGCAATTGGGGCACGGCCGGCAATTTCGAAATGCTCGTTCCAACCGGCAGCCGTGTTCGGCACTACTCCCGCGACAACGATAGTGGTGCGGCACCGTGGCACTTCCAGCACGAATTCGGTTACGCCGCGCGAGATTCCGTAGTTGGCGTGACGTTCATTCAAAGCCGTTACCGCGGCGACGGCATGCACGGCAATTTCGAGGCCGTGCTGCGCGTGTTGCGCGCTGGCGCCGCGCCGGCCGGCGTGGACTTCTGGTGGTTCGATTCCGCCAAGCTGACATGGAACGGGCCTATCGATATCACGGCAGGCGGCAAGTCCGTCGCCGGCGCGACTGCCGACCCGGCCCTGCTGCAAAGCGATTGGGGCATGGCGGGTAACTTCGAGCTGTTGGTGCCGATGGGCTCGCGAATCCATCACTACGCTCGCAACAACGACGCGAACCCGCCGAGTTGGGCTCACATGCACGAATTCGGTTATGGCCGCGACCAGCTCGTGCGCCACGTCAGCTTCATCGCCCTGCGCAATGCCAAGGGCGACGGCACTCACGCAGACTTTGCAGCGCTGGTGCGCACCCAGGTTTTTGGCCAACCGGAAAAGCATGATCTGTGGCGTTTCAGCAGCCAATTCGGTTCGTGGGCGGGGCCGGAGCCTGTGGTCGTCTCCGGCGTCGCGGTGTAGGGCTCTGGGCGAAAGTTCTCCCGAGTAAGCGATCGCCGCCGGCCAGCGCTATTCGCACCCATTCCGTGTGATACCTTGCGCTGTCTTCAGCGGATGCGCCGAGCCACCCAGAAAACTCGACCTGTACCCCTTTCGCCATGCCGACCGCGTTCCCCAACAGCTCACGCTTAAGCCTGACGATCGATGGCCGCCCGTCTCCGGATATTGCCGCGGCACTGCTTCGATGGGAACTGGGAGAGCGACCGAAGGACACGGTGAACGGGGAGCTGGAAGTCTCCAGCGCGGGCGCGGCCGCGAGCGCGATTGGCTCCCTGCGACTGGGCGCTTCGATCGGCCTAACGCTGGCATCGGAGCGGGTGTTTGACGGTCAATTGCTGGCGCTGGAAGGTCGAGTGAGTGCGTCCGATGTGCCCAGCGTCATTCTGCAGCTAAAGGGCACCCGGCCACCGGAGATACGGCAAGCAGGTAGTCTCCCGCCAGCGTTGCGTATCGGCATTGATATTCTGCAGGCACAAGTCCGACAAGAACGCTCGCCAGTCGTCTTCCGCTTGTCGGCCGAGACGACCGGAGATTTCGCGACCGGCTCCGCAGCAATGCGGGTGGGGACGGTCGTCGGACTGGTTGGCATGGGCCCACTCTTCGATGGGCCGTTCCAGTTGGAGCGGGTGGCGCTTCGCTACGACGAGACGCGTGGCCTGTCTGTGGCTGTGACGGGGCAGCGCTAATCCAGAGCGTGTGCGCCGGCTTCTGTCAAACGACGATCGAGCTGAACGGCTGCATCGCGGGGAACTCTTGCGAGGAACCATCATTATCGGGTCGAAGCGGCGCTGATTAGTTGAAGCTGCCGGTCACGTAACCCTACTTACGTCCGCATCTGGCGTGCGCCGTGATACGGCACCGCTTTCCACTGGGACGACTTCTTTCATGCACAGGAGTGTCGGGAACGGGTCGGGATTTGTCCGCTGGACGTCAGCACCGGTCGTAGCACTCACTGCCTTCGATCAACATTCGCCCGGTGATCAGGGCAAAGTGGAATCTCCTTCAACCGAAAGGAGATCACGATGGAATCGACACAGGTTCGACACCACTGCGCGTGGAATAAGGGCAAGCTGGTTGGACAGAAGGCACCGTTCAAGCTGAAGGAGATTTGGGCCATTCGCGTTCGGCTCGAGATGCAGGGTCGACTGCGCGAGCTCGCGTTGTTTGATCTCGGCATCGACAGCAAGCTGCGCGCGTGCGATCTCGTGAGCTTGCGCGTCCGCGACGTGTGCCACGGCGATCGCGTAGCCGGACGGGCGATCGTCCTGCAGCAGAAGACGCAGCGGCCGGTGCAGTTTGAGATCACGCCGCCGACCCGGGAGGTGCTCACAGCTTGGATCAAGGAAGCTGGGCTGAAGTCGGACAACTACCTCTTTCCAAGCCGGGTCCACACATCGCCGCACCTCGGCACGCGCCAGTACGCTCGGATCGTCGACGACTGGGTTGAGGAGATCGGACTCGATCCGACGGCATACGGCACGCACTCGATGCGCCGCTATTCCGTGTGGCGGACTATGCCGATAGCGTTGGTTGACCCACTCAACCGCGTTGGTTAGCTAATTTTTACTCGGCATAGTCTCATCTCCTTTCGGCTAGTCCTTACGAAAGGAGATTTCCATGACACGGTTGT
>DATMNH010000097.1:0-46449 GCA_035568975.1 Casimicrobiaceae bacterium
GAAGGTGGTTGGTTGTATGAAGGAAGCCCGGCGAAGCCGGTGCGCCGAGTGGACAAGAACGAGCTAACACGACTGCGAGAGCAACTGGTCAAAGGCGACGCGTCCTCCGGGGTCTGTTCACGTGAGTTGCCTTCGTTGGACATCCGCTCTCTTGATTCGCTTGCGCAGGGCAACGGACCGCTGTACGAACTTGCAGGGCAATCACCGGCGCTCCACCGTGAGACGTACGTCGCTCCAACCGCAACGGTGGCTGGCAAAGTGTCCATTTCGAGAGACGCGAGCGTCTGGTTTGGGACTGTCATGGTCGGAAGCGGTGAAGGTATCCAGCTCGGGGAGCGCACCAATATTCAGGATAACTGCCTCATCGAAGCCGGCGGCAAGTCAGTGATCTTCGGTTGCGATGTCACCATAGGCCACAATGTGCGCATCGGGGAATGTGTCGTAGAGGATGAATCCCTCATCGGCATCGGATCGACCATCGGCAAGGGGGCGGTGATTGAGCGAGGCAGCTGCGTGGCTGCGCGCGCACTGGTGATGCCGGGCACAATCGTGAAAGCTGGCTACATTTGGGCGGGGCGGCCGGCGCAAAAGTTTCGCGCGCTCAAGACGCAGGAAATTGATCTATTCCGTCAAGGCAAGGACGCTTATATTCGATACGTGCGCAATTATCCGAGATTGGTTTCCAGATAAAAGACGGTACGAACCAGGGGTCGTGGGTTCAATCCTCCCGCCCACGCCAAGTTCTCAGGGTCCATTCGGGCCACATGGATAACGGTTTGTACCGGAGACGCCGGTGACAGTCCAGCAAAACGGCTTGCTTCCGGTCTTGGCAACCGTCAACTTGAGTATGACGTATCCGCCGCCCTTTCCTTCCAACGGGGCATCGCCTTAGCTGCGGCGGATATTTCCCTACGCCCAACATTTCCTCTCCGCTGTCCAAGACGGCTTGCGAAGCTGTAAGGAAACCAATGCCGACACCAAAAGACCAAGTCTGTCCAAGCTGCGGATCTTCATTCGGTTGCGGGGGTGTCCAAGGGGCTAGGACATGTTGGTGCCGGAAATACCCGCCAGTCTTGCCTCTAACGAGTAACGATGCGAAGTGTTTTTGTCCCAACTGCTTGGAGATCAGAATTGAAAAGCGTTTGACCGCCTTGCGCAGCTCGGACAAGGGGTGATCAGTACTATGGACAGCTCTGCCAGTGTCCAAGGTTCGCGGAACGCCGAGCTAGGGTCAGGAATTGCGGTTGGTCGCGCGAGACGCCGGTTTGCATATATGGCTGTCCAGTACCCTCGGAAATACTTGATGCGAGTCTGCGTTTTCTGAGCGGCCTCGCTGATCGCGGTAGCCGCCAATCAAGCAGCCAGCGGCCCTAGCAGTTGTGAACGCGAACCGCGCGAATTAAGCGGCGGCTGCGCATTCAGCGCGACTCCACGCGGACGATCGCATGGGAAACAATTCGGGATGGGTAATTTCCGCCAGGATTTCGAGGCTGTCAACGATTCTCGGGCCCGGACGACTGAAATAAGCGCTGCCGTCGACAGCATATACCTGACGACGAGACACGGCCGGTAGCGTATTCCATCCGGGATGGCGTTTAAGAATCTCGAGGTCCTGCAAGGTCCGCTCTGCATCGTAACCGCAGCAGGCCAGGACGAGTATTTCTGGCTGTGCCTTGAGCAGCTGTTCCCAGGCGACTCTAATCGATGGAAGACCTTTGCGGCCGAGCGGGTCCGTGGCGCCCGCCATTTCCATCAGTTCGGGCGTCCAGTGTCCGCTGCAGAACAAGGGATCTATCCATTCGAGGTGGCAGCAGTGCGGTCTCGTGGTTGCCTTGGCGATTCGAGATCGGACGCGATCCACTCGCTGCGCTAGCGAAGCGACGAGCTGTTCGCCGTAATCGACTTGTCCTAGCGCGGCTGCGACACGCTCGATATCACCAAAGATCTCGGCCAGTGACGAGGGCTCAAGATTTACGATCTTAGGGCGTTTCGGCAACGACGCGGCGAAAGCCGCTACCGAGCCGTAGTCGATGGCGCAGACATCGCATAGCTGTTGGGTCACGATGACGTCTGGTTCGAGGGCTCGCAGCAGATCCACGTCAAGCGTGTAGAGCGGTCGCCCGGCGGCCAATTCGCGGTTGACCCAGCCGTCTACATCGGCGCTGGACAATCCTTTGCCATAAATCTCGCAACGCGTCACACGGGGCCTACTTTTAACTTCCGCCGGGTAATCGCATTCGTGCGACACCCCCACGAGCCAATCGGCCCGACCCAGCGCCGCGACAATCTCGGTCGCGGCGGGCAAAAGCGAGACAACACGCACGGCGATGTCAGGGTGCGACATGCGTTGGCTTCACTCGCAACGACTTCAACCAGCCGTAACCGACCTCGTAAAGTCCAAACAGCAGCGCTGTCCAGAAAAGGTCTCCGGCCAAAGAGTTGCGAAAGAAAGGAATCGCCATGACATAGCATTGCAACAGGCCATCAACCGTGTGCGCATAAAGTCCATGCGGTTCGACCCAAACCGCGTTGGTGACCAAGTAGAAAACCAACGAGCCCGCAACCGCTGCAAGGGCGGTTCTGGTCCAGGTCCGCCGCTTTGCGAGCCATTGGCCAATGCCAACGCTGGCGAGCAAACAGCCGCAGATGACGAGTGCCATCAAGTCGAGCGGATATCCGAGCAGGAGATCGCTCGCCACGAGCGCCAGCAGCGGGACGACGTAGGCAATGCGACTTGGCAACGTAGCGCCGGCGAAAAGCGCTACCGCCATGATCGGGGTGAAGTTGTCCGGATGGGGAATCAGGCGCCCCACGACAGCCAGCAGAATTAATGCAAGGATCAGTCCGTATCTCATGTCACTCTCCTTTTTAACCTGCCTCAGCTAATGATCTAGCGTAGTGATGGCACTGGTCAACCAAGCGCTCGGCGAGGTGTGGATCGCCCGCAAAGTGCGCGTGTACATACGTGGCAAACAACCTTCCGGACGCATATCCGTCCGTTGAAGTTCTGGTTCCATGTCGAAGTTTGAGAACTGGCTCGAAGCGCGTCTTCTCCAAGACCGAATAGTGGAATGTCTGGCCTCGGTAGCGTTCGCCTGCCTTACCGATGAGCGTGTCCCGCAAAGGCTCTACTTCGACGTACCCCAGGGAGAGCTTGTCGCGGCTCATGACGGTTTCCCCGGGCACCAGCCCCACCATCTCGTGACGCCTCCCTTCAAAATCGATGAGTGCTTCGCATAGCACCATCAGCCCGCCGCATTCGGCATAGATCGCGCCCCCGGAGCGATGAAACGCTCGGATGGATTCATTCATTGCCTGTCGAGAGGAGAGGGTACCGGCGAAAATCTCGGGAAAGCCACCTCCAAGATAGAGCCCATGCAGGCCTGGCGGTATCTGCTCATCATCGAGCAAGCTGAAGCGCACGATCTCCGCCCCCAAGCAGGATAAGAGATCGAGGTTCTCCTGGTAATAGAAGTTAAGCGCTTGGTCGTAGGCGACTCCGATCCGCACCTTGCGCGTCGACTCCCTCACCCGAAAGATGGCCGTGGATGGGGCCTGCAGCGCCGGCGCCTGTCGCGCCGATTCCAGGATGGCATCGATATCAACATGCTCTTGCATCTGGCTTCTGAGCCGCTGATAAAAAGTTTCGGTCGGCCCACGCTCTGCCGCCGGAACGAGGCCCAAATGGCGCTCTTCGATCTTCAAGGTCGGGTCGAAGCTTAGATAGCCAAAGGCCGTCATTCCGGTGCGGGTCTCGAGCACCTTGCGCAACCAGTCGTAATGACCCGCTCCTCCAACGTTGTTGAAGATGACCCCCGCGATGGTCAATTGCTTGTCGAAGTCTCGACACCCGAGCGCGACCGCGGCGGCGCTCGTTGCCATGCGCTGGGCATCGATAACCAGTACCACCGGAGCACTGAGCAATCGTGCGACGTGGGCCGTGCTGCCGCGATCATTGTCCGGCCCATAACCATCGAAGAGTCCCATCACGCCCTCGATGACGGAGATATGTGCTCCCGAAGCCGCGTTCGCAAAGATCTCTTGGACCACCGCATCGTCGCACATCCATGTATCGAGATTACGCGAGGTTGATTCGCAAATTTTGGTGTGGTGCGAAGGGTCGATGAAGTCGGGTCCGATTTTGAAGGGTTGGACCGATAGCCCTTTCTCACGCAGCGCGAGCAGGAGCCCTAGCGTGACGGTTGTCTTGCCGGAGCCGCTATGAGGCGCGGCGACAACGAACCTAGGCTGTCGGTCAATCATCGAACCCGATCTCCCTAAATACGGTAGAAGCGTTGGATTTGCATAAAATGGACAATGGCTCGGTTACTGCTGGAAGCGTACTCCGGCAAAAACGTTGGCACGCGGCGTGGCGTAGTCGGCCGCGAGTTCGTAGTGCTTGTCGAACACGTTGTTGGCGCGCACGACCAAGGTCCATGCTTTGGCAAGCGCGTAGTCAAGGGTCAGGTTGGTGACCGCATAACCGCCAAGCCGCAGCGTGTTGGCCGCGTCGTCAAAACGCTGCGACGATACCAGCCATTCCGCGCCGATGCGCAGCGCACCGATCGCATGCGTCAACGCCAGCGCGCCGCGCCGCTTCGCCCGACGCGGCAGTAGATGCCCGTTGGTGTCGTCCTCGGGCTTTTGCACGTCGACGCTCGTCTTCAACATGGTCTCGCCCCACGTCACATCGTACCCCAGGGTGACGCCTTCGAGCGTCGCGCGATCGACGTTTTGCGGTGCGCAGTTGAAGTTAGCGTCACATTCGAACACGATCAGATCATCGACACGGTTGCGATAAACAACCACTCTTGCCTGCTGATTGCTAGTGGCGTAGTAGAGACCCGCTTCAACGTTACGCGACTTTTCGGGCACCAAGTTCGGGTTGGAAAAACCCGGAAAGTAGAGATCGTTGAAGGTCGGCGCCTTGAATGCTGTTCCCGCGCTGATCGTCGCGCGGAACGACGGCGTGAGCCGGTAACCATAGGCTAGCGCACCGGTCGTTCGGCTGCCGAACTGCGAGCTGTCGTCGATGCGAAGGTTGGCTTGGAACGCGTGCAACCCTTGGCGAAGCTGGTAGATCGCATCGGCAGAATTGGTGTTCCTCTGAGTAATCGGGAACGCGACATCGCTCGACAGTCGTTCTTCGCGTCGCTCCGCGATCAGCGACAGCAAGCCGAGCGGCAAGGTTACATCGTTTTGCCAACTGTATTGCCACTGCCGGGTGCGAAAAGCGCTTGGCCCGAATGCTCCGTTCGATACACTATTGTCATTGGCGAGCGCCGCCTGCAAGCGGCTGGCCCAGCTGGTGGTGAGTTGGTCACGGCTGGCCAGCGAGTAGCTCTCTACTGTCGTCACAGTGCGATCGTCAAAACCGAGCCCGGCATCGAACTGCGCGTTTAGCCGGTTGCGAAATACCTGACCCGAGATTTCGTGGTCCGGGTTGAGCCGCCAGGAGCCGCTCGCCGTAACGTTGGTTGTGGTATAGCCGTCGCGGTCAGGGTTGTAGCTGAAATTGGCCGGGTTCTCAATGGCGTTAAAGCCGCGGCTATGGCCGCCGCCTACTTGCAGCGCGTAGTTCCAAGCCTGCGCCGCGCCGGCAACACCGGCTGCGAACTGCGAGGTGTCGTACGAGCCGTACCCGGCACTCGCGTTCACTCGGGCTGGGCTCGTGCCGTCGCCACGTTTGGTGAAAATCTGGATCACCCCGCCCAGTGCGTCGGCGCCGTACAAGCTCGACGCAGGACCGCGCAGAATTTCGATATGGTCGATCTGATCGAGCGGGATGGCCTCGACTGGTGTCATCCCGGAACTCGACGATCCGACCCGGACGCCGTCAATCAGGACCAGGGTATGCCCGCTATTGGCGCCGCGAAGAAAGACGGCGGAGGTACTGCCCGGCCCGCCGTTGGTCGCGATTTCGACTCCGGGTTGGCGGGCCAGCAGTTCAGCCAGGCTCGATTGGCCGGCTCGCGCGATGTCATCAGGACCAATGACGGTGACGTCGGCCAGAAGATCGGATACCGGCTGGGCCGTACGGGAAGCCGTCACGGCAATTGGATCCAGTAGGGCCGATTTGGCTGACATCTGGCCGAAAGAAGAAAATGGCACCAGTGACATGACAACCAGTGTGAAGAGGCGCTGGGCGATAAAGGAGGACATCGAAAATCTCCGCGTTGAACCGTGCATCCCCGCACGGGGTGGATCGATACAACGCGGAACGCGGACAGGCGGGCGCTTAGGAGCGCAAACACACGCCATCGACCAGCCGATCACCACATCCCCGCGATGCGCCATAGGCCCGAAACGCGCTCGATACGCATCGCGCGTTTCGGTAGCAGGCCGGTCTCCGGGCTCGTCGGTCTTGGCCATCCGCCTTCCCATTCGCCTGCGGCAAATAGTGGCTTGCGCAATGCTATTCATTGCGACACCAGATGGCCCGCACCAACTTACCGTTGCGGGGGCAGCGCCGGCCTAGCTTTGGAGCGTGGGCTCCTCGGCGCACCGGCTTCCCGTTTCATCCGCCTCGTGAGAAAAACTCGGCGGACACCTGCTTACCAATAAGCATAGCACGCTGCTTTTTGCGAGAGGTGTGATGCGGAAGAATTCAATCGAAGTTGGCGTGAGCTCGGTGGTTTTGTCTGGCCGGGTTGTGGCATGGGGCCACGGAAAGGGCGCGGCCGAGCAGAGGAGGGGAGCGGAAGGCGCGAACGCAACACCCGGCCGCAGTCTGACGTTATAGCAACTGCTAGAAGCTCTGGGATACGCCGATTTCCGATAGCCGGCCATCAATTTCGCGGCGAAATACATATTCCAAAAGGAAAATGTGATAAGTGACTATCTTGTTCAATCGCGTCCGAGGGACATTCGTGTGAGCAAAGACACAACCACGATGTGGCCTTGGTCGGTTGGATTGGACGCGGAGCAACTAAATCGCGTCAATAATTCTTTGACAGAGCGGACCGTAAGACGGGGACTACTTGTCTGCCGAACAGGCGAAGACGCAAGATATTGGTATGGAGTTCTCGATGGATTGGTGAAGATGAGCACGGTCACCGCCAAAGGAGAAGATCTAAGTTTTATCGGAATCGCAACAGGAGGATGGTTCGGAGAAGGAACATTGCTGAAGGCCGAGCGGCGCAGATACGACATCATTACGCTGCGAGACTCTCGATTGGTATTGATGCCTCGGAAGGTATTCCTTTCGCTTGTTGAGAGCAGCCCGCCTTTCGCGCAATGGTTGCTGTTTCAGCTCAACGAACGGCTGAGCCAATTCATTGCGCTGCTCGCAAACGATCGCACCAGTTCCACTGACGTGCGTATCGCCCGGACACTAGCTTGGATGTTCAATCCTTACCTATATCCTGGAATGGCCCGCGATATTCCTATTACCCAGGACGAAATTGCGCATCTCGCGAATGTCTCTCGGTCACGCACCAACGAGGCGTTGCATCGATTGGCGAGCGCCAACCTGGTCCAAATTGGATACGGCCACGTTACCGTTGTTGATATCGAAGGGCTGCGAGAATTTGACGGTTGAACGCGAAGCTAAAGACGATGTTTGGCGAGGAGGTATTGGCGCATCAGGTTGGAGCATGTCGGCGCAACACTCGGGGTTCGACTGCAAAACCGCGGGCCCATGTAGCGCCGCGCATTCGTTACAGCACCACGAGCGCATCGCCGATGCGAGTTGTCGTTAGAAGCAGCGTCCGCCGTACTAGTCGCGCCGTCGGGTCAATTGTTCCTCAGGCGACAAACACCCAAGTTAAGTTGCGCTAGAGTGCCGATGCGGTCTGTCACGCGCTAATGAAGACAGTGCTTCCCGCGCAGCCGAGATGAGAAATCTGCCGACAGCGCAGTTGTAGAGGTCTGCCAGTGGGCATACGATGGGTCGAAACATATGTCTGCTCCGAGGACCGTAATCGACGCGAGTACCAGGTCACAGCGCCGTGAGCTTAGCGCGCGCAAGAGCACAACGAAGGCCGGGTTGCGCGCGCCGGAGAACCACCACTAACACGCAACACGCGCGTAGGAGGAAATTGTGAACACGACTGGTAACAGAGATAAGTGGCTGTTGTTTGTTGCATTCGCTTTCGTAGCCGCGCTTTCGTTGCCCGCCGCGGCACAAAGCACGCAATTCGAGATTACGCTACTGTCCTCGCGCACCTACGCGGTGACTGGCGGAGATACCCTCGCTCAGGTGCGCGTGCCGGCCTCAACACCGTTAAGCGATGTGCTTGTTCGGCTCAACGGTCAGGACGTGACGAGTGCGTTCCGTGCGGTGGACGCCTTTACGCTGCAGGGACTGGTCACCGGCTTGCGAGCGGGAGCGAATGCGCTGGCGGCAGGCCCGCGAAGCACGGGGCAGATTCTGGCCAAGATTTTGATCACGAATCATCCGATCACGGGGCCGGTTTTCTCGGGACCGCACGAGACGCCGTTCATTTGTCAAACACAGAACTTTGCGTTGCCAATCACCGGCGGCACAGCGGGGCCAGCCATCGACGCCGACTGCTCCATCGCGACGCGAGTGGACTATGTGTACATGTCGAGCAGCGGCACATACAAACCTCTGGTGAATCCACTCTTGCGTCCCTCGGATCTGGTACAGACGACAACCAACGACGGACGCGTCGTCAATTACATCGTGCGAGTCGAAACCGGGACCATCAATCGGGCTATCTATCAGATCGCCATTCTTCACGACCCGGTGACGGATTCAGCGATCACGCCATGGACTCATCCGGTAGGTTGGAATGCACGGCTTGTTTATGACTTTGGTGGAGGTTGCGCCGCAGGTTACCGTCAGGGAACATCCACCGGCGGGGTCCTGACCGATCTCTGGCTGTCGAAGGGCTTCGCAGCCGCCGCATCTTCATTGAATGTCTTCGGTACGAACTGCGACGACGTCATCTCGGCCGAGACTGCGATGATGGTGAAAGAACACTTCATCGAGCAGTATGGAGTGCCCAGATACACCATCGGCTGGGGCACGTCGGGTGGCTCCATGCAGCAGCATCTGCTGACTCACAACTACCCCGGTATTCTCGACGGCATCACGCCGGGACGCAGCTTCCCGGACGCGCTGACATTTTTTACGCCGATCACCGATTGTGCGTTGCTCGCACGCGCCATCGGCACGTCGACGCTGCCATGGACGCTCGATCAGAAGATCGCGGTCGGCGGTTGGGGCAACTGGGATTTCTGCATCGGAACGGGAAGCAGCGACTGGGCGGTGCTGTCTCTCGCGCTTATCCGCCCAACAGCGCAAGTTTCGGCTTGTAATGCGACGATACCCTCCGCGCTCCTTTACGATCCCGTTACTAACCCGGGCGGCGCCCGCTGCACCTTCTTCGACAACGCCGTCAACGTCTTCGGCCGCAATGCTTCGACTGGGTTTGCCTTGCGCGCGATCGACAGCGTGGGTATTCAATACGGACTTCAGGCGCTCAATAGTGGCCAGATAAGCGTCGAGCAATTCCTCGATGTCAATGCCAGAGCAGGCGGCTACGATGTCGACGGCAATTTCATTTCGGGACGTACGCTTGCGGATGACGGCGGCCTGCAAAAGGCTTATCAGACCGGCCGGCTCGACAGCGGAGACGGTGGACTCGCCTCGGTTCCGATCATCGACTACCGGCCTTATCGCGATTTCGTCTCCGACCCTCACGACTCCGTCCGCAGCCGGATCATGCGCGCCCGGTTGATCGCAGCCAACGGCGACGCCGCGAATCAAGTCATCCTCGTCAGTCCGTACGATGGTAATACCAACGGCGCGGCCATCTTCGCCTTCTTGCAGTCGGAGGTTCTGCGTTTGATGGACCAGTGGCTGGCAAACATGTCTGGCGATGCCGCATCGTTTGCAAATCTTCATCAGAAGGTGGTGCGCGATAAGCCAAGCGAACTCGTTGACGCCTGCTACGACGCGACAGGCAACAAGGTTACCGATCTAGGGATTTGCCAGGGGCTCTATCCACCTCATGGCAATCCGCGCATTGCTGCCGGTGAGCCACTTCGGAATGATGTTTTGAAGTGCCAGCTCAAGCCCGTTGCTGCGGCCGATTACGCCGTGTCGTTGAACACCTCGCAGTTCATGCGACTGCAAGCGATTTTTCCAGATGGTGTGTGTGACTACAGCAAACCCGGAATTGAGCAACAACCAGTGGCTGGGACTTGGCTTGGTTACCCGACTCCTGGAACATTTTTTCATCTGCAGTAGCTCGAGATCAGGCTGAAGGAGTACCTCATGCACTGGACGCGCGGCCTGTTACTCGGTCTCTTCGAGCGCTTGCTATCGGCGAAAAGATCCGGCTCGAGACGCCGAGACTTGAGCTGGTACTGCGGCTAATGATCCGAGCAACTCTCCGCGCGTCTTGGGCTTCTGATGCTGCTCCATGCACGCTGGCACGACGACGAGATCCTGTTCGATCACCTAACCGGACTAATTGCACTGACCAGGAGGACACCATGAACAATTTTTTGAGACAGCTCGGCGACGCGATGCGTGCGTCAAGGCATGCAACGTGGAACGCAACGCTCGCGTTGGCCCTACTAGGGCTCGGGTCTCAAGCTTACGCTGCGCAGTCCTGCGAGAGCTTGGCGACGCTATCGCTGTCCGACACCCTCATCACTCTGGCTCAAACAGTTCCCGCCGGATCGTTCCTACCGCCCGATGCGCTCCCGGGAACGGGGACCGCGATACCCACGGATATACCGTTTCCGTTCTGCCGCGTAGCCGGCGTACTATCACCCACACCGGATTCGCAGATTCGCTTCGAAGTGTGGCTTCCAGTAGGCAATAACTGGAACGGCAAGCTCAACCACGGCGGAAGCGGCGCCTATGGTGGAAGTCTTAGCCCGGCCGAAGGGTACATGGTCCAGGGCTTGCTTCGTGGCTACGCCGTCACTGGAACCGACATGGGACACGTCGCCTCAATTACCAGCGGCAGCTGGGCTCTCGGCCATCCCGAGAAGATCGCTGACTGGGGTTGGCGCGCCAACCATGTCACTTCGGTCACCGCGAAAGCAATTATTGAGGCGTTCTACGGGACGGCTCCGCGCGTTTCGTACTTCACCGGATGCTCCGATGGCGGTCACGAAGCATTGATGGAAGCACAGCGGTTTCCGGACGATTACGATGGAATAGTCGCCGGCGCTTCAGCGAACTACTGGACGCATCAATCCGCCGCATGGGTCTCGGAGACGCGCGCGAACACGGATGACCCCGCGAGCAAGATTCCGGGCGCGAAGCTGCCCCTCATTACGCAAGCCGCTGTGGCGGCTTGTCCCGGCGTCTTGCCGTCATTCATCGACGATCCGACGAACTGCAGTTTCGATCCCGCGTCGCTGCAATGTAGCGCAGGCGATGAGCCAACGTGCCTCACAGCAGCGCAGGTCGAAGCGGTGAGAAAAATCTACGCCGGGCCACATAATCCGCGCACTGCCGAGGAAATCTATCCTGGACTAGAACCGGGCAGTGAGATTTACTGGGGGGCATTTCTTGGACCGAACGTCTTCTTGGGTGCCGACTTCTATAAATACTTTGTCTTCAACGATCCAAACTGGAATTTTCACACGCTCGATTTCGACCACGACATCGCTTACGCCGACGCGAAGATGCAATCGATCATCGATTCGACAAACCCGAACTTGAGCGCATTCAAGGCTCGCGGTAGCAAGCTCATCATATATCACGGTTGGGCTGATTCTTTGGTGAATCCAATGAATTCCGTCAATTACTTTGAGAGCGTTGTCGCTACCGAACGCCCTGGAAACGGACGCGGGGTCGGCGAAGACCGTGTTGCGCTACGCCGCGCCCAAGAGTATGTGCGTCTTTTTATGGTACCCGGCATGGCGCATTGCGGCCTCGGCGGCGTGGGGTTGAACACCTTCGATTCGTTAAGCGCCATTGAGGACTGGGTCGAGCGGGGTATCGCGCCAGACTCGCTGGAAGCATCCCACACGACGCTGCTGTGGCCGATCGACGTTTCCACACAGACCGCCGGCGATTTCTCGCGACCGGTTTGCGCCTATCCCAAGGTTGCGAAGTGGACTGGCCGCGGAAGTCCAGCGGACGCTGTCAATTTCGTCTGCGAGTGAAGCGGCCGCGTAGTCAGCACTCCCCATTCAGCGCCAACGCCCGCATAAGCAACAGGTCACTGCGGAGCTGTTACGTCAAGCAGGCGGCGTCGATCCTGATCGCATTGTCGTGTCTCACACTGTCTGGATAAAAAGGAAATCTCGGCTCAATAGGCTCAAACAACCTTGACCAAGGAGATCAAATGTATCGCGCACAAGAAACTACGTCATCAGCGACGAAACCGGGACTTCACTGCCTATCCTTAACTCTCCTCTTCGCGGCGGCGATGCTACCTGCCGTTGCCTGCCTAGCGGCATCTGCCGCGTCTGCCACGACGTGCGGGAACGTAGCGTCCCTCGTGCTGCCGAATGCAACCATTACCGCCACCGAGTCAGTACCTGCTGGGGCGCTCGCCCCACCGGGTGTGGCACCCCTCATTAACCAAGATGGCGTCCCGATCACTGGCCTGCCGGCGTTTTGCCGGGTGCTTGGGACTGCAACGCCGACGAGCGATTCGATAATCAACTTCGAAGTGTGGATGCCGCTTTCCGGTTGGAACGGGAAGTTCAACGGCGATGGCAATGGCGCCTATGGTGGCAACTATAGCGTGGCCTATCTGGAAATGGCGGTTGGGCTCCAGCGCGGGTATGCCGTCGCCAGCACTGACATGGGCCACACTGACGCCTCCCTCGGCGACGGAAGCTGGGCACTAGGACATCCCGAGAAGATCATCGACTGGGGCTATCGAGCGAACCACCTCACGGCGGTGCTTGCGAAGATAATCATCCAAGCCTTCTATGGTACTCCGCCACGGCTGTCGTACTTCACCGGCTGCTCCGACGGCGGCCACGAGGCTCTGATGGAAGCGCAACGCTTCCCTGACGACTATGACGGTATTATCGCCGGTGACGCGGCGAATTTTTGGACACATCAGTCCGCGGGCTGGGTGTGGGAGGCGCAAGCAACACTGAACGACCCTTCCAGTTTCATCCCCTCCGCGAAACTGCCGGTGATCACCGCGGCAGCCTTGGCCGCCTGCGGTGCCATGGACGGGGTAGTGGATAATTTCATTTCTGACCCCCTGCGATGCCATTTCGATCCTGCGGTGCTGCTCTGTTCAGGCGCGGATGCTCCGACGTGCCTCACTGCGCCGCAGGTGGAAGCGGTCAAGAAGATCTATTCGGGACCGCGCAACCCGCGCACCGGCGAGCAGGTCTATCCCGGCTTGGAACCCGGCAGCGAATCCACCATCTATAGCTCGGGTTTCGGCGCAGGTCTTGGGGGTTGGAAGACCTTGATCTCCGGTCCGCGGCCGTTTCTTGGAGGTGACTTCTTCAAGTACTTTGTCTTCGACAACACGAACTGGGATTTTCACACATTGAATTTTGACGGCGACATCGCATTCGCCGATGCGAAGATGGCCGCGATTATCGACTCCACTAACCCGGATCTGAGGCCATTTCGGGCACGTGGCGGCAAGCTGATCATGTATCACGGTTGGGCCGATCCGCTCGTGAACTCGCAGAACAGTGTCAATTATTACGAAAGCGTCGTCGCCACGCAGCGGCCAGGAAACGGCAATGGAGTCGGCGAAGACCAAGTAGCGCTGCGTCGTACGCAGGACTTCGTGCGGTTGTTCATGGTGCCCGGAATGTACCACTGCCTCCTTGGGCCAGGACCCAACAGTTTCGGGCAGGAATTCGCTACGCAAGGTCCGCTGGATCCCACCCACAACATACTGAGCGCTCTGGAGGCCTGGGTGGAGGATGGGGTGGCCCCTGACAAGATCATTGCAGCGAAGTACACGAACGACGATCCCAATCAATCTGTGCTACTTACACGTCCGCTGTGCCCTTATCCGCAGCAGGCGGTGTACACGGGCAGCGGCAGCACCAACGATGCCGCTAATTTTGTTTGCCAGACCCACAGCCACTGAGCACGTAAAGTCACCGCTAACCGCAGACGGATCACGGGAGGTGGCCCACTCGAACACCTTCCTCCTTTGCGGTTGTACCAAATGGAGGAGGAAAACCATGAGTATCGCGTATTGGTGCGGAAGATGTGCTGGATTTGGTCTGATCGCGGCGACCACGGTGGTGTTGTGGGGCTGCGGCGGCGGAGGAGGTGGGTCCGGGAATCAACCGATACCCTTGACAGTCGCCAAGGCCTCGTGCGGCCCGAACGATAATCCCGAGACAGGCTTGCAAGGCCAGGTGCCTGCGGCACTGCGCGCAAGCGGATTTAAGGGATTCAGTTGCAATCTCCAATTGATCGGCCAAAGCAAAGGTGACGGTGCGAGCTGGCAGCACGCATTTTTTCAAGACAAGTCGGGCCATACCTGTTCGTACTACGACACCTCGAGTCCGCTTAATGGCACTGCCAATCGAACGCACCTCGGAGTGGTTGTGATTGACACGACCGTACCGAGTAATCCGACGCCGACGGCATATTTAACTTCGGTCGCAATGATGGATCCCTGGGAATCGCTGAAAGTAAACGCGCAGCGTCAGTTGCTTGGTGCAGAAGACGCGAAGAATGGCACCGATGTCCCTGAAGACGGCACCGTCAACACTGGCACCGGCCTGCTCGACCTCTACGACCTTTCTGCGGATTGCAGGAATCCACAACTGTTGTCGAGCGTCACGACCGGAACAGCCGCAAACGGGGACGCCGCGGCGCTTCCGCCGGGAGAAATATTGGCTGGACACGAAGGAAGCTTTTCGCCAGACGGGCTAACCTGGTACGGTGGTGACCGCGGTACGCCCAAGAAGTACACGGCCACCGACATCAGCAGTACGGTTCACCCGAGGCTGCTCGGGACGTTTACCATGCCGCAGCTCACGCCGACGACAGTAACGACTCATGGCCTCTCTATAAGCGACGACGGTATGCGCGCGTACGTCTCGCAAGCGGGCGTATTGGGCTCCCAGGTCGATCTCCTGAGCGCACCGCCTGCCGACGGCATACTCATTCTAGACGTAAGCGATTTCCAGAAACGTGTAGCAAATCCGCAGTTCCGTCTAGTTGGTTCGCTCTTGTGGAGAGACGGCGGCCAAATGCAGCACACGATCCTCGCGACGATCGGTGGCAAGTCTTACCTTGTCGCCGTCGATGAGTCGGGCCCTGGCGGTAGCAATGCCGCGGGGTGGCAGGCTTCATGCGCCGCCGGGTTGCCGCCATTCAATATGGCGCGAATCATCGACATCAGCGATGAGACGAGTCCCAAGCTTGTGTCGCGGCTGATGCTCGAAACGCACGATCCAAAGAACTGCGACAAGATTCTGCCGGATCTCGTCGGTCGGTCCAGTTTTACCTATGGCAGCCACTACTGCAGCATCGACAATCGGCACAACGCGACGACGCTGGCTTGCGGCTACTTCAATTCGGGAATCCGCGTATTCGATATTCGCGATCCGGCGCGCCCTAAAGAGATCGCCTACTTCAACCCGCCGGGGACAACCACCCCCAGCCCGGGATCCAATCATGTCGTCCGTAAGCAGTGGGTGGCCGGCGGCCCCGACTGGTGCAACGCGCAGATCCGCTTGGACGCAGCGACGGCCACGCTTCAGACCACATGTCAAGACAACGGGTTCTTGTCGCTGAGATTTACGAATGGTGTTTGGCCGTTCCCGGAAACGACGACTCCACCTGGACAGCAAAACTAACGGCAACATCGAGACAGGAGCGCAGGCCGCGCTGAAGCAAGTCGAAACGCTGGAGACATGTGCGGGCAAATTGTTAGTCAAGCGGCAATTGGTGTCTGGAAGAGACCGCGGCAATACTGCTGCCAAGCGTGACGACCAAGCGAGGCAGCAGCGGGTAAGGATGCACCGGCACGTTGCGCGGGTATCGTGCCATCGAGCGAGGGGTGTATGCGATACGCGTTGTAATAATCGCCAAATTCGACCGCTTCCGTTCCAGTCCGCGGCGTTCCAGAAAAAAGCGCGATCAAGGTACTCGCGCCGGATTGTTCCGATCAACCGCTCGTCGAAGGGTGTGAAACCGAAACGGTACGGAACCGACTAGATCTCGATGATCTCGAGGACGCCCGGGTTGGCGAGCCAGCGGTGGAAGCGGAAGATATTTATGATCGCATGATTTTCGTTGGGCAGGAATCGTTGCGCCGTGCCGTTGCCGAATATATGACTCACTATCACGCCGAACGCAATCACCAAGGGCTGGAAAACCGATTGATCGTTCCCGTGGCGATGGAGCCGAAGGAGGGCACAGTCCTTCGCCATGCGCGGCTCGGCGGGACACTGAACTTCTACTACCGGGAGGCGGCCTGATGAGGTCGTTCGAAATTTGGACATCACGGGATCGCGCCCTGACGTTACGCGCTGCGCAGCACGTACTTGGGATCCAGGCGCCGCACGATGACGGCGATCACGTAGCAGCAGACGAAATAGACGATCGCGAGCATCGCGTAGGTCGTGTACGGGATGAGCTCGCGCGAGTTCACGATCGTGGCCGCGTGGAACAACTCGACGATGCCGATGACGTAGGCAAGCGTAGTCGTCTTGAACAGCATGATCCACGTTGCGAGCAGGGCCGGCAGCATGTTGCGAATGGCTTGCGGCAGCACGATGGACATGAAGATCGTGACTCGGGACAGCCCTGTCGCATATCCGCTTTCGAACTGAAGCCTGTCCACCGACATGAGCCCGCCGCGAATGACCTCCGCGAGATACGACGCGGCGATGACGGTGAGCGCGATGATCGCTGACAGCTCCGGCGTAAACTTCCTGCCGGTGATTTCAGGCATGACAAAGAACACCCAGAGCAGGATCAGGAGCTGCGGAACGGCCCGGATGATCTCGACGATCGCGGCGGCAAGGTACCGGAGCCAGCGCGGACCGTACAGGCGCCCGGCCGCCAAGACGATCGCCACGATCATCCCGAAGCTGATGGAGATCACCGTCAGCACCAGGGTCGTCAGCAGACCCCGGAGAAGAAAGTAGCGATAGCGCCACAAGACGTGCCACTCGAGGTCGTGCGCGAGATACAGCGGCACTGCAATCGCTGCCGCCAGGCACAAGTACCAGACGGTCCTTTCCCGCGTGCTTTCCTGCCCGACGCCGGTTCGGTATGACAGCATCAGCGCGCGCGTAGCCGTCGTTGGAGCGCGCTCATCACGCCGACGATGGCGAAGGCAAGCGCCACGTACAGCGTCGTCACGACGATGAACGACTCCTTGTAGCGATAGGTCTCGATCTGGATGTTCTGTGCGACGAACGTCAGATCCTGCAATCCGATGAGCGATACGAGAGCCGAGTTCTTCAGGAGCTCGATGGCCTGATTGGTGAAAGGGGGGATCGTCACGCGCAGCAATTGCGGAAACAGGACGTAGAGGAAGGTCTGCATGCCGCCGAGCCCGGTCGCGAACGCCGCCTCGCTCTGTTCGTGGGGGATGCTGCGGAAGCCGGCGGACGTGACGTCGGCGATGAAAGCGCTCTGGTGGATGACGAGTCCGAGCAGCGCGGCCGGAAAGGCGTCGAGGCCCAGAATGAAATAGAGGAAGAAGAGCTTCACCACCAACGGAACGTTGCGCATGACCTCCACGTAGGTCGCGCAGAGCTGCCTGAGGAAATAGTGGGACGAGGCGCCCAGCGCGCCGACGGTCACGCCGACGATGGAGCTGCCGATGATCCCGAACACCATGAGCTTCAGGGTCAGGAAGAGCCCCGCCCACAGGACGTCGGCGTGGTCGATGAACGGGCGCCAGTTCATCGCGCGATCATCCGAAGTAAACCAACTGCAGCTACTTCACGATACCGGGCTGCAGCCCCTTGTGCGACCAGAGCGGATACTCCGGCGCGTAGCCGAAGTACTTCTGGTAGATCTGCGCGAACTTGCCTTCGGCCCAGAGCTCCTGCAGCGTCCAGTTGAGCGTCTTGCGCCACTTCGAGTCGTCTTCGCGCACCATGATCGCCTGCGGATCCTCGAAGAACGAGTCGCCGACGTCGAGCTGACCCGCGTACTTCTTCGACCAGGAGGTCGCCGCGAACTTGTTCATCATCACCGCGTCGACCTTCTTCTGCAGCAGGGCAACCACGGCTTCGGTGAACTCGGGGAACCAGACGACCTCCGCGTTCGGCACGATCTTCTGGAACAGCGGAATCGCAAAGTTGCCCTGCGACGACGACACCTTCTTCGGCGGCTTGTAGTCGGCGGGATTCTTGCTCTCGCCCTTGCGCACGAGCGGCACCACCGTATCCCAGTTGTAGGTGATCGTGAAATCGACGACCTCTTCGCGCTGCTTGGTCGGCGTCGTGCTCCCGAACTCGGCGTCAATGCGGCCGCTCGTAAGAAGCGGCGTGCGGGTCTGCGCCGTGGTCGGCACGAACACCGCCTTGACGCCGAGCTTTTGCGCGACCGCTTGCGCCAGGTCGACGGCGAAGCCCGTCCACTCGCCCTTTTCGTCGCGAAACGCCATCGGCGGATTGTCCGAACGGACGCCGGCGAGCATTTCGCCGCTCTTCTTCACCTTGTCCAGGGTGCTTTCCGAGAATGCCGCACCCGCGCACAAGCCCAGCACGACACCGAGAATCGAGACGGACAGAAGCTTGCGCATGGTTTCCTCCACTCGTCAGTGACGAAGAATGTGATCGATGAACGTCTGGGCGCGCCTCGTCTTGGGTGCGCCGAAGAACTCGTCGCTGCGGCCAGTCTCGACGACCGAGCCGCCATCCATGAACACCACCTGATCGGCCACTTCGCGTGCGAACCCCATCTCGTGGGTAACGACCAGCATCGTCATACCGCGGCGCGCGAGGTCGCGCATGACGTCGAGGACTTCGCGAATGATCTCCGGGTCGAGCGCCGACGTCGGCTCGTCGAAGAGCATGATCTTCGGCTCCATGACGAGTGCACGCGCGATGGCGACGCGCTGCTGCTGGCCGCCCGACAGCTCCGCCGGGTACGCCTCGATCTTGTCCGGCAATCCGACGAGATCGAGCATCTTGCGGGCGCGCTGGTCGGCGTGGGCCTCGGGCAAGCTCAGCACCTTGCGCAGCGCGAGCGTCAGATTGCGCTTGACCGACATGTTGGGATAGAGGCTAAAGCGCTGGAACACCATGCCGATCTGGGCGCGGAACGCGCCGGATGCCCGCGTCCCCGGGTCTTTCATGTCGCGACCGAGGACATGAAGGCTGCCGGCGGTGAACGGCTCGAGTCCGTTGATACAGCGAAGGAGCGTGCTCTTGCCGGATCCGCTCGGACCGCAAATGACGACCGTGCTGCCCTGGGCAACCGTCAGGGTCACGTCCTTCAGAACCTGCAAGGAGCCAAACCATTTCGACACACCGGAGATCTCGATGACCGGCTGTCCAGGCGACTCGCCCGCCTGCGCCGCAAAGCCGCCGTCAGCGCTCGACGCTCCGGCAGCATGGCCCTTGGAGCTCATCTTGGCGCTTCGCGGAAGGTGATCAAGCGTGAGCAACTCTTTCGGTCGCCTTAGTGTACTTCTCCAGCGTCTTTTCGTTCACCGTCGGCCGGTAGCCGGCGCGAAGCACGATGTCGCCGTTCTCGAAAGGCAGCGGCGCGCTCAGCAGAGGCTCCTTGACCTTTAGGAAGCCGTGCATTTCGCACGGCGCGTCCACGGTGAGCCGAGCGACGCATGCTTCCATCCAACTCGTGATGTCGGTGGCGCCTCCGTTGCCGAGGGTGGCCCGCATGCCGCAAATCCCGATGTGCTCGAGTGCGGCCTTCAGCATCTCGAGGCCGCCGTATTTCTCGAGCACGTGCTTGATGATGCCCACGCCCGGCATGCCGGCGGCGCGCTGGATGTCCTCGAAGCTGTAAATGGACTCGTCGAGCATGACCGGCACGGCCGATGCCTTGGCCACGGCGGCGTTCGACTCCCAGTCTTTCAGATCGCAGGGCTGCTCGAACCATTCCACGGCCGCCGGATCGAGGCTAGACGCGAAGCGGGCGCCGTCGCTTCGGCTGTAGCCCTGGTTCGCGTCCACGCGCAGCTTCGCGCGGCCATTCGCCACCTTCTGGATGAGGCGGACGCGTTCGAGGTCGCGATCGACGTCGAAACCCACTTTGATCTTCAGTGTTCGGTGGCCTAGCGCAACGAGCTGCTCCACTTCACCGGGAACGCGCGCGAGGTCCTTGAGCCGCACCGGCGCGAGCACCGCGACCCGATGGGTGCGATCGAGTCGCAGAATCGGGTGGTCCTCCAGCATTTCGATGGCGCTCAGCAGCGGTTGCACCGCGTGCGGCACGCTTGCGATGTGCGCAATCAGATGCCGCTTCGCGTTGGCCGTGTCCATGCCGATGAGGGCGCGCGAATGCGTGCGGCCGAAATCCCAGCCGCTCGCGACGGTCTCGTGCGTGTAGCCGGGCAGGATCGTGACCTCGCCCCACCCGACGCGGCCGTCGTCGTCACGAATTTCGGCGACGATGGCGTCGAAGGACGCCATGTCGACCTGGTTGAACGACAGCGGATACGGGCGATCGAGCGGCATGTCGACGCGGCGGAGGGTGACCTCGCGGACTCTCATAATTCTCCTTCGTGGTCGGGACGAGGACCGTTTCTGCGTCAGGCCGCGGCGGCGACGGGAACTTCGCCCTTGACTTGGGTTCGGTGCATGATTCGCCGAGATTGCGGATCGAAGGCTTCGCGCCGGTGCATGACGCATCGGTTATCCCAGATGACGATGTCGCCGACGCTCCAGCGGTGCGTGAAAACGAAACGCTCCTGCGTGGCATGCGCCCACAGTCGATCGAGGAGGGCTTCGCTTTCAGGCACGGGCAGTCCGACGATGTAACCGTTGCGGCGCCGGCCCAGGAAGAGCGCCTTGCGTTTGGTCAGCGGATGAATGCGCACAAGAGGATGGCGCGCGCCGGGTGTCTGGGTCACGTCTTGCACGGGCGTGATACCTTTGCGCAGATCACCCGCGCTCGTGTACGTAATATCGTGGATCGCAATCCGGTCGCGAATGCTGCGCAGCAAGTCGGCGGGCAGCGTGTCGTAGGCCGCATACATGCTGCAAAAGCTCGTATCCCCGCCGGCGGGCGGAATCTCCAGCGCGTAGAGCAAGCTCGCGGACGGCGGGACGTCGTGGTACGACATGTCGGTATGCCATTCGGCTTCGCCCGCGCCAAGCGCGCCGATCGGCTTGCCGTTGGCGACCACGTTCGAGATTACCGTGACTTCCGGCAGCCTCGAGCCCGAGTAACCGTCGACGCGCGTTGCCTCAACCGGCGGCGCCATGTCGAGCTGGCCGAAATGTCGGCTGAACGCGGCGAGCTCTTCGTCGGTCAGCCGCTGACGCGGAAGGACGAGCACGAGATAACGGGACCAGACGTCGAGGATCGCCTCGAACGTCTCGCGGCCTACCGCCGTGAGATCGATGCTCGTCACCTCGGCGCCCAGGGCAGGAGCGAGTGGTCGAACGTCCATAAAGCCTCGCCATGTGCTATATAGCTATAGGTGTCCATGTAAGCACCGTTGCCCAGACGTGTCAAGGCAGGACGCACCGCCCAGTGACAGGTTTGCCGCTCGCATGAAACAAACGCGCCCGCCTCGCTCGCCATCGTCAAAAGGGCGGCCAAGTCCCGTGGGACGGCCGGTGATACGCGCGAAGAGAGCCGCCTCCGAATCGCGCCCGTCGGAGGCGCCGAATGCCTTCGCCATCCCGGACAAGACGCCCAAATATCTCGTCATGTATCACCAGATCGTGGAGCGGGTGCAAGGCGGCGCGTACAAACCAGGCCAGCAACTGCCGGCCGAGCTGGATATGGCGCGCGAGATGCAGGTTAGCCTTGGCACGGCCCAGAAGGCGCTCAAGCTCTTGGCGGACCACGGCGTGGTGGTGCGCCGCCATGGACACGGTACGTTCGTGGCCGGCGCGCCGGCGCCGCGGAACCCGAGCGAGATTCGCAATTTCCGCTTTCTCGCCGACGACAGGGTAAGCCTACTGCCGGTCTACACGCGGGTGCTGGAGCTAAAGAAAACGAACGCGCGCGGACCGTGGTCGGACATGTTCCCCGACGAGCGCGATTTCGTGCTCATCAGCCGCGTCATCAACATCAATCTAGAATTCCAGAACTACTCCCGCCTGTTCCTCCCGCACAGCCGATTCGGATCGCTGCTGCACTTAGGTTTGCACGACCTCGACGGCGCGGCGATGACGCATTTCATCACCGAGCGATTCCACGTCCCGACAGTGCGCTTCGTGCACCACATGTGGCGAGCGGAGCTCACGCCCGACGTGTGCCGAAAGATCGAGGCGCCGCTCGGCACGATAGGCACCGAGTGGGAGATCCGGGGCTTGACGTACGGTGACAGGCCCGTGTCCTATCAACACGTCTACATGCCGCCGCACAACCGGCGGCTGGAGTTGCGCGATGTCCCGCCGTAGGCAACGGCTTGACGGCGACGGACGGTAGGCATATATAGCTGCATAGCTTTAGCCAAGATACTCGTCGCTCATGGCGGCTCAACCCAGCGTCCGCGCGGTCTCCGTAATCCGGGCTTCGCTCCCGCTCGATCGTCCCTACCCGGTGGCGATGGCGACGCTCACCGAGCTCGACGCCATCATTTCGAGGATCGAAGCGGACGACGGCAGTGTCGGCTGGGGTGAAGTCACGATCATCCCGGGCTATACGCACGAGACGGTCGAGTCGGGGTTAGCGCTTTGCCTGGCCCACGCGCCGCGGTTGCTGCGCAAGACCGCGATGCAGGGCAAGCGGCATCTGCTTCCTTACGTTGCTACCGAACCGCACGCCGTCAGCGCGCTCATGACCGCGCTCGAGATGCTGGAGCGGCATTGGCTTCTGGTGCCTGAGGAGACGCGACGCATCGAAGTGCTGGCGCCCGTGCGCGGGCTCGAAGCCGCCAAGATCCCCGAGGAAGTCGAGAGTCTGATTGCCAAGGGTCACCGCACCCTGAAAGTGAAAGTAGGATTCAAGAGCGTCCTCGAGGATCTCGCGCGGCTTCGCATGATCGCGAACGCGGCCTTCGGCGCGGCGAAGCTTCGCGTCGACGCCAACCAGGGCTATACACAAGAGGAGGGCAGCCGTTTCGCGCGGGAGCTCGACCCGGCGGTCGTCGAGCTCTTCGAACAGCCGTGCGACAAGCACGACTGGGACAGCAACGCCGCCGTCGCTGCGGTTTCCAGCGTTCCAGTGATGCTCGACGAATCGGTTTACAACTTCGCCGACATCCAGCGGGCGGCCGGCATCGAAGGCGTTGGCTACATCAAGATTGAGATGGAGAAATTCGGCGGCGTCGAGATGGCCAAGACCGGCCTCGAGATGATCCGCGCGTGCGGAATGATCCCGGTCGCCGGCAACGGCGCGGCGAGCGACATCTCGAGCTGGATGGAAGCGTGCACCGCGCGGCTCACGGTCGACGTGCCGTGCGAAATGCATGGGTTCCTGAAGCTGAAGACGCCGTTGCTGCAGGACCGGCTGCCGTTCGTCGACGGGGCGATCGTGCTGGCTCCGGGATACTTTCCGCGGGTCGACGAGGGGGCGGTCGCGCGTTGCACGACATTCTCTCAGCGGTTCGAGTAGCAGGCACTCAAGGGACGCCTGATATGGACCTCGATTTGTCCGGCAAAGTCGCGCTCGTCACCGGCGGAAGCAAGGGCATCGGCAAGAGCATTGCGAAGCGACTGGCGAAATCGGGAGCCAACGTCGCCATTTGCGCGCGCGGCGAGAGCGACCTCGAGAAGGCGTCCCGCGAAATCGTTTCGGAAACGACGCGAGAGTGCCTGGCCGTGCAGGCCGATTTAGGTTCGCTCGACGACTGCCGGCGATTCGTGAAGGCGTGCGTCGACCGCTTCGGCCGGGCTGACATCCTCGCGTGCTGCGCCAACGTACTTTCGGAGAAGGGCGGCACCTTCAGCACGATTGCGGACGAGGAATGGGTGTCGCACATGAACCTCAAGTTCTTCAGCGCCGTGCGCTGCGCGCGTGAAGTGTTGCCCTACATGCAAAAGCAGAAGTGGGGCCGCGTGATCATCATTAGCGGCATGGCGACCCGTCTCGTCCGGATGCGCGCGATGGACAACGGGCCGATATGCGGTGCGTTGGCGAACTTCGGCAAGCAACTTGCCGCGCAAGTCGTCCGTGACGGCATTCGCGTCAACACCATTCATCCCGACTTCACGAAGACCGAGCTGCTCATGGCCTTCCTCAAACGCGAGGCGACGGCGCGCAACATACCGCTCGAGGACGTGGTCGCGGAGATGGCGCAGAAGATGCCGATCGGACGCCTCATCGAGCCCGACGAGATCGCGCATCTCGTCGCGTTCCTGTGCACCGACCTCGCCGATCCGATCACCGGGCAATCGATCGCCGTCGATGGGGGCGCGGCGATGAGCGTGCATTACTAGCCGCACGCTACAGCGCTTTGCCGTCTTCGTCGGATGCCATCGAAGGCTGCCCGAGAGGACCTCGTCGATCACCACCGCGCGATGCGAGCCTCAGGACTGGTGATTCGTCGCGCCCGGCTCGGAGGATTGCTCAATTTCTACGAGCGAGCGGCCGCATGGGGTCCCAGAACAGACGGCGGTGCGTGCAGAGTAGTCCATTGGCACATGCAAGACGACGCAGTTCCACAGAATTTTGACACCACGCCCGTTTTTTTTGACACCACATGACCGGAAGGGCCATGTTTTGAGAGGTTTCCACCTGAGGCAATTGCATGACCCCCTAACTCGGCGGAGACCCAAGCAGGGCAAGGGTTAGCGGCGTGGTGACCGCGGCGAGCGCGGTCGACAAAACCAGGCTTGCCGCGACCGGGCCGCCAAGTGTATTGAACTGGCGGCTCATCAGATAGACGTTGGCGCCGACCGGAAGCGAGGCCAGCATAACGATGGCCTGGGTCTCCAACGGCGGCAGCGCCAGCCACCGCGCGAGCAGGTAAACGATGGCCGGTTGGAGGACGAGCTTAAGAACGCATATGGTCGCGCTGACGCGCCACCCTTCGCTAATGCGGTACTCGGCCAATCCCATGCCCAGCGCGATCAGCGACAGCGGAATCGCAGCCTGGCCGATGAGCTCCAGCGTGCCATCGACAACCGCGGGTAGTGGAAGTGCCGTAAGCCCCCACCCCGTACCGATAAGAATGCTTGCCACCACCGGATTGGTCAGCACCGCCTTCGCGGCTTCAACGTAGCCCGACCATGACATCGTCCGGTGGCGTGCCCATTCGACGGATACGGTCACCAACGTCCACAGCGTCAGCGCGTTGAAGACCAGCACCAGCGACACCACCGGGATCGACGCTTCACCGAGCGCAATCTTGGCCAGTGGCACGCCGAGCATGACATTGTTGGCAAAAATACCGCCGAGCGCGAAAACCGATTGCGCCACGCCGTCCATGCGGAACACGCGCAGCGCGATGAAACGGCCCAGCGCGAATACGATGAAGCAGCTGCCGAAAAACGCGATCAGGAGGCGGGGATCAACCGGCGGCAGGCGCGAAAAATCGCTCATCAGCCGGAACAGCAATGCTGGAATCGCAACCGCGAACACGAAGCGGGTCAGCGCGTCAGCGACAGGCTTGGGCCATCCGGCCCACCGGGTCAGGCCGTAGCCGAGCAAAACCAAAATGAACAGCGGCGCCGTCAGGGCGACGATACGCTCGAACGCTTGCATGAACTCGGTGGGCGCAAAATACTGCATTCTACCCAGTGCTCCACCGCCGAGTGGGGCAAGCATACTCTCGCAAAGGAGGCGCACTTTTGTAGGAGGCCGTTACCTGTTAGCCTCTACGTGTTTTGTGGCACATTAGCCTCCGTGCATGCGTCAGGCATCCGAAGCATCGCCTTGGACTCTCGCGTAAAAAGGGCATCTTTTTAAGTCGACGCGGTCTTATCGCGTGACGGGGAGAAAAAATCGTGCCTGAATCCAGCCCTGTCCGCCGTCCTATCGCCGCACATCCGCCGACTCCGCTGCGGCCGCGTGCGCCCTGGCGACTGTCCGACATCGATTACGCCGCGATCGATCGATTGCAAGTCACCAACGATCCGACGCTGTTCACCCTGGTCACGATGGCTTCCTTTGTCGAGACCGGATCGGATTTGTATGCGCACGTCCTGGTTTCCTATTTCGAAGAGGACCCGGAAGTCGCAGGCTGGCTCGCGCGCTCGTGGGAGCACGAGGAAGTGCAGCACGGCGCCGCGCTTCGTGCGTACGTCGAGCATGCGTGGCCGGGCTTCGATTGGCAAACTGTGTACGACGCGTTTTTCGAGGAGTACGCCAAGACTTGCACGCTGCCCGACCTCGAGCCCTCCCATGGGCTCGAGCTCGCGGCGCGTTGCGTCGTGGAAATGGGCACCGCGACGCTCTACAGCTCACTGCACGATTACGTCCAGGAGCCGGTGCTAAAGGATCTCGCCGCTCGGATCTATGCCGACGAGGTCCGCCATTACAAGCATTTCTACCGCTACTTTCGCCGTTATCAGCAGCGCGAAGAGCACGGAAGATGGCGCGTGGGCCGAACGCTTGCCAAACGCATGTTCGCGTCGCGGGACGACGATGGATATTGTGCCTACCGCCACGTGTGGCGCGCGATCCGCAAGGGCAAGGGTAGCTCGGTCGAGCGCGACTATCAGGCGTTCCTGGACCGCGTCGGCACGCTGGCGCGTCGGCATGCGCCGCGGGAGCTGCCGGTAGACATGCTGCTCAGACCATTGCAATTACCCGCGCCGGCCTTGAGTGGCGCGAAAGCGGTCGCGCGCACGATTTATCGCTGCTGGCTGCACGCCTGATGTGCCGCACCGCGGCTTTGCCTTCATGGCGTGCGAGCTTGTGCGGCGCTGACTCCTCAGCGAACGGCCGCCGTCGCGGTCTTCAGCACTGCGAGCTCCACCGCGAAGCTTATCTCGTCGCTTGCCATCCAGGCGTGTCCGTCCTGGATCGTGCATTGAAGCTCCATGTTTCGCCCGGCCAGGCTCGTCAGCGCCTTGCACGTTGCCGGCGCGACGTGCTGCACGGTAAGGTTTTCCGCGCGCTCGATTCGCGCGCCGGCGCGCTGCCACCACTTTCCCGCGTCGTGACCGCCGTAGCTGTAGATGAAAACCTGCCGCGCGCGGCCGCAAGCCTTGCGGATCAGGCTTTCGCCAGGCTGGCCGACATCGATCCACAGTTCGATCACTCCCGTCAGATCCTTCTGCCACAGGTCGGGCTCGTCGTCGGTGCCGATTCCCCTGCCGAACTGCAACGCGTCATCGGCGTGGAGCGCGAAGGCGAGGATGCGCAGCATCATGCGCTCGTCGGTTTCGGAGGGATGCCGGGCGAGCGTTAGCGCGTGGTCCCGATAATAGTGCCGGTCGACGTTCGCGATTCGCAGCGCCGCCTTGCAGATGGTCGCCTTGAGGGCCATCGGGAGCTATTTGTAGCGTCCGCCAAAGCGACGTACGCCGGGCTTCGCTGTATTCGAAGGCGCGCGCGGCGCGGCATGAGGCGACGGAGCAGGCGCGCGGCCCTGGGTTGCCGGAAGGGGCGACACCGCAGCCGTCGGACCCTTTGCAATTCGCTTGCCATGTGTCGTTCGTGCGTTCCCCGGTGCTTTGGCGCGGGTCTCGGTGCCTCCGCGGCCGCCGGGAGGGGTTCCCGCCGGCCGCGGGTGTGATTTCGGTCCCGATGGGTGACTGCCTCGCGCGCCACGTTGCGGGCGCTGCTGGATCGGCTGCGCGATCGCCCGCCGGTCGGGTTCGAAGCCTGCGACGGTCTCGCTGGGTATCTCGCGCTTGATCAGCCGTTCGATGTCGCGCAGGAACGCATGCTCGTCGACGCATACCAGCGAAATTGCTTCGCCCGTGGCGCCCGCTCGGCCGGTGCGGCCGATGCGATGCACATAGTCCTCGGGCACGTTCGGGAGATCATAGTTCACGACGTGTGGCAGCTCTTCGATGTCGATGCCTCGCGCTGCGATGTCGGTGGCAACCAGCACCTGCAGGGTCGCGGTCTTGAATTCCGCAAGTGCGCGCGTGCGCGCACCCTGGCTCTTGTTGCCGTGAATCGCGAGCGCGGTGATCCCGTCCTTGTTGAGCTGCTCGGCGAGCTTGTTGGCGCCGTGCTTAGTGCGCGTGAACACCAGCACCTGAAACCAGCGGCGGGTCTTGATCAGGTGCGAGAGCAATTCGCGCTTGCGGTCGCGATCGACCGGGTGGATTTTTTGGGTCGTCGCTTCGACGGTGGAGTTACGGCGTGCGACTTCGATCATCGCCGGACGATCGAGCAGCGTGTCGGCGAGACTTCTGATCTCGTCCGAGAACGTCGCCGAAAAGAGCAGGTTCTGCCGATTTTTCGGGAGCATCGCCAGGATACGGCGGATGTCCCGGATGAATCCCATGTCGAGCATGCGATCGGCCTCGTCGAGCACCAGTATCTCGACTCGCGACAGGTCGACGCGGCGTTGCCCGTGCAGGTCGATCAAGCGGCCCGGCGTCGCGACGAGAATATCGACGCCGCGCCCGAGCTCTTGAATCTGTGGCTGGATCCCCACGCCGCCGTAAACGACCGCGCACGCCTGTTTCGCGTACTTGCCGTAGACGCGCACGCTTTGGGCGACTTGCGCGGCGAGCTCGCGCGTCGGAGTGAGAATCAGCACGCGCACCGGCCGGCGGCCGCCGGCGTGCGCTGCGACGCGATGCGTCATCAGCCGTTGCAGAATAGGCAACACGAATCCGGCGGTCTTGCCGGTGCCGGTCTGCGCGCCGGCAAGCAGGTCGCCTCCCGCGAGGACCGCGGGAATCGCCTGGGTCTGGATCGGCGTTGGCACGGTATAGCCGTGTTCGGCGACTGCGCGAACGAGTTCGGCGGAAAGGCCGAGTTTTGCGAATGACATGTTGTTGCGCTCTTTTGGCTAGCGGTCCGGTGAATCAAGCTGACCGCGCGAGGCTTTTGGTCGATGCTCGCGATATCGCGTTGCCGACCAGGACGGCTCGTGGGCGGCACGCGAGTGGCGACGCGGGTCGAGGTGCGTCAAGTCGGGCGGTTGCCGATCAGCGCAAGGAACTCCTCGCGCGTTGCCGTCGATTCGCGAAACGTTCCCAGCACCGACGACGTGATCATCACCGAGTTCTGCTTTTCGACGCCGCGCATCATCATGCACAGGTGGCGCGCCTCGATCATCACGCCCACGCCCTTGGCGTCGACCGACTCCATGACTTCCTTGGATATCTGCTCGGTAAGGCGCTCCTGAAGCTGCAGCCGGCGCGCGTACATGTCCACCAGCCGCGCCAGCTTGGACACGCCGAATACCCGGCCGCTCGGGATATAGCCGATGTGGCACCGTCCGAAAAAAGGCAGCATGTGGTGTTCGCAAAGGCTGTACACCTCGATGTTCTTCACGATCACCATGCTGTTCGTTTCCTGCGTGAACACGGCGCCGTTGATCAACCGCTCCAGATCGACGCGGTTGCCGGAGGTAAGAAACTCGAGGGCCTCGGCGACGCGTTTCGGCGTCTGGAGCAGGCCCTCGCGTTGCGGGTCCTCGCCGATTTCGATCAGCAGCTGGCGTATCAACGGCTCGATCCTGGTGCGGTCTACCTTCATCACTTGGGCTCTTGGTCGCTTACGTATCGGGCTTGGTCGCGCATTATCCCACGCGCGGGGTCGAGGGCGGCAGCGGCGTCGTATGCGTGATGATCGCCGGGATTGGGAATGTCATAATGCCCGCGGGATTCAATCTCGCATGGAGTGAAACCTCATGGGCAAATCGATAACGCTCACCGCTGCCGACGGATTCCAGCTGTCGGCCTATAGAGCCGACCCGGCTGGCGAGCCGCGCGGCGGCGTGGTGGTGACGCAGGAAATTTTCGGCGTCAACAGTCACATCAGAAGCGTCTGCGACGGATTTGCAAAGGATGGATATGCGGCGATCGCGCCGGCATTGTTCGATCGGTATGAGCGCAACGTCGACATCGGTTACACGGCCGAGGAGATCGCACGCGGGCGGGCGCTCAAGGCCAAGGCAACGACCGATGCGGCGCTGCAGGACATTGCCGCGGCGCGGGACGCGTTGGGCGGCACGGGTAAAGTCGGGATCGTTGGCTATTGTTGGGGTGGCTTTATCACCTGGATGACCGCCTGCAGGCTGAGCGGCTTCGCGTGCGCGGTCGCGTATTACGGCGGAGGCATGCTCGAGGCGATTGCCGAGACGCCGAAGTGCCCGGTGATGGCACATTTCGGCGAGCGCGATTCGGTGCTACCGGTCGACGGCGTCAAGCGCTTCGCCGCGGCGCACCCCGAGGTCGAGGTTTTCATCTACGCCGCCGATCACGGGTTCAATTGCGATCAGCGGGCATCCTACGACGCGGCCGCCGCGGCGCTAGCGCGTGGGCGAACCCTGCAACACTTTCGGCGCTACCTCGGTTGATCCGATCGTCCCCGGAGCGATGCCGTCGCGCGGCAGTTGGATCCGGAAATAGCCGCCGCGGAGGACGGCTGCCTGCCCTTACGCCTTGCCACACGCTCATTGCGCCCATATAGTTGACAAAAGCAACTAAATTGCCGAGAGTTGGCGTCGACCACTTTTCTCGCCATTGGCGCCAGCCGCAGCATGACCCGATCGCAGATGAGCGATGCTGAACGACGCATTTCCGACGTCCGTCGCTTCAACCGATTCTATACGCAGAGAATCGGCGTGCTGCAGGAGGGGCTGCTGGACAGCGCGTATTCGCTGGCGGAAGTGCGCGTCCTCTACGAGCTCGCGCATTGGCACGACGAGACGGACCGCGAAGCGACGCCGCTATCGCCTTCCGCCACCCGCCTGGCGGCACGGCTCGGACTCGATGGGGGTTACCTGAGCCGCCTGCTGCGCGGTTTCGAAGAGCAGCGGCTGATAGTGCGCAAGCCTTCGCCCGATGATGGCCGCGAGTACATCGTCTCGTTGACGTCGCGAGGACGGAAGGCCTTCGCGCCGCTCGAGCTCCGTTCGCGTCGACAGATCGCCGCAATGCTTGCACCGCTTTCGGTCCTCGAACGCTCGCGGCTCGCCGCGGCGATGACGAGCATCGAGCAGTTACTGGGACCTCGGCCGGGGAAACCAGGAACCACGGCTTTTACGCTGCGCTCGCTTCGGCCGGGCGACATCGGCTGGGTGACGCACCGCCACGGCGTGCTCTATGCCGAAGAGTATGGTTATGACGAGCGCTTCGAGGCGCTGGTCGCCGAAATTGCCGGGCATTTCGTGCAGGCATTCGATATCGAGCGCGAACGCTGCTGGATCGCCGAGCGGGGTGGTGAAATACTGGGTTGCGTCTTTCTGGTGAGCAAGTCTCCAACCGTCGCCAAGCTTCGCCTGCTGCTGGTCGAGCCCGGGGCGCGCGGTCTTGGTCTGGGCGCTCGGCTGGTCGACGAGTGCATCGCTTTCGCGCGCCAGGCGGGTTATCGAAAGATGGTTCTGTGGACCCAGAGCGAGCTGCTTGCGGCGCGGCGCATTTACCAGCAGCGCGGTTTCCGGCGCGTCGCTCTGGAACCGCATCACAGCTTCGGCCGCGATCTGGTGGGGGAGACCTGGGAGCTCAGGCTATCGCGCAAGACGGCGGGGGACGATTGCATCCCGACGCGAGCACGCGGATGCCCGAGCATGTAAACTTGGGTCCACTGTCGCAGTGCCGCCGTAGGGCATCTTTGCGGCCTCGAAATCATTGCCGCGCGCTTACCCGGCAGTCGCGGGCCGGTCGGTATCCGGATCGGGCGGGTGCGTCGCGGGACCCAATGCAAACGGAGGATCCTCGATGAAATGCACCAACTGCGGTTACGAGACCCAGCCTGGCGCGAAATTCTGCGTGCAATGCGGAACGACACTGATTCCGGCTGCGGGAGCGGGCGCGGGGCCTTCCGTCCCCGGTGCTGCGACTCCGGCGAGCGCCGCCGGCAGTGCTGCGCCAAAACCGACGTCGCCCGCGTCAGCCTCGGCGACCGGATCACGACCGGCCGTAGGCGCCGCGACACCCGCGTCAGCCTCCGCGACCGGGTCGCGTCCCGCCGTACCCGCGTCAGCCTCCGCGACCGGGTTGCGCCCCGCCGTATCCGGGTCAGCATCTGCGACCGGGTCGCGTTCCGCCGCAGGCGCCGCCGCGCCCCTTTCGCCGTCCGCTTCGTCGACCATGTCGCGCCCCGCAGCCGGTGTGTCGCCCAGCCCTGCGTCGGCCGGGACAACGATGTCCCGGCCGGCGATGACCACGGCTGCCGCGCCTGCAGCCATGCCGCCTCCTTCGCCGTCCGGCAAGACCATCGGCATCATCGCCGGGGTCGTGGGAGGGGTTGTCGTCCTTGGTATCGGCGGTTACTTTGGCTACCGCATGCTGTTTTCCGGCGAATTCCCCGGCCGCATCGCGACCAGCGAGATGCCTCGTTCGACCACACCTGCGCTGACTCCGGCGCCCGAGCCCCCAAAGGATGTGGTGCAAGTGCCTCGGCCGCCGGCGCAGGACACCGGGTCCACGAAATCCGCTCCAGCCATGCCGCTGGATTCGGAGGCCAAGGCCACGACCAAGGATAAGGATGCGACATCCGCTGTCAGTACGACAGCGCCAGGCTCCGCCAAGGCGTCTGGCGAAGCGGCGCCAAAAATGGATTCGAGCAAGGCGCCGCCGTCAAAAGCGACCAACCCGCCGGGCCCACCCGGATCGTTGCCTACGGCCACGGAGGCGCCGGGCATCACGGCGCAAGGACGCACCCCGAGCCAGCAAACCGCGCAGCCCGACCGTTGGCAGCAAATGAGGGAAGCCATGGCGCGCTGCGCCGGGGACAACTTCTTCAAGCGGGTGGCGTGCGAGCAGGCCGTCGGTCTGCAGTATTGCGAAGGCTTTTGGGGCAAGGTTCCGCAGTGTCCGAGCGGACCGGCCAAGGATCGCGGACAGTAGTTCCGGTAATCAGCACGAATTTCTTGCCACCATAGCGGACCGTCCTATCCGCCGGCGCGCCGCGCGCGAGACGGCCGCGCCAACAGACGGCTCGGACAGGCGTCCCTTATGCCGTTATCATAGCGTTTGTGGCTTCAGGCCGCCGACGCGACAGCGCCGGCGTAACCGCGGCCGAAGCTAAGGAAGCGCTCGGAACACGTTATGAAATGCCTGATCTGCGGACAAATCGGCCTGCCCGGGGCGAAACTGTGCCTGGATTGCAAAGCCGCACGCCAACGAGCCTTCGATGCCACGGTCACCCAGCCGCTGCTCGCTGCGGCCGGCGCGGCGAGGGGATCGGCGACCGCACGACGGCTGCTCAAGCCAAGCCAGTCGGTACCGGACTCAGCGCGCCGCGCCGCGAAGATAGCGCTGGCGGCGCAAGCCAAGGCCAAAATACTGATCGAATCTCCGCCTCGCCGCGCCCGCCGCTGGCCGATCATCGTTGGCGCAATATGCATTGTCGTGGTCGTGGCCGGCTACCTTGGCCATTGGTTTGGCGCCGGCAAATCCGACACGTTTGCCGCAGTTCCGATCGAGCCACCGGCCACTCAGAACAGTCCGGCGGCATCGTCGATCGTGCGCTCTTCGACGCCCGGTGCGACCGCGGCGCCATCCGTCGCGACTGAGAAAGTGGCCCTTGCGATCAATGCGGCGGCGGTCCTGCCACCGGCCGTGGCGACCAAAGCGGATGCCGCGCGGCCAAACGCCCGGCCGCGCCCGGAAAAAGCGCCGATAGCGTTACCGCCTGCCGATCCATTGCCACCGCCCGTAGTAGCGATCGTACGACCGCCGCCACCCCCGGTCGTTCGCGAAGCACCGCGTCCCGATCGGTGGCAACTCATGAACGAGGCGATCGCACGCTGCACGCGCGCCGATACCTCCGGCCGGGTCTCGTGCGAGCAGCGGCTGCGGGCCCAATATTGCGAGGGACATTGGGGCCAGGTAGCTCAGTGCGCGAGTATTCCGTACATCGATCACGGGCAATAGCCGTTCCCGAGGGCGGGATCGGCGCTTGACTCGGTGCACTAGCGGCTAGCCCCTTCCGACGAAGGGCATCTTGGTGGCCATGACGGTCAGAAATTGAACGTTGGCGTCGAGCGGCAGGCTCGCCATGAATAACACCGAGCTCGCGACGTGCGCGACGTCCATCAGCGGCTCGACAGCGACGGAGCCGTTTGCCTGCGGCACTCCCTTGGCCATTCTCGCTGCCAATTCGGTGTGCGCATTGCCGATATCGATTTGACCGCAGGCGATATCGTATTTTCGTCCGTCGAGCGACGTCGACTTGGTCAATCCGGTGATTGCATGCTTGGTGGCGGTATAAGGCGCCGAATTCGGCCGCGGCGCGTGCGCCGAAATCGAGCCGTTGTTGATGATGCGGCCGCCCATCGGCTGCTGAGTCTTCATCAGCTTGAACGCCTGCTGGGTACAAAGAAACGAGCCGGTGAGATTGATGTCGACAACCTTCTTCCACTGTTCGTAGGAAAGCTCGTCGAGGTCGATCGCCGGCGCGCCGACGCCGGCATTGTTGAATAAGAGGTCCAGCCGACCAAAAGTCGCCTGTGCCTTGGCGAAGAGCTGGCTTACCGAGCCGGGATCGCTGACATCGGTCGGCACGACCAGCGCTCGCGTTCCGGAAAGCCCGGCCTCCGCGACGACCTGCTCGAGCGGCTCGCGTCTGCGTCCCGCCAGGGCGACGCTATAGCCCTTGTGCAACAAACCCAGCGCGACGGCTTTGCCGATACCGGTACCGGCGCCGGTGACAACAGCGGTTCTGGTGGGTACGGTCATGCGGTTCGCTCCATGGGTGGCAACTGAGGTGGCAACCGAGGCTAACCGAGATCAACCGAGGTCACAAACTCGCCGGTCCGAATGCGGCCGGCAGCAGCTCGGCGAGCCCAAACCGGCGCTCGTGCGTGTCGTCGTCAGTGCAGCAGATGATGATCGCGTCGGCGCCGAATTCCGCCAGCACTTGGCGGCAGGCGCCGCACGGCGTCGTCGCGGCTGCAGTCGGCGTGTAGACCGCCAGCGCCTCCAGCTTGCGTGCACCGCGCGCGACGGCCTGGAAAATCGCGTTGCGCTCGGCGCAATTCGACAAGCCCAACGATGCATTTTCGACATTGGTGCTGCTGTGAATTTCGCCGCGGTCGGTGAGCACCGCCGCGCCGACGGCAAATCCGGAGTAAGGTGCGTAGGCATGCGCCGCCGCTTCGCGTGCGCGCCGCTTTAATGCATCGAGGGCGGTTTCGGAAATCGCCACGGTTGACGCTTAGCCTTTGCGAAGCGGCAACTGGGACCGTAAGCGCATTGACAGCACGCTCGCCGGCCGCTTTAGGCAAACCGGACCGGCGATTGCGGCTGCCGGTTAACGTGCAGTTGAAAGACATCCGGCCGCGCGTAGTGTCCGGCGACGTCGATTCGACGCCGTGCGGCCGCGACGGCGTCGATCTCGATGTCTGCCAGCAGCGTGCCAGTGGCCTTGCGCATCGGGCCGGCGACAATGGCGCCGCCGGGTGCGATGACCACCGAGTCGCCTTCGTTGATCCATTCGTCGGCGTCGGCGTAAAGCCGGTCGCGCTCCGGAAAATCCGCGGGCAGGTCGCTGGCCCGCATGACAGTTCCGCTGCCGATCACCCAGCAGCATCCTTCGCGCGCGATATGCTGCAATGAGCCGATCCAGCCATCGCCGCTGTCGTAGGTTGGCGCGATGTGAATTTCGAGGCCCTGCGCATACAGCGCATAACGCGCCAGCGGCATGAAGTTCTCCCAACACATGAGCGCGCCGATCCGCCCGCATGGCGTGTCCACGACCTTGAGGCTCGATCCGTCGCCGAACCCCCACACCATGCGCTCCGCATTGGTCGGCATCAGCTTGCGATGCTTGTTGATTATGGAGCCGTCGGCGCCAATAACAACCACGGAGTTGTAGAGCGTACCTCGACTCGCGTCCTCGTCACGCTCGTTGAAACCGCACACGACGGTGACCCGATGTTGTTTCGCGGCGTTGCACAGGGGTGCCAGGTCGCCGCGTCCGACACTGACCGAATTCTCGAGCAGCCGGGCGTGCAGCTTCGACGTCACCGATGCGTCCGTCCCGGGACGAAGCCTCCATATCCAGGCCGGATAGCAGGGAATGAATGTTTCCGGGAACACGACCAGCGTCGCTCCCTTCGACGCCGCATCCGCGACGTGAAAGAAGGCGCTGCTCATGGTTTGCGCGCGATCGAGGACGATCGGTGGTTGCTGGACAACGGCGACCTTGAACATGAGCTTGCACTCCGGCGTCAAATGAGGGATAGCGGCAACCGGCGTCTCCGGCTCGCGCCTCGCCGGCGCAATTATCGGATGCAACACAAGCCAGTGAGTGTAGCACCGGAGCGCTGTGGACACGTGGAGCCGAGTCCGGTGGGTGTTCTGCGTGTGGACTACGAATGCATTCTGCTACTATGTTTCCCGAACGCAGGGCGCTCTCGCACCAACGATGCGCGGATGCGACCCGAGACAAATGCCTGGCGACGAACTCACGCCGAATGTCTTTTTTCGATCGCCGAATCCGAGAGCAGCCATGCCGCCTCAAGGTGATTCGGAATCGTCGGCCGAGCTCGAACCTGCGCCGCCGGCTGCGGCCGAGCCGCTGACCTCGCGCGAGGCATTTCTTCGGGTTTTTCCGGGCGTCATGGTCGCGATGTTTCTCGCCGCGGCCGATCAGACGATTCTCGCCAGTGCGTTACCGACGATCGCCGGATCCATGGGCGGGCTCGCCGATCTGTCGTGGGTCGTCATCGCCTATCTGCTGGCTGCAACGATCGCGGCACCGCTGTACGGTCACCTCGGCGATCGCTTCGGGCGGCGGCGCATGTTGCTGGGCGCGCTGGCCATTTTTACGGTGGCATCGCTGGCCTGTGCCTTGGCTCCGACCCTGCTGCTGCTGATTACGGCGCGCGCCGTGCAAGGCCTCGGCGGCGGCGGATTGATGACGCTTGCGCAAGCGCTGATCGGCGAGCATGTGTCGCCGCGCGAGCGCGGCCGCTTCTCGGGCTATTTCGCCACTGTGTTCGCACTCGCGAGCACGTCGGGGCCGGTGCTTGGCGCGTATCTCACGGAGCATCTTAGCTGGCGAGCGGTGTTTGCCATCAACCTTCCACTGGGTCTCCTCGCCGCCCTGCTCGCATGGCGCATTCCGCAACCGGCCATGGTCCGGCGGGGCCGCTTTCGCCCCGACATTGCCGGCGCGTTACTGTTTACGCTTTCCGCGCTCGCGCTGCTGTTCGCATTATCGTCGGGAGGCAATCGGTTCGACTGGCGGTCGTGGCCGATGGCGGCGCTTGCCGGCGGCGCAGTGATCGGCTTTACGCTGCTTGTAATCTGGGAGCGACGCGCGGCGGATCCGGTGATTCCCATTCGTTTTTTCGGAGTCCCCGCGATTGTTCGTTCCGATGCGGTGGTCATCTGTTTCGCGGGCGCGCTTTTTGCCACCATTCTTTATTTGCCCTTGTACCTGCAGCTTGGCCGCGGTCTCGGCATCGGTCAGTCGGGCCTGCTCTTGCTGCCGATTACGCTGTCGATGGTGGCCTCTTCCGCCATCACCGGTCGATTGGTGACGCGTACGGGCGAAGTGACGCTGTTTCCGCAGCTGGGCCTCGCGCTCGCGACGCTGGCCTTCCTGCTGCTTGCGGCCGCGGTCACCATCGGCTCGACCCTGACCGTGTTGAGCCTGACGCTGCTCGTGGGCGCCGGACTCGGAATGGTGATGCCTCCGACGCAGGTCGCGGTTCAGCACGCCGCCGGGCGCGATTCGCTCGGGTCGGCAACGGCATCGATATCGGTTTCGCGCGCGGTGGGTGGCGCGATCGGAGTCGCGATCGTCGGCGCCATACTTTTTGCAATGCTCGCGACACCGGATGGAGTGACCTCCACGGCCGTGCGCGACGTCGTCGAAGGCGGCCCGGCGTATGTCGATCGCCTGAGCGAGGGCGAACGTGCGGCGCTGACTGCAGGCCTCGACCGGGCGTATCGCGTCATTTTTATCGTCATCGCCGCCATGACTGGGCTGGGAGCGCTCGTCGCGCGAACCATTCCGAGTCCGAATTGGACGCAATGAGCCGGAAACGCATCGTGCCGAGGACCCATGGTCGCGCCGACCCCTGGGAGCGTAGCGCGACCGGCCACGAATAATCCGCATTGACAAGCGATTGCACCGGGCTTAAAAAGAGGTCGACGCGGTCATCCGCGGATGGTCGGCATAGCGTCGCCGCACCGCCGCGAAACGCGGTACGCGTTCGCCGCGCTTGGAACGGAGGCTCGTCGGCGTGGCTGGCGATCCGGCCCTACCGAGGGGAATGAGCAAATGGCAATGGTCGAATGGCGGGTGCAAGGCCGCGAATTTGCCAACTGCAACTGTGCTTATGGCTGTCCGTGCCAGTTCAACGCTTTGCCGACGTATGGGTTCTGCGAAGCCATCAACGGCCTCCAGATCGACAAGGGCAACTTCGGTGACATGAATCTCGACGGACTGCGCGGCGTCGCGCTCTATAAGTGGCCCGGGCCGGTTCATCTCGGCAATGGCACCACGCAGCTCATCATCGATGAGCGCGCCGACGCTCGGCAGCGCGACGCGCTGCTCAGGATCATGTCCGGCCAGGAAACCGACGACATGGCGACCATGTGGTGGATTTATAACGCGATGTGCCCCACCAAACTGGAGCCCCTATTCAAGTCCATACGCCTGGAAATGGACTTCAAGGCGCGGAAGGCGCAGCTGGTCGTCGCGGGCATGATCGAATCATCCGGCGAACCGATCCGTAATGCGGTCACCGGCGCGGAGCACGCAGTCAACATCAACCTTCCGCACGGTTTCGAGTACCGGATTGCCGAAGTCGCCAGTGGAACCACCAAGGCGACCGGCAAGATCCCGCTGGACCTTAAGCGATCGCATGCCCATTTCGCGAAGATCAACCTCAGTCAGAAGGGCGTGCTGGACGAGGATGCCGCATAGAGTCGCAAGGCGGCGATGAGCCGCCGAACGAAGAAGCATCGCAACGCCAACATCAACCTGGAGGCAAAAATGGCAAAGGCAAAAAGCAAGAAAGCGCGCGGCGAGAGCGTTTACCGCATTACGGAGCTGGTTGGAACGAGTTCGGTTTCGTGGGAGGACGCGGCAAAGCGCGCGATCGAAACGGCCGCCGGTTCCCTGCGCGACTTGCGCGTCGCCGACATCGTCAAGCTCGATGTCAAAGTCGACGGCGGCAAGGTTGTCGCCTATCGGGCCCGCGTTTCGCTTTCGTTCAAGTACGAAGCCTAAGACGAAGCTCGCGCATCGCCTCCGTTGCGGCCGCAAACAGCGCCGGTCACCAGCCCGGCGCGCGGTCGGGACGGTTAGCGCCTGATCGGCGTATCAATAGGCTCGACCGCCGCGCGCCGGCGCCGGGAGAGCCGCTGGCGCGCTCGGCGCCGGGCCTGTGCTCGGTCGGGCGCTCGACATGACGCCGCCGCCGCCCGCCGCGCTCGGATACGAACGCAGCCCGGCAACGATTTCGTCAACGGCGGCGCCGCCGGCCCCCGCAGCGCCCGTCGTGGCGACGAATCTGGGGCACTGATCCGCTTCCATCATCAGCAGGAACTCGCCACGCTGTCGCATAGCGGCTCGAGCGGCCCTTCCACGTTCACTCAGATCCACCGGCGGCACCATATCGCGGTAGATGATGGTGTCGGTGCGGTCGAAAACGATGTGGCAGGTCAGCGCAGACGCGGTCGCCGAGCAACCGAATGCGGCCACGATGGCGACCAACAACAAGGTATGACGCATGGCAGACCTCCGATAGAGTTGCTGCATCCTATGCCCTAAAGCATGGCCCTGCAACGTCCGGGATCCGGCTGTCCTGTAGCACACCGCTCTTCAGCCTCCGGCGGCGCCGACCAATCTCGCCGCCAGCCCATCGAGATAGACGGGAAACTTATGGATGTCATTGTGGCCCGCGCCCGGGACTACAAGCAGCTCCACCGGCGATCGTGCGAGCGCTTTGAGGCGCTCGCTGTGCGCGAGCGGGATCAGCTTGTCGTCGCTGCCGTGGACCAGCAGGATCGGGCTTTTTACTTCGCCGATAATGGTGTCGGTACGCAGCGGATACTTGAGGATCCACCCAGGAGCCCACGGATACGCCCGCGCCGCCGCAGCAGCGAGGCTGGTAAAGGGAGACACCAGCACCAGCAGCCGCGGATGGACGTCGCGCGCGAGCGAGACGGCCAGCGCGGTGCCGAGGGAGCGGCCGTAGATCACGATCGGCTTGTCGCGGTAGAGCGGGGCCATGGCGTCGTACGCAGCGCGCGCATCGGCATGCAACTGCGCTTCACTTTCGACGTGACCGGTGCTCTTGCCGTAACCTCGATAGTCGAACATGAACAGGTCGTAGTTGACGCGCCGATAGAAGTCCACACCGGTGGTCCAGGTGGCCAGATTGCCGACGTTGCCATGCAGGAAGAAAACCACGCCGCGCGGATTCGGCTGCTTGAAATGCAGCGCGTGCAGCGACGCACCCTGGACGGGGATCCACACTTCGTCGAATGGCTGATCGAACTGGAAGCGGTAATCGGCCGCCAGTGTCGTCGCGGGAAGGATCAGCCGCTCCTGCGCGAGGTAAAGCACGCCCAAGGCGCCGGCGTAGCCGAGCGCGATCAGCACAGCGACGATCACCGCAGCAATGCGCGCCCGACGGGGCAGGAATCTCGCCATCGATTCGCTTATACGCGATAAATTGGTAAGCTGTTGTGCTCGAAACACCAGCGGAGCGGTCATGCCAACGAGATCTCGCATCACGCTCGCCATGCTCGCTTCCATGCTCGCGGCCGGCAACGCCTTGGCGGTAAGCAAGGAAGCGCAGGAGTTCATGAATATCCAGAGCAAGATGGCGCCGGATCAATGCGAGCTGCAGCGACTGAGCAGTCGGGCGGCGGCCGCACAGCGCGCCGGCGACCTGGGCAAGCGCCAGGAGCTCAACATGCAGATCGAACCGGTCGTCAAGCGCCTCCAGGCCAACCAACCGCGGATTGAGGAGCTGGCGAAGTATGTTCAGGCGCCGTCGCCCGATTACCAGGCGGTGGTTCAGCAGACCATCGATCTGAGAGCGAAGTGCAAGTATTGATTTCGCGCGAGGGTCATGAAATCGACATCGTGAGGAGCGGGCTCACCTACGTCGCAGCGCCCAAGAGCCGGGCCATCTGATATCCCGCGCTCGCGGCGACGCCGGTAACGAATGCGCCCCACGCGATGTCGAGCACGGACAGCGCCATAGGCCAGCTCTTGAGCGTCGCTAGATTGCTGAGATCGTACGTCGCGTAGGCCAGCGCGCCGAGCAGGGCGCCGAGCAGCGCGGCCTTGGCCAGCGACGCCGCGTCGAGCGCCGGCGAGATGCAGAAAATGACGATGCCTGCGGCGTAAAGCGCATAGAAAGTCGCCGCCGCGGACCAGTTCGGCTGGGCGAGCAACAGGCCGCCGAGCTGAGACTGGTAGTAATCCTTGGCGACCCATCCGAGCCAGACGAAGTCACAGCAACAGAAGACGATCAACGTCGTCGCGTACGCGATGAGCATGCGGGTCATCGACGCCTCGATCGCGCTTAGCGAGGCATCGAGCGGATCGAGACCGGACCCGCCGCGAGCTTCAATCGCTCGCCGGTGTCGACGAGCTTGCCGTCGCGAACCGCGAAGACGCCGATCGCTCGCTCGACGTCCATCTGCAACAGGATCTGTTTGCCGTCCTGGCTGAACACGACACCTTGCGCCGCCTCGGCACCGGCCAATTCGTTGACCTTGGTCGCCCACCCGTCCTTGATTTCGAAAAGTACCAGCCTGCCGATCTTGTTGCGGCCCGGATCGTCCGTGGTGAGGTTCGATCCCGCCATCGATGACACCACGATCCAGCGCCCGTCCGGAGAAATGGCCACGCCTTCTGGTGTTGCGGGAACGGAAACCTGCTGGACTGCCCGGAACGGCCGGGTCGAGACATCGATCAACGTCACGACATCTGCATCTGCGACAATGCGGCCGCCAACGCCGGTGTTCCCGATGATCGCCCACTTGCCGTCGCTCGAGATATCGACCGCGTACGGGTTGACGCCGGTCGAGATCCTTTCCTTGGTAAGCTTGACCGACGTGCCGTCGACGCTCAGGACCGCAGCGCCGTTTTCGTCACGCAGCGCGACGATTGCGGCTTTGCCGTCGTGGGTGAAGGAAATGCCCGAGAGACGCTTTTCGCCGACCTTGACCTGATCGAGCAGCTTGACGTTCTTGCCGTCGATGCCGAGCACCTTTACCGTGCCGTCATGCGCCGCGGCGAGCAGCAGCGTTCCCTCTCGATTGATCGACAATCCATTGGTGTGACCGCCGACGTCCACCTTGCCGATCAGCTTCGGCGGCGAAGACTCGATATCGACCACCTGCACGAAAGTGTCGAATAGTTCTTTCTTGGCCGCGTAATCGTAGCGCGTCGGCGCGCCGACGATCGCCAGCTTGCCATCCGGAGTGACCGCGACAGCCTGCGGCGGCCCCTGCACGGTGTGCTCGAGACCTTCGACGGTTCCCTTGATGACCGGCGGAAACCTCGACGCGTCGATAACGGCCAGACTGTCCGAGGGCGCCGGTTCCGGAAAGGTTGCGCGGCCGTCGACGCGCACGAACTTGCCATCCTGCGCCGAAACGATGATGTCGGCGCACGGTGCCACGGGCGATGCAACGAGTCCGAGGCACATCAACAGCCCGCCCGGAATGTTCGATCGGAACGGATGCATGGGTCCTCCTTGTGGTTGCTTATATGTGCTGCAGCTGAGTCGTAACCGGCCGGCGGCCTCAAACGACTGCGCTCCCGCGCCAGGTTCTTATGGGCTGTTTGCGCGGCAAGATCATAACAATTTGCGGCACGAACAGCGCTGTTCGAGCTTGGCGGGTCGTTACGTGGGGCATTGTTACTCGGAGGTAATGCCTGCGCTCTTGACCACGTTGGCCCATCGCGCGAGATCGCTCTGGATAAGCGCGCCGAATTGCTCAGGCGTGCTGGTGACCGGCTCCAGACCCTGGCTGGAAAGCGTCTCCCGCATTTCGAGCGTATTCAGAATCTGCGTGATGTCCTGGTTGAGCTTGGCGATGATGTCCTTCGGCGTCGCCGCCGGCGCAAGCATCCCGTACCAGAAATCGACGTCGAAATCGGGATATCCAGACTCGGCGAATGTGGGAATGTCGGGCGCGACGCGCGAGCGCTTCGGTCCGCCGACGGCGATCGCATTGATCTTGCCGGCCTTCACTTGTGGCAGCACTGCGTGCAGGGCGTTGAACATTATTGCGACGTCACCCGAAAGCAGCCCCGTGATCGCCCCGGCCGATCCCTTGTAGGGAACGTGCAGCAGGTCGATTCCGGCGGTCGACTTGAAGAGCTCGGTGGCCAGGTGCTGCGGCGTTCCGACGCCGGGCGACCCGTACGCCAGCTTGCCCGGATTGGCCTTGGCGTAGGCGACGAATTCCTTTAGCGTGCGCGCGGGAACGGCAGGGTTGAGTGTGACCGCCATCGTCCCCGTCGCCATCTTCTCGACCGGAGCCAAGTCCCTGATCGGATCGTAGGGCACGTTGCGGTACAGGCTGACCGTCATCACCAGGGTGTTCGCGGTGATCAGCAAGGTGTAGCCGTCCGGCGCCGCCTTGACGACCATGTCGGTGCCGATGTTGCCGCTCGCACCGGGGCGGTTGTCGACGACGACCGGCTGTCCCCAGCGTTCCGACAGCTTCTGCCCGACCGTGCGCGCGAGGACGTCCATGCCGGTCCCGGGAGTGAAGGGGACAATGATTTGCACCGGCCTGTTCGGATACGCTTTGACTCCGCTCATCGACGGGGACTGCGCCCACGCGCCGCACGCGAGCAATCCGACGCCGGCAAGACCCAACATCCGCTTCATCGATCTCAGGAACGATCGCATCGCTTCCTCCTGCGCCGCGCGAGGACGCGCGTCAACTGAGCTATGCACCTCGGACATGAAGCAGAAACATTCACGACCCTGGCGTGCTTCGCTGCGGCCGCACTCATTTGCTCCCGCTCAGTGTCTCGCGGTGGTAGCCAGCGATCCGTTTGTAGCTGTCGGAAAGCGCGGCAAGCTCCTCTTCGCTGATGACGTCGTCGATCCGTGAGAACGGCCGATCTCCGGTGCGCTCGAATACTTCCCGCAGTATCGCATCCGGCGGATTCGAGCGATTTGCCTTGACCACGGCAGCCGTCGCTTCGAGACGCGCAGCCTCATAGGCCTTGAGCGCACTGGCAACGTCGCCGTGCGTGGCAAGACAATCCGCCAATGACCGGGCATCCAGAATCGCCTGTCCCGCGCCATTGGATCCGCGAGGATACATCGGGTGCGCGGCGTCGCCCAGAAGCGTGACCCGTCCCTGGCTCCACCACGGCAGCGGGTCCTGGTCGATCATGGGGAATTCCAGGATCGAATCGGCGGCGCGAATGAATGCCGGAACGTCGAGCCAGTCGAAGTGCCAATCCTCGAAGGCACCGATGAAATCGGCGAGGTCACCGCGGCGATTCCAGTCACGCTGCGTGTGCTTTGGCGTTGCAAGCTCCGCAACCCAATTGACAAGCTGACGGCCCTCGTCGTCGACCCGGTCGCGAATGGGGTAGATCACCATCTTGCCGGTGGCCAACCACCCCGCTCGGATCATGCTGGCGCCGGAAAGGATGGGTTGCCACACGGTGACTCCGCGCCACATATTGACCCCGGAGTACAAGGGCTCGCCTTCTTCCGGGTGCAGCTGTTTGCGGATGATCGAGTGCAGACCATCGCACGCGATCAGCACGTCGCCTTTCACTTCGGTCTGCGCCCCGCTCGCAGGATCGACGAAGCGGGCGCGGACCTCGGTCGCGGTTTGCTCGAAGCCGACGCATTTGCGGCCCGTGACCAGGCGATCCCTGTCGACGCGCTTCCTGAACGCTTCGAACAGCAGCTGCTGCAAATCGCCGCGATGAATCGAGAATTGCGGCCAGTCGTAGCCGGCGTAGCGGCCGGCGGGCTCGCCGTAGATGCGCTGACCGAAGCGGTTGAAGAACACTGCCTCACGGGTCGTTACGGCGAGATTCGCAAGCGAGTCTTCGAGCCCGAGCCGGCAGAGCTCCCTGGAGGCATGCGGAAGGATGTTGATGCCAGCGCCGATCGGCCTGATCTCGGTTGCTGACTCGTAGACACGCGAAGCGATGTCTGCCTCGTGCAAAGTCAGCGCCAGGGTCAGTCCGCCGATACCGGCGCCTACAATGATCACTTCCATACCGAATGTTTCGGTCCGCGTAGCAGGATCCTAGTTGCTGCATCAGACTATCGCACGGGCGCCGCGATTCTGCACGCCGGCGCTCCGGTCGCGATCGATCCATGAGAGCCCCGCATCCCTCCGGTACCGCCGCGTCAGGGATTGTTCTAAACTTGCGGAGCCATGGCGCTGAGTTGTCGATCTGAAGGCAGTAGCGAGCACCTTGTTTAATTCGCCGGTGAAGGAGATGGCGATGCTGAACTCACGATTTCCGGTTTCCATGGGGTTTGCAATCGCGGTCGCTGGCGCAATGTTTTCCGCGCATGACTGCGCTGCGGCGCCGGGAGAGCCTGTCTATTACGGCGTGTCGCGCGGCGCGCATCCGCACGATGTTGCGGCAGCGCCGGCGCCGGGCGGCCCGGTGTTTTACACTGCACAATCCACCGGCAAAGTGGGGGTGCTCGACCCCGCCAGCGGCAAGACCGAGGAAATCGCGCTCGGTCCACGCTCGGCACCGCACGGCGTGATCGTCGGGCCTGACGGCGCTGCATGGATCACCGATGGCGGGCAGAATGCGATCGTGCGTTACGATCCGAAAACACGCCAGGTCCGCGTCTGGCCTCTTCCCGAAGACACCGGCTATGCCAACCTCAACACCCTGACATTCGATAAGCGGGGCCGCGTCTGGTTTACCGGCCAGAGCGGATACTACGGCCGTCTCGATCCCGCAAGCGGTGACGTGAAAGTGTGGAAGGCGCCGCGCGGCAGCGGCCCGTACGGCATCACCACCACGCCGAAAGGCGAAGTCTTTTACGCGTCGCTGGCCGGCAATCACATCGCGCAGATCAACACCGAGACCGGTGAGGCGACCGTCATCGAGCCTCCGACCAAAGGGCAGGGCGCACGCCGCGTGTGGTCGGATTCGCGCGGCCGGATCTGGGTAAGCTACTGGAACACCGGCCAGGTGGGCATGTACGATCCCGCCACGCGCGCGTGGCGGGAATGGAAGCTGCCCGGCAACGCGCACACTTACTCGGTGTGGGTCGACGACAAGGACAAGGTCTGGCTCACCGACTGGAGCATCAATGCCATCGTCCGATTCGATCCGGTTACCGAAAAATTCGACAGCTTTCCGTCGAACCAGGAGCGCGCCAACGTCCGCCAGATGCTGGGACGATCGGGTGAAGCCTGGGGCGCCGAGTCCGG
>DATMNH010000098.1:0-9080 GCA_035568975.1 Casimicrobiaceae bacterium
GCAATCACGCCTGGCGATAACAGCAGCGTGTGCGCGAAGCGGCGCGTGGTGAGCAGCAGAACGGCCAGCAACCCCGCGGCGACAGCGGCTGCGATGGGATGATATCCGACGCCGAAAAGGATGACGGCGACGATCTCGCCCACGACGCCAACGAAAGCCATGAATGCGGTAATGAGCAGCGTGAAGACGACGAGCCGGGCGAGCGAGTACGCGAGATAGAGGCGGTAATGCCGCAGGACCTCATCGGCCATCTCCGGCCCCGTCCGCGTGAAATCGAGCATCGACTTGAGGACCAGAGCCACGGCGCAGATCGCGCCCACCAGCAGTGCCACGCCCGCGCCATTGGCCAGCGAACCGAGCACCAGCGTGTCGAGCGGCCGCATGCTCAAACCGGCTTTCTCAGCAGGAAGTCGCGGAGCAACCCGAGGCACAGCCGTCCCCGACCCACAGGGGACAGCATCAGGGCGCGCAGCGTGTCGGCGTAGGCGAGGCCGAGCCGGCCCGCCCGGTACGCGGGTTTGGCATAGTCGGTATAGACGCCGGCAAGGCAGCCGCGCCAGAAGCGACCGCGCAGCCGCGACGGGAGCAGCGCGCGGTTCTTGCGCATCGAGCGCAACGCGGCCACCCGCATCGAATCCAGGTTGCGGCTTACGCTCTGTTCGCGGCGAAGAATGACGGCCAGCGTCTCGTCGATGCAGGCGTAGCCCGACACGGCCGCGAGGCGCATCCACAAGTCGGGGTCTTCGAAACCTCGCAGGCTTTCGTCGAATAGTCCGACGCGGTCGAGGAGATCCCTGCGCGCCATGACCGCGGAGCAACCGCCGGCGATAGCCGCATTCTCCGCGAATAGCGTTGCGAGGATTTCCGTACTCCCGTTGGGACAGCGCCACAGGTTGAGCAGCCGGCCATCGTCGTCTTCGACCCGGGCCGTGGTGGAGGAGAACCCGATTTCCGGACGACCATGCATCAATTCGACCTGTCGTGACAGTTTCCCGGCTAACCACCAATCGTCGGCATCGAGAAATGCAACATACGTGCCACAGGCGCGACGAATCCCGACATTGCGCGCTGCCGACATGCCGCGGTTGTCCTGATTGATGACCGTGATCGCGGCGCCGTAGCCCTCAAGCAGCGCACGCGTGCCGTCGGTGCTGCCGTCGTTGACCACGATCAACTCGTATGGGCGAAAATCCTGTGTCAGCACACTGTCCACCGCACGACCGATGCACCAGGCGACGTTGTACGCCGGCATGACCACGCTGACCAGGGGCTCGCTAGGCGTCGACGTCATACCCGAGCTCCGCCATCATTGGCCGGATCCGGGGCAGGATCCGTTCGATCTTCGCGGCATGCTGCGCTTTCCACTTCTCCTTTTTCGGCGCGCCTTTGACGATGCTGGTCGGACGCGCGTCGAGCGTCGCACAGCGGCGCTGGATCGCGTCGTCGAAGGGGAGCTCCAGGCGTTCGAACAGCTCGCGGAACATCGCCAGCGGGCGGTCGAAGATGTCCTCGTAGCGAAGCCGGATCCATTGCTCCGGGGGAATCTGTCGCGACGCGTCGAGGGCGAGGCGATTCGCCGCCAGCCACTGCAGCGCGCAGACTTCCTCCAGCGGGGCGTCGTTGTAATCGCGCCAGCCGGGTGGCAGGAAGAACGACCATTCGCGGAACGCGCCGCCGTCGATGGCGACCGGGCAAGGAAACGGCCCGAGCAGCTTGCCCAGCGCGAAATGGCCGTCGTAGAGCCAGCCGTCCATCAGCGAACTGACGTTGTCGCGCCCGTCGCGGTGGATGTAGACGAATCGCGCGTTCGGAAACAGCGCGTGGAGATACGGCACCCGCATGACGTTGATGCACGTCTTGTCGAGCACCTGTCCCAATCCAAGCCTCTGGAAAAAGTAGCGTTGCGCGGCGTCACGGTGCGCCGGGAGGGCATGCTCGGCGCCGGCCGCCTCCGACTCCCAGCGGTTGTGGTGCGGACCCCACAGGCTGTCCCAGAACTCCGGAATCTCGTGTCCGAAGGAAAGCAGCCGTGGGGACATCGCAATCGTCTCGTAGGTGACCGTGGTACCCGAGCGCGAGCACCCCACGACGAACACGGGATCGGCCGCGCGGGACCGCGCCAGGTCCCAATACCGACCACGCAGGGCAAACCCCATGGCACGCAGGTTCTTGGCCCGGATCTCGGGGTCGAGCAGCTTATGAAAGTTGCGCAAGCTCGGCATCACGAACGCCTTCCCGCGGACTCGTCGATGCTCGCGTGCATGTGGCCCTTGATCTCGCCGAGAGAGGCCGCCAAGCGCACCAGCTGGAACCGCCGCTGCTGCGCTCCACTCGACACCAGCACCGCGAGCGAATACGCGCCCGCCTTGCGGAACATGTACGCGGGAACCAGGCGCCCGCCCTTGCCAGTCCCTCCCAGCCGCACAGCGGACGCGGAGCGCTCGTACGCCTTGCGCATCACGTAGCCTAGGTTGAGGCGCGTCGGATCGACGTAGTGGTACTGCACGATATCCGGCACGTACTGCACGTGCGCTCCGGCGGCGATCGCACGCAGGACCCATTCGTGGTCCTCGGCGCCGCCGAGCCCGCGACCGACCGGGCCATACGCCGTGGAGAAGTCGCCGACTCGATCGAACAGCGCAGTCCGCAGCACCAGATTGCCTCCGCCGGGAGTCGCCGTTTCGTGGGGAGACGGGAGTGGGCTGTCGCCGAGGTCGTAACGCGGCACCGGCAAGGGATAAATGCGATACGGACCCTCGTCGCGCACCCACGACGGCTCGGAGCCGTTCCAGTCCGGCAGGATGCGGCCGCAGAAGATGTCTGCCCCGGGGTAGGTCGTCACCGCCTTGCATACGCCTTCCAGGTAGGCGATGTCGACCCGATGGTCGTCGTCGACAAAGGCGACGCGTTCCGAGGCGAGCAGAGGGATCGCGCAGTTCAGCGCATGCGACTTGCCCGGCTTGGGTTCGGCGACCCAGCGCACGTGCAGCGCCCCGTTCTCGGCCGGTAGGCCCGCCGCGTCGCGCACATAGCGGTCGAGGAAGGCATGCGTCCCATCGGTACATGCGTTCGCCGCGACGAGGACATCGACGGACCAGTCGCGGGGACGCCGAGCTTCGTTGAGGTAACGCAGCGTGCGCTCGAGCAGTCCCGCGCGGTTGTGCGAACTGATCAGGACGGTAAGGGTAGGGGTCATGACGCTGCTATCTGCACGACTCGCGCCAACGACTCGGCGCGAAGCCCGAAGTATCGCGGCGATGACCTCGCATCATGAGCCGGCCTGCGCATTATCCCCAAATGCCCACCCCGATAGGTATCCGACAAAGTACGCAACATTCATTTCATTGCGGACGGTAGCATTGCGACCGCCCGCACTCCACTGTCGCAGCAACGCACGCAGCGCCCGCCAGAGTTGCGGGATCAGATACTTCGGCGGCACGCGGGACATGGATCCGCGCTTCCTGATCGCTTCCATGCGCCCCTGCCGGTAATGCAGGTCGAGGAAGTAGCTTCGCTTGAGCTTGGTTGCTTGAATGCGATGAAAGATCACCGCCTCCGGTGTCCACCAGACTTTGAACCCGCCTGCCAGGAGCCGACGGTAAAAATCCACCTCTTCGCCGCCGGTATTGTCCGCGCCTTTGCGGCCGAGCGCCGGGTCGAATGCGCCCACCTGCCCGCACGCCGTCCTGCGAACGCCGAAGTTACCACCGTTGAAGGAGGTGCTGGGCTCGGTCAAGGGGACTGCGGTGTCGGCGCGATTGAGCTGGCCCAGAAACCCTAGCAGGTCGTCGGTGAGCCACGCCGGGCGCTCGCCCTCGAACAAGACTTCGATCGGGCCGCCAAATGCGTCCGGGGCGCGATCCCTGATCAGCCGTTCGAACGCGCGCAGCCAATCCGGCTCGGGCGTTTCGTCGTCGTCGACGAAGATGAGGTAATCTCCCTGTGCCTCGCGCAGAGCGCAGTTGCGGGCGTTCGACAAGCCGAGCTTCTCTTCCCGCACTACGCGTACCTTCCACCCCGTCAGCCATTGCTCGCGCGCCAGCAGGGAAGGTGTCGCATCGCTGCATGCGTTGTCGACGATGAGCAGCTCCCAGGGCGCTTCCGGCATGTGCAACTTGCGCAGATCGGCAAGCGTGCGCACCAGCCGGTCGGCGTGGTCGTGCGTGCACAGGGCGACGGTATAGGCAACGCTCATCGGAGCGGCAGGGACAGGCGGGCCCTGGCGCGCGCCAAGTAGTAGCGCGCGAGGCTGGAAACGCTGCCATCGTTGCTGCCCAGCCGGACCTTGCGCATCAGCATGCCCGGTGTGTCGGTGCCATACACATCGATGCGGCGGATGCGGAATCGATCGGCGCCCCGGCGGTTGAAACCTGGCTGCGTGGAGAAGGCAGCGCGATAACCCGCGCTTCGCGTCGCCGCTACCACGCGCTCGTCCAGATGACCGTAGGGATATGCGAAGTAATCGACCGGTTGCCCGAGCATCTGCCGCAAGGCGGCGCGCGACTCGACGAGCTCGCTCGCAAGCCGGTCGTCATCGAGACTCGGCAGGCTTGGGTGGCTGGAGCTATGCGACTGGCAGCTCACGCCGCGCCGCTGCATGTCGAGTATTTCTTCTGCATTGAGCAGCGGATAGGTCGCGCCATCCGGGTTCGATGCGCGGGTCCAGAAGTCTTCCTTGCCGATCAGGCTGCTGACGAGAAATACCGTGAACGGCCAGCGCAGTCGCTCGAGCACGGGCAGGGCATGCAGGCGTACATCGCGAAAGCCGTCGTCGAAGGTAAGGACGAACGCGCCGGTGGCGAGCGGCGCGCCACCGTCCAGCCAGTCGCTGAGGGACTCGACCGAAACCGCGTGCAAGCCATTTCGCGCGAGTGCCAGCATGTGCGCCTCGAACCTTCCGGGACTGATCGCATAGCGGCCCTCCCAGGCGTTGCGGGCCAAGCCCACGCGGTGGTACATGAGGACGATGACGCCGTCGTTCCGGCTCATGGCTCGTTCCGATCCGCGAGACCCACCAACCAGCGGTACGCGCGCAAAGGTAGCAGCGCGCTCGCCACGTGGCGCAGTTCCTTGAAGCCGAATGAGCGCGCCAGCGCGACATGCCGGAACAGCTTGTGCGCGGACGCGATGTCCCGTTTCCACAGCGCGCGATAAGCCTGCTTCAGCACCTGGCCCTCGGTCAGGTCGCGCAAGCGACGCGCGGACAGGTGCGCGACGAGTTGCCGATTGCTCCGGATGAAGTCCTGCTGAACAGCAAGCGCATCCAACACCTGCCGCCACTTCACAGCCGAAACCTGGCTGGGACCGTGCCATCGATAATAGGCGAGTACCTCGGGCACCCGCACGATGCGCCGGGTGAGCGCCAGCGCACGTAGCCAGAAATCGTAGTCCATCGACGAGAAACTCGACACCGAGAAACCGCCGAGCTGGTCGACGATCGACTTTCTGACCAGCGCCGCGTGGATGGGCCATGGAGTCGTGCGGAGAAAGGCCTCGATCGCGTCGGTCTGCTCGTAAGGTGGCGGCACGTATGGCTCCGACGTAACACCCGCGCCGACATTCTGCCAGCCGCAATATGCAATGTCGGCTTGCGCCCCGACCAGCGCGCTGTGAAGCTTTTCCAAGGCAGTCGACTCCCACCAGTCATCGGCGTCGAGAAAGGCGACGAACTCGCCACGCGCGCGCTGCAAACCCAGGTTGCGAGCAGGATAAGGTCCGACCCGTCGGGCATGAAGCAGGGTAAGGCGTCCGGAGTATCGTTCCGCCAGGCTGGCCCCAATGCCCGGCGATGCGTCGCTCGATCCATCGTCGACCAGGATCAGTTCCACGTTGCCGTAGCTCTGGCGCAGCGCCGATTCGACGGCCTCCGTCAGGTAGGGCGCCGCGTTATAGCAAGGCATGACGACGGAGATGAGGAGATTCTCGGTCGGCATGGGGTTGGGGGCAGGCGCGATCAACAGGGTACCGCGCGCTAACGCGGCGAATTTTTGCAGTCTATCGCACTGGGCTTGCGCGCAGCTACGGAGTTGCCGCCGTCCCCCGCATGAGAACCGAGCGCGCGTTGAGTCCCGACGCATGCTTCGTGACGTTCGCATCGGTGATCATGAGCACGACGAGCTTGTCCTTTTCGCTGGATTCGATCCTGCGCACGAAGGACTCAGGGGCGAGACGGTTGTCATAGTAATCGACTACCTGCCGTCGCATCCGGGTGATCTCGTTTCCGTCCATCTGCAGCACTTCGTTCAACTTGTCGAGAAGATCGTCCTTGTCTTCGAAGGCGATGCAGTTTTTTCGATGTTCGAGGTGCGGGTCGAACCATTCCGGATAGTTGATGATCGGGATGGCGCCCACCGCCATCGCCTCGACGGTGTTGTGGCACATCGGCATCACAAAGCCTGGAGGACACAGAAAAAAATCGCTGGTGGCGAGCGTTTGGAGCCACCGCGTCTGATCGATACGGGATTGGCTCTGATCCATGATCAGGCATTTATTGACGTAGCCGCCCGAACACGCGCTATCGAGATCTGCTTCGCTCTGAACCAGAAGCACCTTCTCGCCCATCCCCTGCAGTATCGCGTTGATCACGTCGAGGCGCGCGAGCTTGGGCTTGGGATAGCGGATGCGGTTCCTGACGTAGCCTTCCCGATCTCCCGAGAAGAAGACCCGCATTTTCCTTTCGCTTGCCCGATATTTCTGCAGCCGGTCACGCAGGTCCGGTCCGGTGTGGACCGGATGCACCGGATAGGGCATGAGCATCGGTTTTGTAAACCAATAGGAGGAGAAAACGTCGAACCGAACTTGAATTTTCTTGCGCCACGCGCGCGCGCCGAGCTTCCTGTCCTCTTCGTCGAAGAGGTAGATCATCCCCGAGGTCTCGGAGGGCACGGTATCGGTCAAGCTCACGCTCCGCAGCGAGCAGGCCATCTGTCCGTATTTATCCAGCTTCCCCGGCGGCAAGTTGTCGGCGAGCCTTATGTGATAGCCTGATGCGACGAATGCGTTCAGCAGAGAAAAGAGCAGCCGGCCCATCTCCCCGAGTATTTCGTCGTTCAGAAACTTCGCGAAGACGGCCGGCGCCTCACTACCTTCCACCATGTCGTTTTCCCCTGGGACCTGCATCTGCGCGATTCCGCTATGATTTCGCCAGCTTCGGCACGAGGATTCTACCGAAGCCGGCTCCGTTGTCCTTCGTTACACTCATGACGAAGGGGGTAACCAAGCGGCGTCGGACTGCTGGAGAGCTGCAGTGCAACGAAAATCTGTAACATCTATCGAATGCTACCTAAATGGGTGACCGCTCGACGAAAAACTCGCGTCATTCCCGCGAAGGCGGGGATCCATTTTTGCCGTCAAAAGCCAATGGATTCCCGCCTTCGCGGGAATGACGGTTCAAGGACGCAGGCGTCATGCACTTTCGTAATTCTCAATAATCTGTACGATCCAATCCGCTGCCAATGCAGGATTCTGACGCCAACGTAGCCGCCGGGATTGCCGTGCAGGCGATCGCACCGCCCGAACAATCGGTAAGCTGCCTTGTCTGCGGCGGAACGCACGCGAAGCAGCGCTTCGTGCAGCGTGGCTATCCGGTATTGCGCTGCGCGGATTGCGGCCTGGAATTCGTGGCGCCCACCCCGAGCCCCTCCGAGCTGGCCGACTACTACGACCGCAGCTATGCGGTTCCGCTCGAGCTCTACGCCGCCGCGAGCGAGCGCAACGCAGCCCGCATTGCCGATCTGGAAAGGTGGAGCCCTGCGCGTGGCCGGCTACTGGAGCTCGGAGCATCGTATGGCCATTCGCTGGCGGCGGCGCGCGACCGCGGCTGGGACGTGGTCGGCGTGGAGTTGTCACCGACGGCGTCAACGTATGCGCGAACGCACTTCGGCATCACAGTATTCAACTGTGACCTTGCGGATGCGCCATTGGCAGACGCGAGCTTCGATGCGGTGATCGGATGGCACGTTCTCGAGCACGTTCGGAACCCTCGAGATCAGCTGCTGCGCCTTGCGTCACTGCTCAAGCCCGGCGGCGTGCTGGGGTTGCGGGTGCCTAACATTGCCAGCTTCGGCGCAAGGGTGGCGGGTCAGTGGTGGCCCTGGATGTGCCCACCTGCACACCTGTGGTTCTTTTCCTCCGCGACGCTGCCGCGGCTGCTGGAGGAATGCGGCTTCGACGTGAAGGAGGTCAAAACCTTGCGCGGCGACGGCAATAACCTGTACCAATACGCGTTGATGGCGGCGGGGAGCCGACTGAACGACCTGCGCCTGCGTCTGCAGCCTCGCCGGCAAGCCCAAGGGCTGCTGGCGGACCGCGGCGACAGTCAACGCGCGATATCCTCCGCATCGGCACAGGGCAACGGAGGCGAAATATCGTCGCACGCATCCCCAGGGACTGCGCCCGCGGCGCAGCCGCCCTCCGGTTTGCTCGAGGTATGGCTGCGGCTGCTGGGCCGCGCCCAGCCGCTCACAAATGCCCTGGCGCGCGCCAGTCGCCCGCTGATCGAGCCCATCGAGCGACGCGGTTGGGGCGACGAACTGCTGGTCTATGCGCAGCGCCGCGCGTGATCGCCATGGCCAGGTGAATCTCGGTCCGCACGTTACCTCGCGTCCCCGGTGACGGCGTCAACTCGTCGGGGTCAATTCGTAATTGTCAGATCGACCGTATGCCATTAGCATGACGGTGCCGCGTCGTGTTACGACGCTTTTTTGTGCCGTATCGGACGTCCTCACTTCAGGAAAGCAAGAAGCCATGCCCGCTCGGAACCGCCATCGCCTGTCTGGCCTCGTCGCCGTCGCCTCGTTGTTCGCGTTGGCCACCTTTCCTCTCCCCGCGCATCAAGTCGATCCGACAGGTGCGTCATCGCCGGCGCTGGCGATCAGTGCAGTGATGGCCACAGGGACCGTCGCCGAGCTGGTCGTCGACAATCGGGTGTCCGGCGTCAGATTGCGCTATCTGGCGCTACGCATCGACGAAGGGCAGACGGTCGCGTTGACCGGAGCGGGACTGGATCTGCTCGCCGGCGGCACGCGGGTGACGGCCGCTGGGAGTCTTGCCGGCAATGTCATGACCGTGACAAGCGTCAG
>DATMNH010000099.1:0-5351 GCA_035568975.1 Casimicrobiaceae bacterium
GATCGAGCCGCCGGACGGCGACGCGACCGCGACCCCCAAGAAGCCGCGCGAACGGCCGAAACACCTTCAAGTTATAAAATAACCCGCTTCACTGAGTCTCCGCGCCGGCATAGCTCAGTTGGTAGAGCAGCGGTTTTGTAAACCGTTGGTCGTGGGTTCGATTCCTACTGCCGGCACCAACGATTCAGATACTTGCAGATACTTGCGGCCCTTCGGCCGCAGCTTCTTTCGGTGCTGTATACCAAAACGTCGCAAGTCGGTCGGCCGCTTTGCGCATTTGTTCTGGCGCGAAGTGGGCGTAGCGCCTGACCATTGCCTCGCTTTTCCAAGCACCGAGCTCCTGGAGCTCGCCAAGCGTCGTGCCGGCTATGATGTGCCACGTTGCCCGTACGTGCCGAAGGTCATGCCAGCGGAAGTTATCGATGCCGGCCCGACGCAACGCGTTCTTCCAGGCCTTCGTGTTTGCACTCGCGAGCGGCCGGCGCCTGAACGTGAATACGTAGTCAAAATGCTTGCCACGCTCCTCGCCGAGCACTGCGATGGCTTCTTCATTCAACGGTACGCCGATCGCGGTGCCGCCTTTGGCTTCGTCGGCATGAACCCACGCGGTGCGGCGAGCGAGATCGACGTCGGACCGTCGCATACCGAGCACGTTGGCTTGGCGCAATCCGGTTGCGAGAGCGAAGCGCGGGAGCTGCCGTTGGTGCGGTGGCAACGCATGCAGGAGCCGTGTGACCTCCTCTTTGGTGAGCCAACGCACCCGCCGCTTCGCCTCGGGGTAGAGAGTCAAGGCCGGCGCGACGGGAATGGCCGGACGCGGCCGGCGCATGTGCTGGCCGCTGTTTGCCATCCCTTTTTGTGCCACCGTGCAGTCGGATTCAGTTCGGCGTGCAGCCCTACGGTGCCTCTGCCTGCACTGTAGTGCGCGAAGGGTTTGGCCCAGTGCCCGAGGGGTCGGCCTTGAGAACGCTCGGCAATGCGAATGTCCTTGGCCCTTTAGCCGAGCGCCTTTGCCGCGGGTAACGTGAGTACAATAACTGAAGCGGTCCGGAAAGCTCTCGGCGGCCGCAGCCGCTCATGCATGCGTTTGGCTCAGCTAGACTGCTCCGAGGTGTCGGAGCTGGAATGGATTTGCAAACACTTTGGGAGAAGTCGTTCGCGAAATGACCCGTACCCTGTCAATCGTCGTCGTTGCATTCGTCATTCTGATCTCTGGTTGCGCGAGTCTGCCCGCACTGGAGGGGCGGACGACGACCACCGCGTTCGTCGATACCTCGGAGACGCGGCTCGGCCACGCCCTCGCAGCGGATGTCGCCGCGAATCCCGGCAAGACGGGAATCTACCCGCTGTCGGACCCTCGTGACGCATTCGCAGCCCGCCTTCTGCTCGCGGACGCCGCAGAAAAGTCGCTCGATGCGCAGTACTTCATCTGGCACGGGGACGAAGGGGGCTATCTGCTTTTCGAAGGTCTCTGGAGGGCGGCCGAGCGAGGTGTGCGTGTGCGCCTGTTGCTCGACGATTTCTATACGGCCGGGCTCGATCCTATGATCGCCGCGCTCGATGCGCATCCAAATGTCGAAGTGCGCCTCTACAATCCGCTCGCCCAACGCGCCGCGCGTACGCTCAATCTCCTGACCGACTTCACGCGCGTGAACCGGCGCATGCACAACAAGTCGTTCACGGTGGACAACCAAGTGAGCATCGTCGGTGGACGCAACATCGGTAACGAGTACTTCGGCGCGGGCAGTGGAGTCGCGTTTGCCGATCTCGACGTGATCGCAGTGGGCGCGGCCGTGAGCGACGTGTCGAAACAGTTCGACGTCTACTGGAACAGTCCGTCAGCGTATCCAGCGGCGAAGCTCGTGCGCGTGGCGCCGGCGGAAGGCGTTACCAAAGTCGAGGCGATGTTCGCCACGACGCGCGCCGATCCGGACTCGGTCGCATATCTCCAGGCCGCCGGCGCGTCACCTATTGTGCGCAACTTACTCGACCATAAGCTCAATTTAGAATGGTTAAGGGCCCGACTCGTCTACGACGACCCGGCGAAGACGCTGGACACGAACGCCGGAACAGATGTACTTCTTTTTCCCGAGTTGGTGCGCGCCGTCGGCCCTGCTGAGAAGTCCTTTGACCTCGTCACGCCATACTTTGTCCCCGGAGAAGAAGGAACCGCGGCGCTGGCCGCGCTGGCCAGTCGAGGCGTGAAGGTCCGCATCGCCACCAATTCCCTGGCCTCGAACGATGTCAAGGCGGTTCACGCGGGCTACGCAAAACGTCGCAAGGACCTCCTCCGTGCCGGGGTCGTGCTCTACGAGCTCAAGCCGACGGCAGCGCAAGAATCGCATGAACTCGACGTGCCATGGTTCGGATCGGGCTCGTCATCGGCCCTGCACGCGAAAACCTTCGCGGTGGACCGCAGCCGCGGATTCGTCGGCTCGTTCAACTTCACTCCGCGCTCGGAGCTGCTGAACACCGAGATGGGTCTCGTGATCGAAAGTACTACACTCGCGGAGCGGCTCGCCCAGACTTTCGACACTACCATACCACTGGTCGCGTACGAGGTTCGGCTCGCGCCGGATGATCAGACCTTGTATTGGATCGAGAGAACCGCTACGGGCGAGGTTCGTTACGATACCGAGCCGGGAACGAGCTGGTTCCTGCGCCGCGGCGTTGACATCCTGCGGGTCCTGCCCATTGATTCGTTGCTATGACCTCGCGCGCGACCGCTACCGTGCCGACGAACAGCGTCCAGATGAAGGTCGGGTGTACCAGCGAGAGCCCGACGTCGAAGAGTGCCTGCGCCTGTGGGTGCTCTCGTGCCGTCTCAAGCGAGGAACTCGAGCCGGCCGGTTTCCAGGTTGTACATCGCTCCCGCAATCTTGATCGCACCGGACGTTTCGAGCTCGGCCAGCACGGGACTGCGGCGATGGATGTCGATCATCGTCAACTCGACGTTCTTACGCGCCACGGCATCTACAAAACCATAATTCTTGGAGGAGCGCTCGCCCTGATACTGGGTTGCCTCTACGGCGGGGTGTATCTTGGCGAGCAGACCCGTGAGATTTCCGAGCTGCGCATTGTCGATCGCACCCTTGATCGCACCACACGCCGTGTGCCCCATCACCAGCACGACCTTCGCACCGGCCAGCTTGCACGCAAATTCCATACTCCCGAGAATGTCGTCGTTGGCGACGTTGCCGGCCACGCGCGCGTTGAAGGTGTCGCCGATCCCCAAGTCCATGATCGTCTCGGCGGGCGCGCGGGAGTCAATGCAGCTCAGTATGACTGCCGCGGGATACTGACCCTTGGCGCTTATCTTCTGCTGGGCGAGGTAATCGTGCGGGGACTCTTTTCCAAGCCGAAAGCGCTCATTGCCCTTCTTCATGTGCGCGATAATGTCGTCGGGCGTCAGTTTTTCGCGCTGCGCCTTGGTTAGCGCGGCCGCGTACGCGAGGTGCCACGCGGGAGCCATACTTAGTGCCGTCGTGGCAGTCGCAACGCCGGCAATCTTGAGAAAGCTGCGGCGGTGGAAATGGTTGTCAGGGAGTGTCGACGGCGTCTTGCCAGGCATGGTTAGACCTCCTTCGTATGAGTGCCAAACGGCTTCGAGAGCTTGAAAGTCTAAGCGATCAAGTCTCAGAGGTAAAGTGGCTCGCTGGGAACGAGTGCGTCGAGCCGTGCTCTGCGGTGCGGAGCCGATTCGAACTCTCCGCGCGGAGCCAGCGGCCGGGTACGATAGCAGTCACGCGAGCGGGCACGTCGAATCAGGAGTCCGCACCGACTGCATTGGCCCGCGTTCCAGAATCAGGGGACAAACGCCAGGAACAGGAACGCCGCAAAAATCACGAGGTGGACGGCCCCCTGCATCATGTGAGTCCGACCGCTGGCCAGGGTGACTGAACTGACGACGAACGTGACCGCGAGCAGCACGAGGTCCTTCGGCTCCAAACCGAGGACCAGTGGCAGGTTCAAAGTGACCGCAGCGAGCACGACCACCGGAATAGTGAGGCCGATACAAGCCAGCGCAGATCCGATTGCGAGATTCATGCTCGTCTGCAGACGATTCGCTCGAGCAGCACGCACAGCGGCCCACGTTTCGGGCAACAGAACCAGCAGTGCGATTGCGATCCCGACCACCGCTCTCGGCGCGCCGGCCAGCTCAACTGCGCGCTCGATCGTGGGCGAAAGCATCTTGGCCAATCCCACCACTACCACCAACGAGACGACAAGCAATCCGAAGCTCGCCCATACCTCGCGGATCGTCGGCGGCTCTGCGTGCACCTGCAAGTTGGCCGGGTCTGCGATGGGGATGAAATAGTCCCGGTGGCGTACGGTTTGAATGAAGACGAAGATTGCCCAAAGCGCGGCTGATGTCACAGCCACGAACCCGAGCTGTGCGCTGCTGTACGTACCGCCCGGCGTGGTCGTCGTGAAGTCCGGCAGTACGAGCGTGAGTGTTGACATCACGATCAGCGCTGCGAGCCCCGCGCCGGCTCCTTCCGGGCGGAAGGATTGTTCGCGATGCGCAAGGCCACCTACGAGTACGCACAGGCCCAGAACGCCGGTGCAGATGATCATCACCGCCGCGTAGATCGTGTCGCGCGGCAGGACGGCCATGTCGTCACCACCCGCAACCATCATCGATAGGATGAGCGAAACTTCAATGACGGTCACGGCTACTGCGAGGACCAACGTCCCGAATGGCTCTCCGACGCGATGCGCGATCACCTCGGCGTGGTGGACCGCGGCGATCACCGCCCCGATGAGTCCGATGCCGCACAGCACCGCAAGCAACGTGCCAACGCCCACTACGCCTGCAACCACGAGCAGGCCGAACGACGACGCAGGTATGAGCCAAGTCCAGGCAGCCATGATTCACTCCCACTCGAATCAGCGAACTCCGAAGCTGCACGCCAACCGGATTCATCGCCTTAGCCGAGAAGGCAGACACCGGCAGGCGCGGGTGCGGCGGCGCTGGTAAAGCGAGCGCGCCTCCCAAATTACAAGGCGCTGCGGCCATGCGATTTGGTAGGCTATCACAACAAGTTTGGTTCAAGCTGCCGCCAGCGCTTCCGGACAACTTCTACGGCGCCGCCGAGCGGCTCGCTGTTGGGCCGATCAGCGAAGTCCTCGAACGTTCGCTTCTCTAGCGCACGAGAGGCAGCAACGGGGTCGACAACAGTCCTCAGGTTGCGCGTAGGCCTAGGCCATCTCGCCAGGAATAGGGCTTGACGTGCATCATGAATGAGCATTGAATCCGATTATCGAATATCGTTTATTTGACGCTTTGATGGCCCCTGTGCGCTCGGCCGGCTGATGGTGCGCCGCTAGCGCCCCCGACCCCGAGCAGC
>DATMNH010000100.1:0-72137 GCA_035568975.1 Casimicrobiaceae bacterium
GTCGAGATTGATGTGCACCGCCGGTTCGTTGGTCCGTCCGTCGAATCCCGGCTGCGCGTCGTTGATGCGGTCTCCGGTCAGCACCACCTGGCGCTTGACCAGGAGCCGCGCTCCGTTGCGTTCCGTGAATACGTCGCTGCCCAGCGCGGGTTGTCCGCTGATCGCCGCCTCGAGTGCGCCTGGATCGTCGTTGACCATCCGTATCTCGAGCGTTGCCTGCCGGCCGAGGATATCCTTGGCGCGCGCAGTATCCTGCACGCCGGGCAGCTGCACCACCACGCGGTCCGAGCCCTGCTGCTGGATGATCGGCTCGGCCACGCCAAGCTCGTTGACGCGGTTTCTCAGGATGGTGATGTTCTGCTGGACCGCGCCGTCCTGGATCCGCTTCTGCGCCTCGGGCTTGAGCACGGCGACGAGCTTCAATTGATCGCCCGCATCGACGCTGTTGAGCGCGAGATCGGGGAAGGCGCCGCTGATTTCGACGTTGGCCTTGTCGCGCTCCGCGGCATCGCGGAAGCGAACGACGACGCTTTGACCTTCGCGAGCGATGCCCGAGTACTGCACCTTCTTCTCGCGCAGCAGCGAGCGGATGTCGGTCAAATAACGATCGGCGGCCTTGTCGAGCGCCGCCTTCATGTCGACCTGCTCGAGAAAATACACGCCGCCACGAAGGTCCAGCCCAAGGTACATCGGCAATGCGCCGATCGATGCCAGCCACCGTGGCGAGCTCGATACCTGATTCAGCGCGACGATGTAGTCATCGCCGAGCTTCTGTTGCAGCACGTCCTTGGCCTTGAGCCGGGTGTCGGCATCGGCGAAGCGGATCTTGATGCCGGTCGGATCGATCGTCTCGCCCCGGTAGGCGATGTTCGCCGCCTTGAGCGTGTCCTCGACGGTCTGAAGCGTCGAGGTGTCGATCTTGATATTGGCCTTGCTGGTCGATACCTGTACCGCCGGCACCTCGGGAAAAAAGTTCGGCAAGGTGTAGACGATGCCGACAAACAGCGCAACGCCGATGAGCACGTATTTCCAGGCTGAGTAACGATTCATTGGGCTGTCAGCGGTTGAAAGTGCACGGCAGGAGCGCTGTTTTCCGTAAGACGCGCCGGCCGCGAACCTGGGGCTCTTTCTCTAGAGGCTCTTGATGGTGCCCTTTGGGAGCAACAGCGAAATTGCGCTGCGTTGGATCGTCATCTCGACGCCGGGCGCGACTTCGACGGTGGCATAGGAATCGGTCAGCTTGTTGATCTTGCCGACGACGCCACCGGCCGAGACGATTTCGTCTCCTTTTTGCAGCGCCTCGAGCATCGTCTTGGTTTCCTTGGCGCGCTTTTGTTGGGGGCGAATCAGGAGAAAGTAAAAAACGACGAAAATGGCGACCATGGGCAAAAATGCCATCAGGTCGCTGCCGGACGTACCGCCGGCAGCCTGCGCGTATGCGGGGCTGATCAACACGGATGACCCTCCTGTTGCAACTGACTTCTCGTCACCGCGGGAGCCTGGAAGTCCCGCGAACCTATCGTCTAACCGGAAGTGTGACGATCTCTGTGTAAAGCTTATCATTCTACCATGTCGGAGGCGCCGCCCTCCTGGTTGCGATCGCTGCGGAAGCGGGCCACGTAAGCAGGGAGCGCGTCCTCCGCGATGGCCTGCCGCAGCTCGCGGGTCAGGGTCAGATAATAGTGAAGATTGTGCAGGGTATTGAGCCGTGCTCCCAGGATTTCGTTGACGCGTTGCAAGTGATGCAGATAAGCACGGCTGAAGTTGCGGCAGGTGTAGCAGGCGCAAGTGTCATCCAAGGCTCGCGCGTCGGTGCGGTGGCGGCTATTGCGGATCTTCACATCTCCCCGCCGGGCATACAGCCAGCCATTGCGGGCGTTACGCGTCGGCAACACGCAATCGAACATGTCGACCCCGTCGACAACACCCTGGACGATGTCCTCCGGCGTGCCGACGCCCATGACGTAGCGCGGCTTGTCGGCGGGCAAGCGCGGCGCGATGTGCCGCTGGATGCGCTGCATTTCCTCCTTGGGCTCGCCGACCGACAACCCCCCGACGGCGTAACCGTCGAAGCCGATATGGGAGAGAGCTGCAAGCGATTCGTCGCGCAGATCCTCGTACATGCCGCCTTGCACGATGCCGAACAAGCCGTTGCGGCTGCCCTCGTAAGCCGCTTTGGATCGTTGCGCCCAGCGCATGGAAAGCTGCATCGACAGCGCGGTCTCGTCACGCGTCGCGGGATGCGGCGTGCACTCGTCGAAAACCATCGCAATGTCGGCGTCGAGCGTACGCTGGATCTGCATCGAGATCTCCGGCGTCAGCAGCATCCTGTCGCCGTTGATTGGCGACGCGAACGTCACCCCGTCTTCGTGGACCTTGCGCAAGGGCCCGAGGCTGAACACCTGGAAGCCGCCGGAGTCGGTGAGGATCGAATGCGGCCAGCCCATGAAGCGGTGCAGTCCCTGATGTGCGGCGATGACGTCGAGCCCCGGCCGCAGCCACAGATGGTAGGCGTTGCCGAGGATGATTTGCGCGTCAAGCTCCTCGAGCTCCCGCGGCGCCATGGCCTTGACCGTGCCGTAGGTGCCGACCGGCATGAAGACCGGCGTCTCGACCGTGCCGTGCGCGAGCGTCAAACGCCCGCAGCGCGCGGCGCCGCACTGCGCGGTAACCGAGAACTCCATCGCCGCGATTGTAGCAGCGCCATCGCGCTTTACTTGCCGTGGGAAGGATCGAGATCGGCATCGCGCTCGAGCAGCATCGCGTCGCCATAGCTGAAGAAGCGATACTGCTCCGCAATCGCATGAGCGTAGGCGGCACGAATCGAGTCGTAGCCGCCGAACGCGCAGACGAGCATGAGCAGCGTCGATCGCGGAAGGTGAAAATTGGTCAGCAAGCGATCGACGACCCGGAATCGATATCCCGGAGTGATGAACAACGAGGTTTCCGCCTCGCCGGCACGCAAGCCGCAGTCCCCGGTGGCGGAGGATTCGAGCGCCCGCAGCGACGTTGTGCCGACGGCGATCACCGAGCGCCGTGCCGCGCGCGCCGCCTCGACCGCCGCAATGGTCGCGGCAGGAATACGGAAGCGCTCGCTGTGCATTTTGTGCCGCGACAAATCCTCAGCTTCGACCGGCTGAAAGGTGCCCGCGCCGACGTGCAGCGTGACGTAGGCCAATACAATCCCTGATGCGGAAAGCCGCGTGAGCATGGGCCGGTCGAAATGCAAACCGGCGGTCGGCGCGGCAACGGCGCCGGCATGGCGCGCATATACCGTTTGATAGCGCTCGTCGTCGGCCGAATCCGGCGCACGCGCGATGTATGGCGGCAGCGGCACCTCGGCGTGGCGATCGAGATAATCCTCGAGCGGCGTGTCGATCGCAAAGCAAAGGCGCACGAATCGGCCCGAGCGCTCGAGCACAGTCGCGCTTGCGCCGCCGGGCAGCTCGACGTGCGCACCGGCCCTGGGCGGATGGCTGGCTCTGAGCTGCATCCAGGCTTGATCGGGTGCGACGATCCGCTCCAAAAGGAGCTCGACCTTCCCGCCGTGGGGCGCGGGTTTGCGGGCATACAGGCGCGACCGGACCACGCGGGTGTCGTTGAATACCAGTACATCGCCGGCAACGAGCAAATCCGGTAACGCGGTGAACGCGAAGTCGGCAATCCTTTCGCCGGCAACGTGCAGCAATCGGCTCGCCGAGCGCTCGTGCGCGGGCCGCTGCGCAATTCGTTCCGGCGGTAGCGCAAAGTCGAAGTCGGAAAGGCGGTAAGGTGGTCGACTCGCCATCGGAGGGTTGCGGCTTCTGCGTTTGAAGGAGCGAAGCTTTTCCGCGATAATGCCGCCTCTACATCGCATGGGCAATGTCGAGGCGTGCGCGAGGTCCTGCGCTATGCGCGACCTTGCTCGTGTTCCATAGCCGGGATGGCGGAATTGGTAGACGCGCTGGACTCAAAATCCAGTTCTGGCAACAGAGTGGGGGTTCGATTCCCCCTCCCGGCACCAAACTCAAGAATGACGGCCCCGGCCTGGGGCCGTTTTCATTCCATCTACAGAGTACACCAGGGTATTGCGTTGTGTACCGTGGTCGCTACCGAGTTTCGGCATCGGTAAGCGATCGGCAAGTCCGTCGCCCGCAAGCTTTCCACAAGTTCGGAAACGAGTTGCTGATCTTCCGGCAGCCCGGTGCTGGACGACTACCTAGCATCATCGGCCAAATGCGCCGGCTATGGGATAAGCGGCGTTTGGCTCGTGAAGCAGAGAGAGCGCGGTGCGCGGAATACCGCAAGTCGGCGGATAAAGCACATCGCGGCTGAGCAACCCATCCATTAAGAGGAGCCACCATGAAGATGATCCATCGAGTCGCTGTCGCGTTTTCCATTCTCGCCTTAACCGCCGCGGGTACCGCCTTGGCGGAGCCCTTTATGCCTCCTGCCGGCACCCTCATACTCCCGTCCCCCTTCGGGTCGTTGTCGGTGGGGGCATGGTCTTGGGGTGCATCGAATAGCGGCACCGTCGCTGGTGGTGGCGGTGGCGGAGCGGGCAAGGCATTTGCCCAAGACCTTTCCGTCACGCGCTTCGTTGACGGGCAATCTCCACTTTTTTTCAAAGTCGCGGCCAGAGGAGAGCACCTGCCTACCGTCGCGCTTGTGGACGGTCCCACGACGATCACGCTTACGGATGTGTTGATCACCGGCTATTCGACAGGGGACAGCCCCCCTGGCAATAACGGGACACGAACCGAGAACATTACATTTACCTTTGGGAAAGTCGACTACACGGTCAATGGAGTAACAGCATGCTTCAACTTCATGACCGATACATCCTGCTAGAAAACAAGTCGTCATGTCACGGCTGAACCGTTGGTCGTAGTGCACGACATTTGGCGGTTGGACGAGGTCGATCTCGGCCCATCAGTTCAGCTCGTTGGGAGCGCGTAACGGACAGCGGTTTCTCGTTGTCCGTTCCGCATAGCGGTCAGTCGCGGTTGGTTGCATCGACAGAGATCCGCAGGTAATGTCCCGCAGAATCAGTGGAGGCCCGGAGAGATTATCTCAGTGCAACTACGGGGAATCACGCAGGGTACTGCGCATCGGCAGGCTTACAAGAAATGTCAATGGTGTCTGCCGGCCGCGCCAGTCATTACCTACTAGAGCATCCATGCGCAAGATCGAGACCCGGCGCCTAAGTCTGGAGCCGCAAACCATCGAGCACTCGGCAGAAATGTTTGCGCTGCTGGCTGACCCTTCAATTTACGAGTTCGAGAACGAGCCACCTCCGTCTCAAGATTGGCTGACGAAGCGGTTTCAAATGCTCGAATCGCGGCGTTCCCCGGATGGTACGGAACAATGGCTAAACTGGATCCTCCGCCTTCGTGCAAGTGGTCGGCTGCTGGGGTATGTTCAGGCGACTGTGCGGCCCAATTCGCAGGCATTGATCGCTTACCAGATAAACAGCGCGTTCTGGGGACAGGGCTTCGGTCAGGAAGCTGTAGGCGCGATGATTCATGAGCTTGGCAAGACATATCACGTTGCCATTGCTATCGCCGTTTTTAAGAAGAGCAACTTTCGCTCTCGGAAACTCTTGCGCCGGCTCGGATTCAGGCCGGCGTCAGAAGAGTCCGCTGCCTACGGCGTCGAACTTGATGAGCACCTGATGATTAAGAGCGTTTGTGGGTCGTGATGCCAAATACAGCTAACCCCCTGCGCGAGGGTCTCAGATCGGGCCAATTGCGGAAGCTCGAACACGGGAGCCAGTTTTCTCCGAAGCCGACGGTCGTGTTGGAAAATCGCTCTTCTTTTCACTGCTGTCTAGCGAGTGAGTCTCCCATTCCAATCGCTTCGCGCTTTGCTAACGCTTGATTGGAAACCCCGAGCGTCGCGCGCCGTTCGCGCCCGCCGCCGCGCAGGCGCCCGTCGCTCCGGGCAAGTCAAGACGTGCTAGGCTGCTCGCGATGACGCGTCGTGGCGTTGGATTTCCCATCCTTTGACATGGCCAGCGAGCAGGGGCGCAGCACGGCGCTGGCCTCGCGGTTCCAGCAAATGTTCCCGGTCCTTTCGGCGGCCGAGATCGACCGGGTCAGGCGTTTCGGCGACCTGCAGCGCTTCCGCCCGGGGGAATTCCTCTGCCGGGTGGGTAAGCCCAGCCCCGGCATGTTCGTGATCCTCTCGGGCCGGGTCGCCGTCGTCGGCCGCGACGGACTCGGCCGAGCGTTGCCGACGGCCGAGTTCGCTCAGCTGATCGGCGCCACCCTCGAGGACATGGAGGTCGTGCCCGGCGAGGTCCTCGCCGAGATCGGACTCCTCTCCGGGGCGCCGAGCGTGCTGGACGCCCAAGCCGTCGACGAGGTCGAGGCGATCGTCGTTCCGTCTGAGGGCCTCCGCGCCCTCCTCATCGAAGAGGCCGAGCTCGGGGAGCTCATCCTCCGTGCGCTCATCCTCCGCCGCGTGGCGCTGATCGAGACGGGTTTCGGGGGTCCGGTGCTCATCGGCTCGCTCAAGTCGCCGGACGTGACGCGGCTCTCCGGGTTCCTCGGACGCAACGAAATTCCCTTCCGCGTGATCGATCCCGACGAGGATGCGGATGCCTCGTCGCTCATCGCGCGCTTCGCCCCGCAGCGTGGCGAGCTTCCGATCGTCGTCATACCGGGTGGCGCGGTGCTCAAGAACCCGACGAAACACGATCTGGCACAAGTCCTCGGGCTGATCGCGACGACTTTGCGCTCGGAGCCTTACGACGTCGCGATCGTCGGCGCCGGGCCAGCCGGTCTCGCGACAGCCGTCTACGCAGCGTCCGAGGGCCTCTCGATCATCGTCCTGGAAGCGCTTTCCTTTGGTGGACAGGCCGGCGCCAGCGCGCGCATCGAAAACTATCTCGGATTTCCAACCGGCGTCTCCGGGCAGGCGCTGATGGCGCGCGCCTTCACGCAGGCGCAGAAGTTTGGCGCCCAGTTCAGCCTCTACACCGAGGTGAAGCAGTTGGATTGCACTTCAGAGCGCGCGGGGCCTGATCCCGCGCTCATCCTCGAGCTCGCCGATGGCAGGCGAGTCCGGGCGCGCGCGGTGGTGGTTGCGACGGGTGCTCGCTATCGCCGTCCGGAGATCCCCAACCTGAAGCAGTTCGAAGGCCGCGGTGTTTCGTACTGGGTCTCGCCGGTCGAGGCCCGGCTGTGCCGCGGCGAACAGACGGCGTTGCTGGGCGGAGGAAACTCGGCGGGGCAGGCAGCGGTATTCCTCGCGAGCTACGCGCAAAAGGTGCGGATGCTGGTACGCGGGCCGAGCCTGTCGAGGACGATGTCGCGCTATCTCATCGATCGAATAGCTGCCTGTTCCAATGTCGACGTGCTCTGCGACACCGAGATCGTGGAGCTGTCGGGAAGCCCGGATCAGGGTCTGCAGGGCGTGCGGTGGCGCAACCGACGCACTGGAAGGAAGGAAGAGCACGCGATCGCTCATCTCTTCCTCTTCACCGGTGCGGACCCCGCGACGAACTGGCTCGCGGGATGCGGGATTCCGCTGGACGAGAAGGGGTTCATCAGAACTGGCGCCGAAGTGGGTTCGATCGATCGCGCCCTGCTGCCTATGGAGACTGGAGTCGAAGGAATCTTCGCGGTGGGCGACGTCCATTCGGGTTCGGTGAAGCGGGTAGGGGCGGCGATCGGCGAGGGCGCGGCAGTGGTCGCTCAGCTGCACACGTTCCTGGCGCGACGTGAATCCGCGGTCTCGTCAACCCGCTGATCCCTGCTCGCGCGCTTGCTACTCGATCGTTCGTGTAAGTTTCGTGGGGCGGGTACGGGCGGCAACGCGATGTGGGCGCGAGTGAAGAAGCGCACCGAAGAGGATGCCTCCATTGAAAACCAAGACATGGTGGAGCCACCGGCCTGGTTCCGCTTTTGTCAATACGTTCGAGACCGCGCAAAGGAGTCATCTGATCGGCGAACCTCATGACCGCCCACCTTCCATAGGGAGAATCCAGAGCACCAACGAAACGGCGTCAAGGGGCTCCCGTCGCGAACGGCTGCTACCGAGCTCTCGGAGGGCCGCTTCGGAGCGCCGATTTCGTCGGCTTGGGGTTGACTCCGGCCTGTCGCGCAGCCTCGATGATGTGTCGGTGCCGGATGGCTTCGAGCCGTTCGTTTTGACGCCCATACCGAAAACCCCTCCCAAATTCGGCACACCGTAGCCCCCAGTGGCGGAGTCCTCCGAGCGCATACCGAAAACAGTTGATTTACGAATGAAGGCAAATGACTGATACAACGCGCACACTAGGTTCGACCAGCAGCCGAGCGGAGGCATTGGATGCCGAGTTTCTTACAAATGTTTGCGCAGGCCTACATCAGATATTCCATAGCGCGCTGCAAGAGTTGGTCGTTTCTGAGGCCGCCCGGACTAATTGAAATATCGGCCTGGGAGGACTACATGAAGGAAATACTGCGCCATCCGCTTTATCGTTCCATACTCATTCGCGAGACGCGGATATTCGGTGCCGGGTTGCGCGACTTCTGGAACAAGCACAGGCAAGCGATCGAGTCGACTCCAGCCGATCCGTTCGTCTGGTGAATCACTAGAGAGCCGAGAACAACAAAGGACGGGTCTTTTTCCTACGCTGCTGTTGCCATGCGACCCTCGGCACGCTGGACAAGCGCAGCGAGATCGGACGGACTAAGCGGTACGCTCAAGTGATATCCCTGGATGTGGTCACATCGAAGGCCTCGGAGAAACGCAGCCTGTGCCGCGGTCTCGACACCTTCCGCGACCACTTTTTTGCGAAGCGCATGTGCCATTGCAATGATCGCTGCCGTAATTGCCGCCGAGCCTTCGTCCGCTGGAAGATCTTTCACGAAGGAACGATCGATTTTGACGACGTCGACGGGGAATCGCTTGAGGTAGGCCAGCGATGAATAGCCTGTGCCGAAATCGTCGAGCGCGATCTGAACGCCGATCGACTTCAGCTTCATGAGCATTGTTTCGACGGTGGAAGTTGCTTCCAGGAGGAGGCTTTCGGTGATTTCAACTTCGAGCGATGAGGCTCGCATTCCGGAATCGCGGACGATTTTATCGAGTGTGTCAATGAAGCCCTTCTGTTGGAATTGACGCGGAGAAACGTTTACACCGACGCGCGGCAACGCAATGCCATCCGCCTGCCATTTCTGGAACTGAGCGCAAGCCTCGCGCAGGACCCACTCCCCCAACTTCTCGATCAGGCCCGTCTCTTCAGCCAGTTGTATGAAGTGAGCGGGCGCCAGCAGCCCGCGGTCCGGATGGTTCCATCGCAGGAGCGCTTCGGCGCCGGAAATCCGGCACGTTTTCAGATCGAGTTGCGGCTGGTAGACGAGGACGAACTCATTGCGATCGATCGCGTGGTGCAATTCCCGCTCCGAGCGGACCCGTGCAATCGCGTCGGCGTTCATTCGGTTTTCGAAGAAAACGGATTGCCCACGGCCGCTGTCTTTCGCGCGATACATTGCCGTATCCGCATTTCTCAGTAATTCATCCGCCGTGACGCCGTCGTCGGGATAGATCGCGATGCCTATGCTCGCATTCATGAAATGATCTTGTCCTGCAATCAGGAAAGGCGTCGCCATTGCAGCGATAACATGCTCGGCAGCGATCTGAGGATCGCGCGTTGACTTGACGTCGGTGAGGAGCAAAGTGAATTCGTCGCCACCCAGACGCGCCACGATGTCGGTTCCCCGAATGCAGCGGCGCATCCTATCGGCGGCGTCCCGCAAGACTGCGTCGCCCGCCGCATGGCCAAGGCTATCGTTGACGCGCTTGAAGTAATCGAGATCGACGAACAGCACCGCAAAGCGCTCTTGGCCGCGATGCGCCCGCGCCAGCGTACGATCGAGCTGATCGCGAAAGTAAAGCCGATTGGGAAGCCCCGTCAGCTGATCGTAGTGCGCCTGATAATAGAGCTGCTCGTCTTTCGTCGCCGCGGCGTAGGCGACTCCGACTCGATCGCCCAGGTCGCGCGTCCGCGCCTCTTCGTCGGGAGTCAACGACGCGTCCCCCCGAAAGCCCAATACAACCATGCCCACGACGTGTTCCTGCCAGATGATCGGGCAAGCAAAGACGGCTGCCGCCCCGAGCCACTTTACCGGCAACGCGTACGCTTTCGGGATTTCCCGGGGATCGAACCACATCCCAGAAGGATGCGAAAGCAGTTCCAGCGTGTCCTCCGCGGGGCACGCGCTGCGCTCCAATGAGATGTGCTCGTCGCCGTGCTGATCGCGAGTGTAGATTCGCATCATCCCGGCCGCGGTGCGGTCCAGTACTGCGACGCTGATGTAATCCGTCTGTACGATGTCGCGGATCCGCGTGACGACCGTCTCGATGACTCTGTCGACGTCAAGACGGGACAGAATCGCCCGATCGATTTCGGCGAGCGTTGTTAGTGCCGTAAACTGGTTTCCGAGTCGGGTGTTCATGGCATTGAATGAAGTCGCGAGCTCGCTGAATTCGTCGTTGCCCGAAACGGCCACTCTGGTACTGAAGTCCTTGTTGGCGGCGCGCCGGGTACCATCGATTAGTTTTTCCAACGGGACGAGCGTACGGCGGACCTGCGTCAAGCTCAACAAAGCGGCGACTAGCAGCGACAGCACCACAGCCGGAAGAAAAATCATTTCGAAATCGCCGAGGGGAGCAAGCACTTCGGCCTGAGGCCGCGAGGCAATGACCGTCCAGCCCTGGACCAGAAACCGCGGTTCGAGAAAGAGTTCGCGGTGGTTCGCGAGCTGAGTCCTGCCGTCGTACGCATATTCGAATCGGCCGGAGGCGAGCGGCGGAAGGTGGCCGGCAAGCTGGAGCAACATTGCCGGCGGATCAGGTTGCGAGCAGTAGAGAAGCTTGCCGCGATCGTTGACCACGCAGAACACCGCAATCGGAGCGATCTCGTCGACATCATCCCAGAGAGACTTTTTGTTCAGTTCCGCGACCAGGATGCCGTCATTCGGTCTTTGCGGATCCAGAGCGCGCGCGATCAAAATTGGCGAAGAGGGGTCATTCGCGTCGCTCGTCTTGAGGATTGTGCCGCCCTTGGCGAGACGCGTGCGCTCAGCGATGGTCAGGTCCGGTGGCGACCGCGCGTCTCCCAGCAACGCCGTCGGTATGCTGTCGGGTCGCACGACCATGATCGCGTCGAACCGGCTCTTGAGATGCTCTTTGAATTCGCTGCTCCACTGCGGTGCGCCGGCTTCGAGGCTGCTCGCTGTCTCTCGCAACTGGACATGCACGCTCAGAAGTCGATCATAAAGCGCAGTTGCGTATGCCCCATTCAACTGAGCGAGCTGTGTCGAGCCTTGGTCGACCAGGAGCTTGTGGACACGGTCGTAAGACAGGACCGCCATCGCCATGACGGGAACGAGTGCGCATAACACAAAAAGCGCGACGATCCGTCGCGCGATCCGGCTGCGCATAACGCCGCGGCGAATTTTCAAGGATCGAAGTCGGAAGCGAGACCGATGAACCGGCCGTTACTGGCGCGGACGATGTCGTCGCGACTATGCCTCGCGGTAAGGGGGCCGGAGCTCAGTCCATCCTTGCCGTTGCTCCAGAGATCGTAATCGGAATTGATGGGCACGATGTTATGGTCCTTACGCCAGTGACCCCTCGCTCTGTTAGTGTCGTGGCTGAGATACTGATATCTATTTCCCCAGGGGTCCTTCATGGTGTCTCGCGCAATGTCGGCAAGGGTATCGGGGTAGCCATTGTGGTCGAGCGCATATGCGGCGATCAGAGGCTCAAGAGAACCGATGTCTGAAATCGCCTGCATGGTCTGAACGCGCTCGCGATACCTCGTATAGGAGCCGTCCGCGATCACAGCCAGGATGGCGACGATGGCAACGGTCAGCATCATCTCGATCACCGTGAACCCGCTCTTGCGACTCGAGTGCGCCGCAAAGAGTAAGCGTTTCCTGCAGCGTTGCGCTGGGAAGCTCGAGGGCATGGACAAAGGCATAGCGACCCCTGGTGTATGCTACATGGTGGCGAGGCTCGCGAGATCGCGCGCTCTTGTTTACCGCAAGAGGTGTGCCGCCCCAGAAAGGGGAGAAAAGCCTCTCCGTACCGACGCACCGCGTCATTGCTTAGCAAAAACGCGTTTTTTTTGAACCGTCCGTGGCTAGGCGTGCGGCGAGGATCAAAGGAGAGAAACCTCCTAAATTGGCAAGCTTCGCGGTGCGCTCGCGATAGCTCTCCGCCGACCTTTTGCGTGACAATCGTATCGGCGGGAATAACCTGGGCTGACCGGCAAAGGAGTATTCAATGAAAAGTATCAGCGCCCCTCTTGTGCTCTCGGTCGCGGTGCTCACGCTGAGCGTCACACCCGCGCAAGCCGCGGACCGCGTACATGCCGGGCAGTGGGAAATAACGATGGGTGACGGAGCACAGGGCGCCCCGATGAGGAGCTGCGTAACCACCGCCCAGGCCAACGTTGCGAATGCGGACGACAAGACGTTTCAGGAATACCTGGTCAAGGCAGCCGGGGAAGTCGGCTGCACGGTGAAGGATGTCCAGGTATCCGGGAATCAAGTGACCATCGATTCGGTCTGCGCCGGGGAACAAAACATGAACACCACGACCTACCATGGCGATTCATACGAACAGATAAATTCCAACGGAATGAAGATTCGCGCCAAGCGCATCGGCGCCTGTCCGTAGTCGCTGACGAAGCGGAGCTCCACAATGGCAAACGACCAAGATAGCCGCGTGCAAGGTCTGGAGGAAATTCTGAAGCTTGTCCGAGCCAAAGTTGCGCCGGAGAAGCGCAGTTTGCTCGAGCGTTTTGTTCAGCAATATTTCAGCCAGCTCGATCCGGAGGACCTCGCCGAACGCCAGCCAGCGGATCTCTACGGCGCGGCGCTGTCGCACTGGAATTTCGCGCGCAAGCGCGACCCGGGAAGCGTACGTCTTCGCGTGTTCAACCCGTCGATCGAGGAACATGGCTGGCAATCGACGCACACGATCATCGAGATCGCCAACGACGACATGCCGTTCCTGGTCGATTCGGTGACGATGGAGGTCAACCGGCACGGGCTGACGCTGCACCTGATCATGCACCCGATCATCGCGGTCAAACGCAGCGGCGACGGAACACTGGTCGATCTTGCAGCAGACGATGACAAGGACGCGCGTCACGAGTCTTTCATTCGCGTCGAGGTCGACCGCATCATCGAGCCGGCGCGCCTTGACGCACTCGCGACCGACCTGGCCCGCGTGCTCGACGATGTACGCATGGCCGTTGCCGACTGGAAAGCGATGCGCGATCGCCTGCTGGCGATTCTCGCCGATACCGAAAAGCGGCCCCCACCGCTGCCCGCGGACGAGCTCTCGGAAGGCAAGGCTTTTCTCGCCTGGCTCGCCGACGATCACTTCACGTTTCTTGGCTATCGCTGCCACGAGTTGGTGGTGCAGAACGGCGAGGACGCGTTGAAAATCATCGCCGGGTCGAGCCTGGGTATCCTGCGCGAAGGCGAAGACAAGGACGTCGCGACCAGTTTCTCGGCGCTGCCGCCGGATGTGAAAGCCTATGCACGGCGGCCCGAGCTGCTGGTCGTCACCAAGTCGACTTCGCGTTCCACGGTGCACCGGCCGGGCTATCTCGATTACATCGCGGTCAAGCGCTTCGACGCCAGGGGAGAAGTCTGCGGAGAAGATCGGTTTCTCGGCTTATTTACGTCGGCTGCGTACAGCGCGAAGCCGTCGGACATTCCGCTGCTGCGGCGCAAGACCGCCAACGTGGTCGCGCGCGCGGGCCTGGTGCCAGGAAGCCACGCCGACAAGTCGCTGATCAACATCCTCGAAAACTACCCGCGCGACGAACTGTTCCAGATTACAGAGGACGATTTGCTGCATACCGCGATGGGTATTCTGCATCTGGGCGAGCGGCAGCGTTTCCGGCTGTTCGTGCGTCGCGATCCCTTCGAGCGCTTTCTGTCGTGCCTGATCTATGCGCCGCGGGAGAACTACACGACCGAGCTGCGCCAGAAATGGCAGACCATTCTCACCCAGGCATTCCACGGAAGCAGCTCCGAATTCAACGTGCATCTATCCGAATCGGCGCTCGCCCGGGTTCTGATTACCGTGCGCACGACACCGGGAAGCATTCCCAGCTTCGACGTACGCGAACTCGAAGCCGGGCTCGCCACCGTCGCGCGGCGCTGGACCGACGATCTGAAACAGGCGCTGATCGAGGCCGTGGGCGAAGCGCGTGGCAACGATCTCGCCCGGCAATTCGGCGCTGCGTTTCCTGCGGCGTACCGCGAAGACTTCACCGCCCGCGCCGCGGTCCCCGACATTCAGATGGTGGCGAAACTCTCCGAGGCCGGGCCGCTGGGGATGTCGCTATATCGGCCGCTCGAAGCAGCGCCTGGAACGTTGCGCTTCAAGCTCTACCATCTTGGTGCGCCGGTGACGCTCTCCGACAGCCTGCCGATGCTGGAACACATGGGACTGAAGGTCCTCGACGAGCGCCCGTATCGCGTGACGCCGGAAGGGTCGCCGCCGATATGGATGCACGATCTGGGAATGCAATCCGGCGTTGCCGACACTGAAGTCGAGATCGATGCGCTGCACTCGGTATTCGAGGAGGCATTCGGGCGCGTCTTCGTCGGCGAAGTCGAGAACGACGATTTCAACCGGCTGGTGCTCGCGGCCCGATTACCGGCGCAGGAGATCGTGGTCTTGCGCGCCTACGCGAAATATCTGCGCCAGATCGGATTTCCGCTGTCGCAGGCGTTCATCGAGGCGACGCTCGCAGCGCATGCGGATGTCGCACGCGCGCTGGTCGAGTTGTTCAAGGTCAGATTCGATCCCAATGACACCGCCGGTGCGGGCGCCAAGACCGCGGACAAGGTGCGCGAGATCGAGGCCGCGCTCGAGCAGGTCGAGAATCTGTCCGAGGACCGGGTGCTGCGGCAGTACCTCGCCATGATTCTCGCGACGACGCGCACCAACTTCTGGCGCCGCGATGCCACCGGAGTGCGTAAGAGCTTCGTGTCGTTCAAGTTCGACCCCGCAAAAGTGCCTGGCCTTCCCGAGCCGAAGCCGATGTTCGAGATTTTTGTGTACTCGCCGCGCTTCGAGGGTGTGCACCTGCGCGGCGGAAAAGTGGCACGGGGCGGGTTGCGCTGGTCGGACCGGCCGGAAGATTTCCGTACCGAGGTGCTGGGACTGGTCAAGGCGCAGATGGTCAAGAACACGGTCATCGTCCCGGTCGGATCGAAGGGCGGTTTCGTTCTCAAGCGCGCGCCACCGCCCTCCGACCGCGAGGGCTACATGAAGGAAGGCATCGCCTGCTACCAGGACTATCTGCGCGGACTGCTCGACATCACCGACAACCGCGTCGGCGAAAAGATCGTGCCGCCGCCGCAGGTCAAGCGACACGACCCCGACGACCCGTATCTCGTGGTCGCTGCCGACAAGGGCACGGCGACGTTCTCGGACTACGCCAACGGCATCAGCAAGGAGTATGGCTTCTGGCTGGGCGACGCGTTCGCCTCGGGTGGGTCAGCCGGCTATGACCACAAAGTAATGGGCATCACCGCGCGCGGCGCGTGGGAGTCGGTCAAGCGCCACTTCCGCGAGATGGGCGTCGATACGCAAACGACCGATTTCACCGTTGCCGGCATCGGCGACATGTCGGGTGATGTCTTCGGCAACGGAATGCTGCTGTCGCGACACATCAAGCTCGTTGCGGCCTTCGATCACCGGCACATCTTCCTCGATCCCAACCCGGACACCGAGGCGAGCTTCGACGAGCGGGAGCGAATGTTCAAGCTGCCGCGATCGTCATGGGCCGATTACAACGCCAAGCTCATCTCCGCCGGCGGCGGCATTCATTCGCGCAGCGCCAAGTCGATCGCAATTACGCCGCAGGTAAAAGCTGCGCTGGGAATCGCCGCCGACGCTTTGGCGCCGATCGAGCTGGTAAATGCGATCCTCAAGGCGCGGGTGGATCTTCTCTACAACGGCGGCATCGGAACCTACGTCAAGGCACGAGGCGAATCGCACGCAGCGGTCGGCGATCGCGCCAACGATGCGCTGCGCGTCAATGGGCGGGAGCTCAAGTGCAAGGTGTTCGCCGAGGGCGGCAACCTGGGCTGCACGCAACTCGGTCGGATCGAATACGCCCTGGCGGGTGGCCGTATCAACACCGACGCGATCGACAACTCCGCCGGAGTCGACACCTCCGACCACGAGGTCAACATCAAGATCCTGCTCGGGCTCGCGATCACCGAGGGCGAGTTGACCGAGAAGCAGCGCAACACGCTGCTTGCGGAAATGACCGACGACGTCGCCGCGTTAGTTCTTCGCGACAACTACTTCCAGACGCAGGCCTTGTCGGTCACCGGCCGCATCGCGCCGCAGCTTCTCGATGCCCAGCAGCGCTTTATCCATTACCTGGAAAAGGCCGGAAAGCTGAATCGCGCGCTGGAGTATCTGCCCTCGGACGAAGAGATTGCCGAGCGGCGCGCCAAGAGCATGGGACTCACCAGCCCCGAGCGTGCCGTCATGCTCGCGTACAGCAAGATCTGGCTCTACGATGAGCTGCTTGCGTCGACGCTGCCCGACGACGCGTGGGTCGAGACCGCGCTCGCACGCTATTTCCCGAAGGCGTTGCGCGAGCGCTATGCGACGTACATGTCGCGCCACCCGCTGAAGCGCGAGATCATCGCTACGCATGTGACCAACAGCATGATCAATCGCGTCGGCAGCACATTCGTCCACCGGTTGCTGGAGACGACCGGCGGCAAACCGCACGAGATCGTCCGCGCCTATCTGCTCAATCGCGAGATCTTCGGCTTCGTCACCCTCTGGCAGCAAATCGAAGCGCTCGACAACAAGGTCGACGACGCGGTGCAATCAGCCATGCTGATCGACACCGCGCGATTGATCGATCGCGGCACGACCTGGTTCCTGCGCTCGCGCCGGCTCGGCGAGGACATGGCAGCGACTATCACCCATTTCGCGGCGCGGGTCGAAGCGCTGGCGACGCGATTGCGAGAGCTTCTAGACGAAGCGGACCGCGCGCGCATCGAAGCAGCGGTAGCACATTATGTTGCGCAAGGCGTATCGCGCGACCTGGCGGAGCGCGTGGTCACGTTCGATACGCTTTACGCGACGCTCGACATCGTCGAAGTGGCCGACAGCACGCGGCGTCCGGTCGAAATCGTGGCGGAAATCTACTTCGATCTCGCGACACGTCTCGGTTTGCCATGGCTGCGGGAGATGATCGTCGCTTTGCCGGGCCAGGCGCACTGGCAGATGCTTGCCAAAGGCGCGATGCTCGACGACCTCTCCGGCCTGCAGAGAACGATTACCGGCGAAGTGATTGCCGGCGGCCGCGACATCGCCGCGCCGGACGGCCTGATCGCTGCCTGGCAGGATCGCAACCGGCGCGGTATCGAGCGCGCCGCGCAGTTGCTGGGAGAATTGCGAACCGCCGCGCCGGTCGACGCCGCGATGCTTTCGGTTGCTCTGCGCGAGCTGCGAAGCCTGGGCTGAAAAGCGTCGCGCGATGCGCAGCGCGGACCCTAGATATGGGCGAACGCGAGCGCACCGATGATGATTGCGCCGCCGGCAGTGATATAAGCGACGACCTGTAAGCCCTTGTTGCGCGTGAGGATCGTAATCGCCGCCAGCGCGATCGCGATCTGGATCAGTGTCGTCGCCTGCGCCCAGCGGTGATGCACGTGCATCGACGCCTCGCTTTTCTCCTCGGCCGCCTTGGATTGTTCCTCCAGCTTTTTGGCCTCGGGCATGATCGCTTCCTTTTCGCTCTTGTAGCGGTCGACTTCCTTGAGGTATCTCGCCTGCTGGTCGCCGCTGGTCAGCGTCGCTCCAAGTTCGGCGAGGTTCTGCTTGCTGCTCTTCGCCTGATAGAAATTCCACTGGTCGGAAGCCTCGGTCCTGCGAATCGCAGCTTCGTTCTTGAAAAGCAGCGCATCGTTTTGCGTCGCGCCTCCCATATATCCAAACAGCGCTCCGATGGTGGCGAAGATCGCTGTCATGACCGCAATCCTCCCGGCGAAAGGGTCATGCTCGGCGCGGTGCTCGGCCTCGTGCTCATGCGGGCCATGGACGTGAAAATGATCTTCGGACATGCGACTCTCCCGGGTCTCTGGATGCTTAAAGCGCGGATCGGCGGCACCCGCTCAATCGGGCACCCGCTCGTAAGTGGCGAAATGGTACGCGAAACCGTCGTTGCTCGCCGGCTCACGCACTTCGCGTGCGACCTCGCGCCATGCCGCGCGCTCAAAGGCCGGAAATCTGGCGTCACCGGGGAAATCACGTTCGATCTCGGTAAGATACAAAACGGCGGCGAGAGGCAGTGCCGAACGGTAGAGCGCTTCGCCGCCGATCACGAACACCGGGTCCTGCCGGACCGCGAGCGACAGCGCTTCTTCGAGCGAATGCGCGACCGACGCGCCTTCGATCAAAAGTCCGCCTTGGCGGCTCACGACGATATTCTGTCGGTTCGGCAGCGGTTTGCCGATCGACTCCCAGGTCTTGCGCCCCATGATCACCGCATGACCGGACGTAAGCGTTCGAAAATGTCTCAGGTCTTCCGGCAGCCGCCACGGCAGGCTGTTCCCGACGCCGATGATGCCATTTCTCGCCACCGCGGCGATCAGCGCCACGCGGCGGCCACGGATGGCCGAGCTTGGCGATGCAGCGGGGGCTGGTGTATCGTGCACGCGTGACTCGCAGGCTGTGGCGCCCTCTCGCGCCATCCAACTCGATTATAGCGGGCCGCTGCTGATACCCGCCCTTCGTGTACTACCCGCGTTCATTCCTCAAGTTCATTCTGCTCGGCTTCCTGCTGGTCAGCCTGCCGCTGCTCTACGCGCTGGTCGAGTTGATCGTCAGTCTCGATCGCCTCGGAACGCAGAGCCAGCAAGCGGTATTGCAGGCGGCGCAAGCCGGACGGGCCAGCAGACAGCTCTACGAGCAGGCGACAACGCTCGAACGCCTGGTACGCCAGCATTTGATCCTCGAAGATCCACAACTGATCGATGACTACGCGCGACTGCGGCTCGATTTTCGGCAGACCTCGCAGCAACTCTCGCAGTTGCCGCTCGACCGCGCGCAATTGGACCAGCTCGAAAGGCTCACCGACAGCGAAAGCCGTCTGTTCGCACTGCTGAAGGCACCGCATCGGCCGCCCAATGCCACCGCGACGCTGGCGGACGGTTACGCCAACATCGCCGAGGGCGCGCAAGCGATGTTGACCGCCACCACGCGGCTTACCGAGCGCGAGATCGAGCACATTCAGAAGACAGCAGCCGAAGGAAGCAAGACATGGGGCTACCTTGCGCTCGCCGCCGGATTGATCGCACTGGCGCTCGCCATCCTGTTCGCGGTATTGATCGCGCGCCCAATCCGCCAGCTCGATCAGGCGATCCGGCAAATGGGGAGCGCGGACTTTACTCATGCGATCGAGGTCGATGGCCCGCAGGACATGCGCTACCTCGGGCAGCGTCTCGAATGGCTGCGCTCGCGGCTGCGCGAGCTCGAGGAGCAGCAGAATCGCTTCCTGCGGCACGTTTCACACGAGCTCAAAACGCCGCTGACCGCGGTGCGCGAAGGCGCCGAGCTGCTGCGCGACCGGGTCGGTGGCGAACTCTCGTCGGAACAACAGGAAATCGTACGCATCGTGCGCGAGAACACCTTGTCGCTGCAGAAGCTGATCGAAGATCTGCTGACCTATCATCAAACGCGCAGCATGGAGCCGCAGACGCTCGGTCCGGTGGCATTGGTCGACACGCTCCGGCGGGTGACGCGCGAGCACAAGCTCGCCGCGCTCGCGCGTATGCTCACTTTCGACGTCACGCTTTCGCCGGCGATCGTCGTTGGCGACGGGGAGAAAATCAGGGCCATCATCGACAATCTTCTTTCGAACGCCATCAAGTACGCGCCACGCTCGTCGCCGATCAAGGTCGACCTTGCGATCGAAGGCGACTTTGCCGTGCTCGATGTCAGCGATCAGGGTCCGGGCATCGATCCTGACGAGCGGCCGCGAATATTCGAGTCGTTCTACCAGGGCAAGATTGCGCCGGGAGGCAGGATCAAAGGATCGGGCCTGGGCCTGGCTATCGCGCGTGAGTACGCGCTCGCGCACGGCGGCAGAATCGAAGTGCTCGATCGGGTCGATGGCGCGCGAGGTGCGCGCTTTCGTCTGTGGTTGCCGCTGGCGGCCGGTTCCGGGCCTCCTACGAGAACTGCGACCAGCACCGTTACGCTTGAGGGCGAATCGTAGCCATGCGCGAGGGCGGCCTCTGTCCGGACCGCGGCGGCATCGTGCTTACGATAGTGCTCGCCTTTGCAACCTCAGTTGTGCCGGCGCAGCCATTGCATCCGATCCTGATTGCGCAGACTGCAGCGCCGGGCGCTCCGCCTTCGCCACCGGTGCCCCAGCCAGTGCTGCCGGTCCCAGCGGCGCCGGTCGCGGTCGAGGCGCCACCGCCATCACCCGCCCCGGTCAATGAGGAGGAGCAACAGACGATCGCGCTACTCCTCGAGCTCCAGCGCTATACCGGTGAATCAAACGAGGAGCTGCGACGCGAGCTCGCGGCGGCAATGCAAGCGCTCAATCGGGCCAGGACCGAGCCGAACCGGATTCGTGCCGCGGTGCTGCTAACGCTGCCCGGCGCGGGGCCGCCCGACGATGCGCGGGCGATGGCCCTCCTCGAAAGCGTGAGCGGCAAGACTCCGGGCGCGTCACCCATAAAACAACTCGCCGCGGTGCTCCTGGCGCAAATTGCGGAACGGGTGCGCGGAATGAGCGAGGAACGAAAGAAAAGCGCCGCGGCGCAGGAGAAACTGGATCAACTACGCGCGGTTGAACGTAGTCTGCTGCTCGAACGCAATCGCAATGCCGGTGGCGCCGGCGGCGGCGGCGGTGGTGGAGGTACAGGAAGATGAAAGTCAATATGCCCGATGCCGGCGAAGTGCTGCTGGTCGACGACGATCCGGATCTGCTGAAGCTGATCAGTTTGCGCCTTACATCCGCGGGCTATCGAGTGCGCACCGCAGACAGCGGCGAGACTGCGCTCGCCTCGCTGGCGGTCGCGCGCCCGGCGGCGGTGATAACCGATCTCAAGATGCCGGGCATCGACGGTCTCGCGCTGTTCGACGCCATTCATCGCCAACATCCGGCACTGCCGGTGATCATCCTGACCGCGCACGGCACGATACCCGAGGCGGTGTCCGCGACGCAGCGCGGAGTGTTCGGTTTTCTGACCAAGCCTTTCGACAGCCAGGAGCTGCTGCAGAAGGTCGCCGCTGCCGTGCGTCTGAGTGGCGGCGAGTCGGAGCCAGCTTCGCCAACGACGGGCGAATGGCGCTCCGGAATCATTACCCGCAGTCCGCGCATGGAAGATTTGCTGCGGCAGGCGCGGCTGGTGGCGGATTCCGACGCCAGCGTACTCATCTTCGGTGAATCAGGCACGGGCAAAGAGCTTCTGGCAGGAGCCATTCACCGCGCCAGCCGCCGTATCGGCAAACCGTTCGTCGCGGTCAACTGCGGCGCGATCCCCGAGCCGTTGCTGGAGTCCGAATTGTTCGGCCACGCCCGCGGCGCGTTCAGCGGCGCGGTGCAGGCGCACAAGGGTTTGTTTCAGGCAGCCGACGGCGGAACGATTTTCCTAGACGAGATCGGCGACATGCCGCTTGCCTTGCAGGTGAAGTTGTTGCGGGTGTTACAGGAAGCGGAAGTGCGGCCAGTCGGCGCGACACTATCGGTACCTATCGACGTGCGCGTGATTTCCGCCACTCATCGCGATCTGGACGCGCAGAAGGCGGCGGGCGAATTCCGTGAAGACCTCTATTACCGGCTCAACGTCGTATCGATGAAATTGCCGCCGCTCGCCGAGCGCCGCGAGGATATCCCGTTGCTGGCCTCGCATTTCCTGCGCAAGCTCGCCGAGCGGTATAAAAAGCCGGTGCCGACGCTTGCGCCCGACGCGATGGCGCTGCTGATCGGCGCGCCGTGGCCCGGCAACGTGCGGCAACTCCTCAATCTGCTCGAGCAAGCGGTCGCGCTCGCGACCACGAGCTTGATTCCTGCGACCTTGGTGCAAGGGGCGTTGCGCGAGGGCGCCGTGCTCGCGCCGTTTGAGGAGGCCCGCAAGCAGTTCGAGCGTGACTATCTTGTTCGGCTTCTGAAGATCACCGGCGGCAATGTGACCCAGGCCGCAACCCTGGCCAAGCGCAACCGCACCGAATTTTACAAATTATTGCAGCGCCATCGGCTCGAGCCCGCGATGTTCAAGGAGGCGAAGACCTGACGCTCAAGGCAGCATCGAAAGCCGGTGCGTCCGCCGGCTCTCATTGAGCGATAGCGCGTTTCTTCGATGCTGCATTTGCGCACAAGCTGTCGCCGTCTGGCGACAATTAAAAGCGCTGTTATTCAAAGAGTTGCACATGCGCGCAGGAACACCGTCGTGCAGATGCGACACTTTGTTGGGAGAAGCGAGCGCTAACTAGTTCCAGTGGCGCCGGACGCCTAGGAGAAAACGAATCCATGAATTGCAACCCCTTGAATCGAAGTACTCCGAAAACTCTGGCATACGGCTTGCTTCTTAGTTATCGGGACGGCACTGATTCGCGCGACCGCGCACGGCGGCCTACCCCAGGAGAGGCAACATGGACACGTACTGGCCGGAATTTTCGGGTTATTGGGAGAGCGAATCGTCGCCTGGCCCAAGCCGCGAAAATGCCGAAGCATCGTCCAAGCAAAGCTTGTCGGCCTCGCAGGAGCTTGCCCTCGAGGAACTTGCCGATCGCGTAAGCGCGGCGCGCAGCATCGTCTAAGCCAACGAGGTTCCTGCTCCTCCCATACCCCATTTATCGAGTCGGACCCGTTCGTCCTGACCGATCCGAACATCGACTCCCCCTTACCCGCCAAACTCCTCCGGCGGGTTTTTTTTGGGCGTAAGAACGGGAGCGAGTGCAAAGCGACAGCCGCCTCGCGCAAGCTGAAAATAGCGTTCGACAAGCCGGTGCCGCTTCGCGGTGCTAACTCGCGATGACACTCAGACGGCGACCGGAGCCCTGATCGCCGGATGATATCGGTAGTCGATAAACTCGAAGTCATCGAAGCGGTAATCGTAGAGCGACGCGGGACGGCGTTTTATCACCAGCTTCGGCAACGCGTACGGCTCGCGGGATAACTGCGTGTCGACTTGTTCGAGATGGTTCAGGTACAGGTGGCAATCGCCGCCGGTCCATACGAAGTCGCCGACGCCAAGGCCGGTCTGCTGCGCGACCAGGTGCGTCAACAGGGCGTACGACGCGATGTTGAAGGGGACGCCCAGAAAGATATCGGCGCTGCGCTGATAGAGTTGGCACGAGAGTCTGCCGTCGGCCACATAGAACTGAAAGAATGCGTGGCACGGCGGCAGCTTCATTCGGGAGAGCTCGCCGACGTTCCAGGCCGAGACGATCAGGCGCCTGGAGTCCGGGTTCTTCACGATCTGCGCGACGACTTCGGAGAGCTGGTCGATCTGCCTACCGTCCGGAGCGGGCCATGAACGCCACTGGCTTCCGTAGACAGGCCCCAGGTCGCCATTCTCGTCCGCCCATTCATCCCAAATCGTCACGCCGTTTTCGCGCAGGTAGCGCACGTTGGTATCCCCGGCGAGAAACCACAGCAACTCGTGGATGATGGAGCGGGTGTGCACCTTTTTCGTGGTCAGCAGTGGAAACCCGGCGCCGAGGTCGAAGCGCATTTGATACCCGAACACGGACAAGGTGCCGGTCCCGGTGCGATCGTCCTTGCGCGATCCGTGGTCGCGCACGTAGCGCATGAAGTCGAGATAGGGGCGCATGGCGGCGGGGCGCGAAGGTGATTTGCCATTGTATCCGATGCTGCAGACGGCGCCGCGCGCCCATATCCCGCGTGATGCAACATCCGACCGCTCGTCGGCAGTTTTCGCGACCCCTTGACAACGGCTTGGCGAAGCGTAAAGTGACGTAACTATATAACTAGTGATATAGCTTTGATTAGGGCATACGGCAGAGCAATTCCCAAGGCATGGCGACGCGTCGCCCGGATCTTTGTCGCGCTGGGTGACCCGCATCGGCAGCGAATCGTATTGATGTTCGAGCCGGGAGAGCGCCTCAACATTGGCCAGATCGTTGCGGCGTCCACGCTGTCGCGAACGGCGGTGACGCACCACCTTCGGGTACTGCGCGAGGCGGGTGTGCTCAAAAGCGAGAAAGCCGGCCGCGAAGTCTATTTCTGGCCCGATGCGGATACCGTTCGCCAGGCGCTGGACGCCGCAAGGGAGTACGTCAAGCAGCATTAGGAGCGCCGGCGGCAGCGAATACGACCGCCAACAAACTAAAAGCGGCGAAGGAGGCAGAATGTTTTTCCGGATTGTGGTTCCATGCAACGTTTACCGGTTCCCTGCCGGATACGCCGCGCCAGGTCGTGACTCGCGGGCGAGCGGCGGCGAATCGCGTGCCGCGTTCTTTTGACCACCGGGGGCGTTCGATGGCCGAACACAGTCAATTTCAGCTTTTGCGGGAGCGCCGCTTTGCGCCGTTTTTCTGGACTCAATTTCTCGGCGCCGGAAACGATAACGTCTACAAGAACGCGCTGGTCATTTTCGTGGCGTTCCAGGCCGCGACGCTTACCACGGTCTCGTCCAACGATCTGGTCAACATCGCGGCCGCCGTTTTTATCGCTCCTTTTGTACTGTTCTCCGCGACTGCCGGCCAGCTCGCGGACAAGTACGAGAAATCGCGGCTGATCCGGTTCGTCAAGCTGTTCGAGATTGCGATCATGGTCATCGGCGCCATCGGGTTCTACCGCCGCGATCTGGTGCTGCTCTTTCTGGCGCTGGGGCTGATGGGCGTGCACTCGACGATATTCGGGCCCGTGAAATACGCGATCCTGCCGCAGACGCTTCGCAGTAACGAATTGGTCGGCGGTAACGGGCTCATCGAAATGGGCACCTTCGTCGCGATTCTCCTCGGCGAGATCGTCGGCGGACTGGTGATCGCGATCAAGCCCGACGGGCCGCTCTACGCGGGCGGGACCGCGATCGCGATCGCCGTCGCAGGCTACGTCGTCAGCCGCGGCATTCCCAAAACCCCTTCGGTCGCGCCCGACCTTCGCATCAACTGGAACCCTTTTACCGAAACCTGGCGCAACCTGCGTTTGGCGCAGGGAAACCGCGTCGTCTGGCTTTCGATGCTGGGCATTTCCTGGTTCTGGTTCTACGGCGCGACGTACCTGACGCAGTTTGCCAATTTCACGCGCGACGTGCTCGGCGGCGACGAGCACGTCGCGACCATGATGCTCGCGATTTTCTCGGTCGGCATCGGCACGGGCTCGCTGCTGTGTGAGCGCCTGTCGGGACACAAGGTCGAGGTCGGACTGGTGCCGTTCGGCTCGATCGGGCTCTCGGTATTCGCTATCGACCTCTATTTCGCCAGTCGTGGGCTGGTGCCCAATAGCCTCACCGGCGTCGACGGGTTTCTGCGTGTCGCGGCGCACTGGCGCATCGTCGCCGACCTGGTCCTGCTCGGAATGTTCGGAGGCTTTTATATCGTGCCGCTCTATGCGCTGATTCAGGAGCGCTCCGATCCCGCGTTCCGGTCACGGATCATCGCCGCCAACAATATTCTGAACGCGTTGTTCATGGTGGCGTCGGCAGCCATCGCGCTCGGGCTGCTCAAGGCCGGCTGCACCATTCCGCAACTGTTTCTGGCGACCGGCCTGATGAACGCGCTGGTCGCGCTCTACATCTATTTGCTGATGCCGGAATTCACGATGCGTTTCCTGGCATGGCTCCTGATACACACGATCTATCGCGTTCACAAGGAGGGGCTCGATCGCATTCCCGAGAAGGGCGGTTGCGTCATCGTTTGCAACCACGTCAGCTACGTCGACGCAATCGTCGTTGCGGCCTGCGTGCGGCGGCCGGTGCGTTTTGTGATGGACCATCGGATCTTCAAGATTCCGCTGTTGAATTTTCTTTTCCGCACCATGCGTGCGATTCCAATCGCTTCGGCGAAGGAAGATCCGGGCATGAAGGAGCGCGCCTTCGAGGAGGCCGCCAGGGCGCTGAGGGCGGGCGAGATCGTCGGCATTTTTCCCGAGGGACGGCTGACCGAGACGGGCGAGCTCAACGCGTTCCGGCCGGGCCTGCAGCGCATTCTCGAGCAGGCGCCGGTGCCGGTCGTGCCGATGGCGTTGCGGGGGCTGTGGGGCAGTTTTTTCAGCAGGTCGCATCAAGGGAAGGCGATGCGACGATGGCGGGGGATGTTTTCGCGCATCGCGTTGGTGGCCGGAACCCCATTTTCGCCCGAGCTCGCTACGCCTGAAGCTCTGCAAAAGAGCGTTCTCGGGCTGCGTGGAGATTGGCGGTAGACCAGACCTTCGAACAGCGAGGCAGCTAGACCATCCGTGGGATGGCCTTCAGGGCCCTTGGGGGCCCAGACCGCCGGGCACAGCGGGGAGAACCATATGTGGGCGTTGGGGTTGATCGTCGGAACGTTGATAGGCGCGGTGATCGCGCAAGGCGCAGGCGCGTTCGTTGGAGCGATTGTCGGTCTTGCCATCGGCGTCGTCGTCGGGCAGCAACGCAAGGGTGTCAAGAGCCGGGTCGAGATGCTCGAGTCGCAGATGCTGAAGCTGGAGTCGCGGATCAACGCGCTGGACGAACGATCCGCGGTGACGCGCGGTATTTCTGCGGCAGCGGCCGGTACGCCGGCAGCTTCGGCCACGGCGTCCGCGCCAGCTAAAACTGTCTCCGAAGCGCCGTCGCCGACACACGTCGACATTCTCCCTGGAGCGACGCTCGCGGCGCCTTTTCGAGCTGCATCATCGACCGAGTTGGGCGCGAGCGCGGGCGACGAGATAGTCCCCGCCGCAGCAACGTCCGCGGCCGCCGTGCCAGTACGTTTGGGCGGCCGGCCCGTTGCTGCGGCGCGCGCCGACCAAGCCCCGCTCAATGTCCCGCCACCCGCTCCGCCAACTCCACTGGCTCCTCTTCCGGCGTGGCTGGCCTGGGTCATGGGCGGCAACACACTTGCGCGGATCGGGGTTTTGTTGCTGTTCATCGGTGTCGGCTTCCTGCTCAAGTACGCGTCGGAACACGTGCACGTACCGATCGAGCTGCGCTTGAGCGCAGTCGCCGCCGGGGCGATTGCATTGCTGGTCGTCGGCTGGCGTTTGCGTGTGCGCCGTGGCGCGTATGCCATGATCCTGCAGGGCGGCGCGGTGGGAGTGCTCTATCTGACCGTCTTCGCCGCGCTCAAGCTGTATGCAGTCTTGCCGCCGTGGGCGACGATCATACTGCTGCTGCTCATCGCCGCGCTGTCGAGCTCGCTCGCGGTTCTGCAGGATGCCATTGCCCTCGCGGTGGTGGGCATCGTCGGCGGCTTCCTGGCGCCGATTCTTACCTCCACCCAATCCGGCGACCACGTCGTGCTGTTCTCGTATTACGCGCTGCTCAACGCTGCGATTTTCGGAATGGCATGGTTCAAGGCCTGGCGCAGCCTCAATCTGCTCGGCTTCGTCTTCACCTTCGTCATCGGCACGCTCTGGGGCGTGACCCGGTATCGTCCGGAAGATTTTGCGACCACCGAGCCATTCCTCATCCTGTTTTTCCTGTTCTACGTCGGCATCGCGGTCCTCTATGCGCTGCGCCGGACGGTCGAGGTGCGCAATCCGGTCGACGCAACCCTGGTTTTCGGCACGCCCTTGATCGCCGCCGCCCTGCAGAGCGCGCTGGTGCGCGACATGCCCTTCGGCATGGCGTTGAGCGCGCTTGCGGTGTCAGCAATCTATCTGCTCCTGGCGCGCGCCTTGTACTATCGGCAAGGCGAAGGCATGCGCCTGCTGGTCGAATCGTTCCTGGGTCTCGGCGTGATCTTCGCGACGCTTGCGATCCCGCTGGCACTGGATGCACGGTGGACGTCGGCATCGTGGGCACTCGAAGGCGCGGCCATGCTGTGGGCCGGTGTGCGCCAGCGCCGCTGGCAGGTACGCGCTTTCGGCATCCTGTTGCAGCTCGGCGCCGGTGTGGCATTCGGACTTGGCATGGTGCTCTGGGCCTCGACCGGAACGGTCGCGCTTGTTCCCCTGCTCAACAGCAATTTCGTCGGAGCGACGCTGCTTGGCCTCGCGGGTCTGTACAGCGCATGGCTGCTGTGGCGGGAGCGCTCCGTCGTGAGCGCGTCGGAGAAATTTGCGTCGCCATTGCTTTTCGCGTGGGGCTGCGCTTGGTGGCTCGCGGCAGGATGTAGGGAAATCGACCGCTGGGTACCGGCCGAAACGCAGCTGGCGGCGGTGGTGGCTTTTCTGGCGCTTAGCGCAGCGGCATTCGCCTTCGCCGAGCGACGCTTGAGCTGGCCGATGGCACGTATCCCCGCGCTCGCGCTCTTGCCTTTGCTGCTTGCGCTTGCGATGGGAACCGCGGCAACACCGCGCGGCCTGATGACGCATCTTCTCGCCAACGGAGGATATCTGGCCTGGCCGCTCGCGCTCATCGTGGTCGTCGCATTGCTGCGGCAATTCGATCGCGCCGCGCCCATCGAGGGTGCCTTGAAGGTACCGATGGGGTGGTGGCACGCCGGCACCTTGTGGTTGCTGTTGCTGATCGCGGCACACGAGCTTGCCTGGGCGGGGCGCACCGTCGGCGACGGCAGCGGCATCTGGACGCTTGCGCCTTGGGGTCTCCTGCCGGCGTTGGGTTTGCTCGCCGTCAGCCGCTGGGGCGAAGATTCGTTCTGGCCGTTTGCGGCGCCTCGCCGGGCGTATCTCCTGATCGCCGCTACACCGCTCGCCCTCGCCCTCGCGCTCTGGACCTTGAAGGCGAACCTGGGCGGCGACGGAGACCCGCTGCCGTTGCCCTATTTACCCTTGTTCAACCCGCTCGATCTCACGCAAGCCCTGGCGTTCGTCGCCGTGGCGATCTGGCTGGCTGCGCTCAGGCGTTTTGACGACGCGTTGCTCGCCAAAGTGCAACCCGCCGCAGGGATCGCCGCCACCGCCTTGTTGTTCATCTGGGTCAACGCGCTGGTGTTGCGCACCATTCATTTCTGGTTCGACGTGCCCTACGACTTTCACTCGCTGTGGCACTCGATGCTGGTGCAGGCAAGCTTCTCGCTGCTGTGGTCGATCATCGCCCTGGCCACGATGCTCTTTGCCCATCGCGAGCGATGGCGTATCGCGTGGGTTGCCGGTGCGGCGCTGCTAGGCGCGGTCGTGGTCAAGCTGTTCCTGGTCGACCTGGGCCAGGCCGGCGGGGTGGAACGCATCGTGTCCTTCATCGGTGTCGGGCTCCTCTTGCTGCTGATCGGCTATCTTGCGCCGGTGCCGCCACGAACCTCGGAGGAAACGAAATGAATCCACTTGCGATCATGCGGCCACTGATCGTAGCCGCTGCGGTGGCATCGGTTACTGCCATCTCCGGCGCCGCGGAAAAGCCCCAGGATTTCGCGTTCGGCATACCACTCACGGTCGAGGCAGACAGCGCTTTCTATCGGGTAGCTCTGCCGGCAGCTTTTTATGCAGGCTCGGGCCGCGCCGATCAAGGCGATCTTCGCGTGTTCAACGGCGACGGCGCAGTGGTCCCGTACGCCCGTCTCGATTCGCCGGCGGCCCCGCGCGAGAGAAAGCCGGCAACGGTGTTGCCAATTTTTCCGCTACTCGTCGATGAGCAGGGCGGGGATTTGAGCGGCCTCTCACTCACCATTAACCAGAGCGCGGGCAAGACTTTCGTGAGCCTGACCACCAGGGAGGGCCAGCCGGTGCCGGCGCAGCGTCTTGCCGGCTATCTGGTGGACGCGACGGCTGTCCACGAGCCGATTTCCGCGATCGTGCTGGCGTGGAATCTGAATCCGGGCGGGATGATGAATACGCGCATCCGCGTCGAAGCCAGCGACGACCTGAATCAATGGCGGACGCTGGTCGGCGATGCCCCGCTGCTCGATCTCCAATACGAGGGCCGCCATCTGCTGCGCGATCGCGTCGAGTTTCGTCAAGCGCCGGCAAAATATCTGCGAATTTCCTGGCCGGGACAGCCGCCACCGCAATTCCATGAGGTCCGCGCTGAGTTCAGCGATCGCGTGCTTGAAACTCCCCGTCAGTGGGCCGAAGCGCTCGGCTCGGCGATGGTCGACAACGAGAACGAATACCAATTCGACCTGGGCGGAGCGCTACCGGTCGACCGGGTCGCCATCGATCTGCCCGAGCTCAATTCGGTGGTACCGGCGCAGCTTCTTGCGCGAACGACACCGGGGGAGCCGTGGCGGCCGGTCATGTCGCTGGTGACCTACCGCCTTCGTCAGGACGCCGGCGAAGTGAGCGCACCGCCGCTTGCCGTCGCGCCTGCCACCTATCGCTACTGGCTGCTTCGCGTCGACCCGAAATCCGGCGGGCTGGGTCGCGGAGCGCCGCGCATGCGCGCCGGGTGGATTCCGCAGGAAATCGTGTTCGCGGCGCGCGGAACCGGGCCGTTTCTCATCGCCTACGGCAACGTTTCCGCAGCGTCGAGCGCGCTGCCGGTCAGCACGCTGGTGCCGGGATACACGCTCGCAGGACAGCCGCTCGGCGCGATCGCCGTGGCTCATATCGGCGTCGCGGCGCCGCTCGGTCACCTCGAGCAGGCGAAACCACCGCGGGAATATCGGCGTGCCACGCTGTGGGGAGTTTTGATCCTTGGGGTCGTGGTGCTGGCGTGGATGGCGTGGCAACTTTCGCGTCAGTTGAACGCGTCGTCATCGCTCAAGTCCGAGGCGGAAGCGCGAGACCGCCCGGCGTGATTGGCCCAGGCGGCGTGACTCGCCAGGCTTCTTGGACCAATGCCGGCAACACGCGGCCTGCCGGGCCGCGCAGCGCGTAATCTGCTGCTGCCGAAAGCGCGGTGACGTTGAGATTGATCTCGATGACCAGAGCGCCGGAAGCCTTGGCGATGGACGGAAGGGCAGCCGCAGGGTAGACCTCGGCCGACGTTCCGACGACGAGCATCAGATCGCACCGGCGTGCCATCGCTTCGGCGGCGGCGAGTGCATCGCGTGGCAGCATCTCCTCGAACCAGACCACGTCCGGACGAAGCAGGGCGCCGCAACGGGCGCAGCGCGGAACTTCATCGACGCAGTCCCAGTGTTCCACCACGGTGCCTTCGCGCGAGCATTTCACGCGACCGATGTTGCCGTGCAATTCGACCACATTGCGGCTACCGGCGCGTCGATGCAGACCATCGACGTTCTGCGTGATGAGCAGGCAGTCGGGGACCCGTCGCTCGATATCGGCCAGGGCGTCGTGCGCTGGATTCGGCTGCACCCTCGCAACGAGCTCGCGGCGCCACGCATACCAATCCCAAACCAGCTTGGGGTTAGTCGCAAACGCAGTCGGTGTCGCAAGTTGCAGCGGATCGAATCGCGCCCATAGGCCGGTCCGCGCATCGCGAAACGTCGGCACTCCGGATTCGGCCGAGATGCCCGCCCCGGTCAGCATCGCCAAAGAGCGCGAACCGGCAAGGACGCGGGCGGCTTGTGCCGCGGCTCTGCTCGGGTCCTTGTCTTGCATGACGTCGAAAGCCTGAAGTGTGTCGTCGGGTCGAACGGAACCGTCTAAAGTCGGATGATAAACTTCGGATACGCTCGTGGAGGCGACGCCCGCTCTTTCCCGGGACGCTCACGGATTCGACCATGTCCGGCAACACATTTGGCAAGCTGTTCTGCGTTACCTCCTTCGGAGAGTCGCACGGCCCGGCCATCGGCTGCGTGATCGACGGCTGCCCGCCGGGCCTCGCCCTCGAGGCGGCGGATATTCAGCCCGAGCTCGATCGCCGGAAGCCGGGGACGTCGCGCCACGTGACGCAGCGACGGGAGTCGGACACCGTGGAAATTCTCTCCGGCGTGTTCGAGGGGCGGACCACCGGCACGCCGATCGCGCTTCTCATCCGCAACGAAGACGCGCGCAGCAAGGACTATGCGGCCATTGCCGACACCTTTCGTCCGGGTCACGCGGACTACACCTACTGGCAGAAATACGGGATTCGCGACTATCGCGGAGGCGGCCGACAATCCGCGCGCGAGACTGCCGTGCGCGTCGCCGCGGGTGCGGTCGCGCGCAAGTGGCTGCGCCAGCATTTCTCGGTGGTGATCCGTGGGCATTTGACGCAGCTCGGGCCGCATCGCGTTCCATTCAAGGGATGGGAGCACGTCGACGCCAATCCATTCTTTGCTGCCAACGACGAAATCGTTCCCGAGTTCGAGGCGTTCATGGACGCGTTGCGCAAAGCCGGCGACTCCTGTGGCGCGCGCATCACGGTGGTGGCGCAGAACGTGCCGGTCGGCTGGGGCGAGCCGGTCGCCGACAAGCTCGACGCCGACATCGCGCATGCAATGATGAGCATCAACGCCGTCAAGGGAGTCGAGATCGGCGCCGGTTTCGCGAGCATCGCGCAGCGTGGCACCGAGCACTCCGACGAAATGACGCCGCAGGGCTTTGTTTCGAATAACGCCGGCGGCATTCTCGGCGGTATTTCGACCGGCCAGGACGTGGTGGTATCGATCGCGGTGAAGCCGACCTCGTCGATTCGTCTCGACCGCCGCTCCGTCGACAAGGCGGGAAATCCGGTCATCGTCAATACGCATGGGCGTCACGATGCGTGCGTCGGCATCCGTGCCACGCCAATCGCAGAAGCGATGCTGGCGTTGGTGTTGATCGATCATGCCCTGCGGCACCGCGCGCAAAACGCCGATGTCGAGTGTGCCACGCCAGTTCTCGCTGCCGCGGCGCCGGACCTTGCGTTGGCCCGTAAGCCTGCCTCAGGAGCCATCGACAACCCCGATCCGGACGAAGCTTAAGCCCTTGTGCTGCGCGTCACCCGCGCCTCGGCCTCGCCGCGCGCGAACTGCACGCCGATGGTTTCGCCGATCCCGACCGCGCCCGCATCCTGCACGATCGCCCCGCCTGCGCCGGTGACAATGCTGTATCCGCGCTCCAGCACCGCCTGGGGACTCAAGTGCAGCAGGCTCTGCTCGAGCAGGCCAAGGCGTTGAGCCAGCGCGGCAACGCGCTCGCCGCCAGCATGCCGCCAGCGTTTGCGAGCTTCGGTGACGGCTGCGCTCTGCGGGGCCGCGGTTCGGAACAGCCGGGCGAGGTCCCTGCCTATCGGCAGCAGAGCGCTCCGTGGTCGCTCGTACGCTGCGGCGGCCGCGCGCGCCATCCGCCGGGCCAGTCCGGCCAGCGTTTCCTGTCGCCGCTGGATTCGCGCCGCCGGATGCACCAGTCGGCGCGAAAGCAGATCCAGCTCCTGCATGCGCAACTCGAGCGCACGCTGCACGGCTTTCCGCCACCGGGCGCCTATCGCACCGGCACTCGCGCGCAACGCCAGGCGATCGGGAACGACCAGCGTCGCGGCACCGGTGGGCGTGGGTGCGCGCAGGTCGGCGACGAAGTCGCAAATCGTGAAATCGGTCTCGTGGCCGACGCCGCTGACGATCGGAATGCGCGATTGAAAGACCGCCAGGGCTACGGCTTCTTCGTTGAACGCCCATAGATCCTCGATCGAGCCGCCGCCGCGACAGAGGATCAGCACATCCACTTCAGCGCGTGCGTTCGCGACGACGATGGCCGTGGCGATGCTCGAGGCGGCAACAAAGCCCTGCACCGGCGTCGGATAAACAATGACCGGCATGCCGGGTAACCGGCGGAGCAGGGTGGTCAGGACATCGCGCAAGGCGGCGGCGTGGGGCGAGCTCACGATGCCGACGGCGCGCGGAAACGTTGGCAGCGCGCGCTTGCGATCAGCATGGAACCATCCGGCTGCATCGAGCTTGGCTTTGAGCGCGGCGAACTTCTCGTAAAGCGCGCCCAATCCGGCGAGGCGCACTGCCTCGACGGTGAGCTGGAATTCACCGCGCGCTTCGTAGATGGTCGGCGTCGCGCGAACTTCGACCGAAAGCCCGTCCTTGAGCACGACGTCGAGGAGTTGCCAGCGATGCCGGAAAATCACGCACCGCACCTGCGCCTGCGAATCCTTCAGCACAAAATAGCAATGGCCCGAAGCCGCGCGCGTGAAGTTCGAGATCTCGCCGCTTATCCAGGCGAGACCCAGGTGGCGCTCAATAAGCAGCCGGGCGGAACTGATCAGCAGGGACACCGGCAGCACGGTCGCAGGATTCATGGACTGATCCATTTCAATGGCTCGGCACGCGATTGGCTCGACATTGCGGCAACCGAAATCGGTTTGTCCACGACAGCGGTTGCGGCGGATTTGCGCGGAAACAACGCAAGCGCACACCGGCGGGCGACCTAAACGCGCCTGCTAAGGTGGCGGGCAAATATTACAAGCATATGAAAAACCACCAGAAAATGACGGCAAGAATTTGAGCATGGCAATGAAATCCCTACCCGGCAGGCCACTTAGCAAATAAATTTACAAGATATGCACACTTTTATCCACAGATATTGTGGAAAACGGCTTGGGTTTCAAACCGGGCACTGGCTTGCGAGCCTTGCTGCATGCGGGCTCCACGCCGGGTGTCGAATGCCTCTGGCACAGCGCCCGATGACGCGTACAAGTCCACCGGTTAGAATGCTTGTCCTGCTCTATTTGTTCATGAACAATGAGTGCTGCACCGCCACAAAATTCGTCCGCGGCCGTGTCGTCGAATTTCCTTCGCCAGATCATTGCCGAGGACCGACGCAGCGGCAAGTACGGCGGCCGAGTCGTGACCCGTTTCCCACCCGAGCCCAACGGTTATCTGCATATCGGTCACGCCAAATCCATTTGCCTGAACTTCGGCCTGGCGAGCGAAAACGGCGGTGCCTGCCACCTGCGATTCGATGATACCAATCCCGTCAAGGAGGACATCGAATATGAGGATTCGATCAAAGCCGCGGTGCAATGGCTTGGATTCGACTGGGGCGCGCATCTTTATCATGCATCCGATTATTTCGATCGCCTGTACGAATTCGCGCGGCACCTGATCAAGGCCGGTCTCGCCTACGTCGACAGCTCGACGCCCGAAGAAATGCGTTCCCTGCGCGGCACGCTCACCGAGTCCGGCCGCGCCAGCCCGTTTCGCGACCGCTCGGTGGAGGAAAATCTCGATCTTTTTCGACGCATGAAAGAGGGCGAGTTTCCGGATGGCGCGCACGTGCTGAGACTCAAGATCGATCTGGCGAGCCCGAACATAAACATGCGCGACCCGGCGGTGTACCGCATCCGCCACACCTCGCATCACCGCACCGGCGACAAATGGTGCGTCTATCCGCTCTACGACTACACGCATTGCATTTCCGACGCGTTGGAGCGCATCACGCACTCGCTCTGCACGCTCGAGTTCCAGGATCACCGGCCGCTCTATGACTGGGTGATCGAGCGCCTTGCGGAGGCGGGGCTGTTGCAGCGCCCGCTCCCTCAGCAATATGAATTCGCGCGGCTCAATCTGCTCTACACGGTGATGAGCAAACGCAAGTTTCTCGAATTGGTCGAGGGCGGCTACGTCGATGGATGGGACGACCCGCGAATGCCGACGCTGGTGGGCTTACGCCGGCGGGGCTACACGCCGGAATCGATTCGACTGTTCGCCGAGCGCATCGGTGTCTCCAAAGCCGATCAGTGGATCGACATGAGTGTGCTGGAAGACTGCCTGCGCGACGATCTGAATGCGCGCGCCGAGCGGCGAATCGCCGTGCTCGACCCGGTCAAGCTCATCGTCGACAATTATCCCGACGGCGGCCAAGAAGAATGCTTCTTGCCCAACCATCCGCAACGGCCGGAGCTGGGCAAGCGCGCGGTTCCCTTTACACGCGAGCTGTGGATCGAGCGCGACGATTTCAGCGAGCAGCCGCCCAAGGGATATTTTCGCCTTTCGCCGGGCAAGGAGGTGCGACTGCGCTATGCGTTCGTGGTCAAGTGCGTCGGCGTCGACAAGGACGCGAGCGGCAAGGTGACCGCGGTCCATTGCACGTACGATCCGGATACCCGAAGCGGTACGCCAGGCGCGGAGGCACGCAAGGTCAAAGGCAATATTCACTGGCTGTCGGTGCGATACGCGCGGCAAGCCGAGGTTCGCCTCTACGATCGTTTGTTCGTGGTCCCCCAGCCCGGACGCCCCCACGACCTCCTCGATACGACATCGCCGCCGTCGCTGGGCACGGACGTCGATGACGAGACGATGACCGAAGATGCCGGCGAGCGAAGCTATCTCGACGATCTCAACCCGCAGGCCAAGCAGGTCGTCGCCGCATATGTCGAGCCTTCGCTGGCCGACGTCGCGCCGGAAACGCGCTATCAGTTTGAGCGACACGGTTATTTTGTGGCCGACCTCCGTGACACGCGGCCGGGAGCTGCGGTATTCAATCGCGCGGTGACGCTGCGCGATTCGTGGGCTCACAGGCCGGCTGCGTCCTGAAGCGGGGAAACCGGGATGGCCAAGGACCAGAAATTCAGGATCGAAGTCCAGGACGACAAAGGGCTGTGGCACGATGAACGCGGTGCCGATGGCGTGCCCTTGATCTTTGACGACGAAGGCGCCGCGCGCGCCAAGCTCGCCGAGCTCTACCCGGTGCTGGTTCAAATGGAGCGCTACGGCGGCGGCAAGCGAACCCGGGTCATCCGCGTACTCGTCGACGAAGACGACTGGCCGACGCGACCCGGGACGTAGCGAGACCGACTGCTGCCGTGCTACAACGGCGGTATGAGGCCGTCCTTGCCTACAATGACGCGTTCGGCGAGCAGCGACCCGTCGCTCTGCCGCACGCCCGAGACGACGACGTGCGCGCCCGGCACCAGCATCGACGGGTCGCCGGGCTCGACCATGACGATCGGCGTGTCCTTCGGGATCGCGACCACCTTCTCGCCGCCCTTATATCGAAGTGTCATCCGTCTTTCCTGATCCTCGCCCGACACCGCCGCGACGGTGGCGTTGGTCATGGTGCGGCCCGCCGCGGCCTGGCCGCCGACGGCAACCGATGCCACCGTGGCATTGGTCATGGTGCTTCCGGGCGCGGTATCCATCGGTCGATGGCCCTCGCCCGTGCCGCGCATCGATTCCGGAAAGACGTGCACCTCCGTCGCGATAAGCGTTCCCTCGGGTCCTGGTACGGCAGTGGTGCCGAGGAAGGCACCCGGAGCGATCTTCGTTAGATCGGCATGCGAACGGGCGCTCACCGTGTAATGGTCGGCGAGCTTGACCGCGAGCGTTTGTCCGCTGTCAGCCTTGAGCTGCAACGCGGTCCCGTTGGCCGAGACGACGTCGCCGCGTATGCGCGACGCCGGCGTTTGGGCGCGCGAGGGCCCGCCGGCGACGACGCACGCGCAAAGAAGCAATAGGAGGTACGAGCGTATGCGATTCATGTCGAAGCTCCGGTTGGGCGGCAATGGTTCGACGACAAGGTCGGCGGCGAGTTCACCGGCCTGACGGGCCTACATGGGTGGAACCAGCCCATCCTTACCAACCGCGACCCGCGCCGCAGTCAAGCTGCCGTCGGGCTGCCGGGTGGCAGTAAGCAGCACGTGCGCGCCAGCTTTCAGCATGGCGCGGTCGCCGGGTTCGAAGGTCACGATGGGCGCGTTGGCGGGCACCGAAATGACTTTTTCTCCATCCTTGTAACGCAGCGTCATGCGGCGGCCAGGGCCGACAGCGACGACGTCTGCCACGGTGGCGTTGGTCATCATGCTGCCCGGCTGCAGATCCCATGGATAGTGGCCTTCGTTGCTGCCGCGTCCGGATTCCGGGAAGACAAGGACCTCAAGGGCGGTCTGGGTGCCATCGCTCTGCGGCATTGTCGCGGTGCCGACAAACGCGTTGGGAGTGATTGCCTCGATTCCGACCTTCACTACGCCGGTCACGACGTAGTTGTCCGCCAGCTTGATGGTCAGCGTTTCACCGCTGCGCTCCTTGACTCGGAGATTGAGGCCGTCGACCGACACCACGTCGCCTCGAATGCGTTGCGTCGGCGCTGGCGTCTGCGCAAGCGTGAGGCACGAGACCAAAAGCGAAACGAAAAGCGTGTTGGCTGCATTGCGATTCATCGCGAACTCCTCGGGAAGGGAATGATTATAGGTCGCGCCAGCGGGCGACGGTTTAGACATCCCTCGGACGCACGCGCAAACAGCTGGGGGACGGAGATAATTCCGGTATTCGGGCGAGGCAGTTCGAAAGCAGCAAAACATACGGCCGGTCACTGCTTAGGCTTGTGACCGGCCGTGTGGGACGGAAACGCGCATTCACACTGCGCGCTGGCCGAGGCGGATTACTTGAGGTGGTTGGAGACCAGCTTGGTCATTTCGAACATCGACACCTGACGCTTGCCGCCGAAAACCTGTTTCAGTTTTTCGTCGGCGTTGATCAGGCGCCTGTTGATCGAGTCCTGCAGCTTGTTCTTCTTGATGTAGTCCCAGATCTTCTTGGTGACTTCGGTGCGCGGCAAGGGATTGCTTCCCACGACTGCGGCCAAGGAGCCGGACGGCGTCATTGCCTTCATGAATGCAGCGTTGGGTTTGCGCTTGGCCGCGGGCTTCTTTGCGGCTTTTTTCGGCGCGGCTTTTTTCGGCGCGGCCTTTTTTGCCGGAGCTTTCTTCGCTGCCGGTTTCTTCGCCGCGGGTTTCTTCGCGGCCGGCTTCTTGGCGGGCTTCTTTGCAGCTTTCTTGGCAGTAGCCATTGCACTCCTTCCTGGTGGTTGATCGCTTCGATGCGGGCGATGAAAATGGAGTCAGGGTGGAACTCCTGTCAGCGGTCCCTGCACCCCATTGGGCAAATATACCGCATTCTCGTCAGCGTGGTGTGCAAATTCTGCGTCGTTTCGCATCGACGCCGGCTCGGGTGTTGCGTGGGCGAGAATGATCGCGCTCGCTTTGCGCCCCGGCCAGGATGCGCCGTTGCCGGAAAGTTCGGTCGAGCTGGCGTTTACCGCGGCCGTCCCTCCGGCCTTCCCGCGAGCTTCGGCCCGATCAGGTGGCCGGAGAATTGGCCATCGCGGCAATTGCAGCGTCGGACTCGGCGGGGCTCGTTTCACCGGCCAAGCGCCAAATCGCCGATAATGGGCAGCCCTAGTCTCGCGCACCTGCAATGAACACCGCCGACCTGCGGCGCGAGTACCATCGCGCCACGCTCAATGAGACCGACGTCGACGCGAGTCCGGTCACCCAGTTCGAGCGCTGGCTTGCCGAGGCAGTGAAGGCCGAAGTTCCGGAGCCCACGGCGATGACGCTCGCCACCGTCGGCGAGGGCGGTCGTCCGGCGGCGCGCATCGTGTTGCTCAAGGGTGTCGACGCGGAAGGCTTCCTGTTCTTCACCAATTATGACAGCCGAAAGGGCAGGGAGCTCTCCGTGCAACCGTTGGCCGCAATCCTGTTTCATTGGGTCGAACTGGAGCGGCAGGTGCGCGTCGAAGGCAGAGTTTCCAAAGCTTCGGCCGCCGACTCGGACGCCTATTTTGCTTCCCGTCCGCGACTCTCGCGCATCGGTGCGTGGGCGTCTCCGCAAAGCGATCCCATCCCGGACCGCGGCTGGCTGGAGCGCGAATTCGGCGCCGCGCAAGAGCGATTCGCCGCCCGTCCCGACTCGATACCGCGACCTCCGCACTGGGGAGGATATCGGCTGTTGCCGGCGACGGTCGAGTTCTGGCAAGGCCGGGATTCGCGGCTGCATGACCGGATCCGGTATAGACGTGAGGACACGCACTGGCGCATCGAGCGGCTCGCGCCGTGACTGAACCATGGCGGTCTCGCGCTTACGCGTTTCCGGCGCTGATCGGCCTCGGTATCCTGAATCACACCGTGCTTACAGGCAGCAGGGTCACCGTTTCGCTGTATGCACTTTCGCTCGGCTCCTCGGCGTTCGTCGTCGGGACCCTGATGGGTCTCTACGCATTTTTGCCGATGCTGCTGGCGGTGGCCGCGGGTCGGCTCACGGATCGTGTCGGCGTACGCAAACCCATGCTGGTGGGGTCCTGCGGGGTGGCGGTCGCGGCCGCGCTGCCCTGCTTCGTCTCGGGAATCGCTCCTCTGTTCGTCACCACCTCTCTTCTTGGCGTTTCGTTCATGCTGTTTCAGGTCGCGACACAGAATGCGACCGGGATGTTCGGGCACCCGTCCGAGCGCGCGAAGCACTTTGCAATGCTGGCGCTGGGCTTTTCGGTCTCCGGATTTTGCGGCCCCCTCGTCAGCGGGCTGATGATCGATCATGCGAGCTTTACCGGGACGTTCGCATTGCTGGCGCTGTTGCCTCTGATTCCGGTGATGGTTCTGTCGCGGGACGTTCTGAAGCTGCCGGGGCCTCGCCCCATGGCCGAGGACAGCCCGCCGGGAGGCGTCGCCGAGCTTTTCCGCAACCGGCATTTGAGGCGCGTCTTCATCGTCAACGCACTGCTGGCCGTGGCGTGGGACCTGCATTCGTTCTTCATTCCTATCTATGGCGCCACCATCGGACTATCGGCTTCGCGCATCGGTGTCATTCTCGCCGCGTTCGCCGCGGCGACGTTCATCGTGCGACTGTTCATGGGTTGGATCGCACGACGATTTTCCGAGTTCGAGGTGCTGGCCGCTGCCTTGTTTGTCGCCGCGACGGCCTATGCCTTGTTTCCGTTCGTCAAGGACGTCGGCCCGCTGATGGCTTTGTCCTTTGCGCTGGGACTGGCGCTTGGCTGCGCGCAGCCGATGGTGATGTCGCTGCTGCACAGCATCGCGCCGGCGGGTCGGATGGGCGAGGCGGTCGGCGTGCGCATGTCGATCATCAACGCATCGACATTTGCCATGCCCCTGCTGTTCGGGGCGGTGGGCTCGACCCTCGGGCTCGCGCCGGTATTCTGGTCGATCGGGGCGGCGCTCGCCGGCGGAGGGTTTTTCGCGCGGCGCCGTTAGCGCTTAAGCGCCCTATTGTCGCTTCAGGCGATCGACGTGCTGCTTGCGGAACTTGGCCACTTTGGGCGCAACGACAAACTGACAGTACGGCTGCCGACCGTTGCGCTCGAAGTACTCCTGGTGATAGGCCTCTGCGGGATAGAACGGCGCGGCGTCGGCAATCTCGGTCACGATGGGTTGAGACCATAGCTTTTCTCGCGATAGCTCATCGATCACCGCTTTTGCCTCAGCGCGTTGCTCGGAGCTCTGGGAGTAGATCACCGACCGATATTGCGTGCCGACATCGCTTCCCTGCCGGTTCAGCGTCGTCGGATCGTGGATCGAGAAAAAAACCCTGAGCAAGTCGCGAAACGACAAAATCTCGGGATCGAACTCGATCTTGACCACCTCGGCGTGACCGCTGCTCCCTTCGCAGACTTCCTCGTAGCTGGGTTCAGGCGTCCGCCCGCCCGCATACCCCGACTCGACCGATCGCACCCCGTCGAGCTGATCGAATACCGCCTCCAGGCACCAGAAGCAGCCGCCGCCCAGCACCGCGGTCTGCGTCGAATTCGCTGCCGTTGCCATGACACACCCTTTCATTCGCCTGCGCTTACAGGATAGCGCGCTTCGCGCTACGGGCAAAACACTTGGTCGTCGCCCGCGTCCTTAAAGCGGACGAATTCGATTGAGCGCTGCGTGCCCCCGGTGCGATAATCGCGCCTCTCCGCGATCCAGTAAAGACTGCGATGCCCGCCTCTTGCGCCGTGACGGAAATTTCTTCGTTCGGCGCGCTTGTTGAAGCATGGCCAAGGTCAAGGAGCCGCTGGCGAAGCTCGAATCGATGAACGATGCTGATGCGGGCCTGAGGATTTGCGCCGATATCGATCGCCTGGAAACCGAAGCCGATCACGTCATGCGGGCGGCGTAACGTGTGGGCGCATATCGGACGCGGCGGCGTGTTCGTCTTCCGGGTCCTGCGGCGGCTGCGGAGGGCAAGTGTCGGACGCATGGCGGCCAGCCTTGCGTTCACGACGCTGCTGGGGGTCGTACCGCTGTTCACGGTCGCGCTGGCGTACGTCGCGCGATTCCCGCTGTTCGACCGATGGCTCGACGCGCTCGAGCCGTTCCTGGTGAGCTTTCTGTTGCCGGACAGCAGCAGCGCAGTACGTCACTATCTGGCGGAATTCACCACCAAGGCCGCCGGCGTCCAGGGCGTGGGAACGGTGTTTCTGATTATCACCGCCGTGCTGCTGGTGGCACAGATCGAGCGTGAGATCAACGCCATCTGGGGCATCTATGAGGCGCGCTCACTGCCGCGGCGGATCGTTGTGTATGCGCTGGGTTTCGTCGCCGTGCCGGCGCTGGTCGGAGGCGCGGTATACCTCACATCGTGGGCGATCGAGCAGTCGGTTGCCGCAGTGCCCGGCGTGTCTCAAGCGCTATCTCTTCTCGTGCAGCCCGTGGAAATCGCGATCGCGACCCTTGCCTTGACGATGTTGTACAAGCTCGTTCCCGCGCGGCGGGTGCCGATGCGCGACGCGCTGATCGGAGCGTTGCTTGCGGCCACCGCTTTCGAGTTGGCGAAGCTGGGATTCAAGTTCTACATCAGGCAGGTGCCGACCTATCGGATTGTCTACGGTGCGCTCGCGGCATTGCCGCTCTTTCTGATCTGGATCTATGTTTCGTGGGTCATTCTGCTGCTCGGCGCCGCGGTGACGGCGACACTTGCCGAACGCGGTGGCAAGGCGCGCAAGCGGCGGTATCGCGCGTGACGATTTCGGTTGCATGAGCGAAATGCGGCCAAGTGCGGCCAAAGTCGGCTTGCCGAATCGCGGTGTCCACGCTAGAGTCGCGGTTTATCTCGGCGGAGTCCCTTGACGTGTGGTCGATCATCCAAGCGGCCGGCTGGCCGATCTGGCCGCTGATCTTTGCCTCCGTTATCGCGCTATCGCTGATCTTCGAGCGCATGTGGTCGTTGCGGCAGAACATCGTCGCGCCCGCGGGAATGGTCGATCGTGTTCTGGCCGAATACAAGCACGGCGGCGTCACCCAGGAATTGCTGGCGAAGACCGCGCGTCAGGGGCCGCTGGGGCGCGTGCTGGCGGCGGGGCTCGCCAACGTCAAGAGCCCGCGGCCGGTAATGAAGGAGGCGATCGAAGAGGTTGGCCGTATCGTGAGCCACGATCTTGCGCGTTTTCTGACAACGCTCGGCACCATTGCGGCGATGTCACCCTTGCTCGGCCTGTTCGGCACGGTCGTCGGCATGATCGAGATCTTCGGGTCGCAGACCACCGCCGGCTCGAATCCGATCCTGCTCGCACACGGGATTTCGGTAGCGCTCTATAACACCGCGCTGGGACTCATCGTCGCCATCCCGAGCATGATCTTCTATCGCCATTTCCGCGCCAAGGTCGACGACCTAATCATCGAAATGGAACAGCAGGCGGTCAAGCTGGTCGAGCTGGCGCACGGCGAGCGTCGCTGACGCGAAGGCGACCGTGAATCTGCGTGGCAGCCATCCGCGGGAAGAGCCCGAGATCAACTTCATTCCGTTGATCGACGTGCTGCTCGTCATCCTCATTTTTCTGATGGTCACCACCACCTATCAGCGCGTCTCCGAGCTTCAGATCACGCTTCCCGAAGCCGACGCCGAGCAATTGAAGCAGCGTCCGAAGGAAATAAACGTTGGTGTCGACGTGCAAGGCCGATACGTGATCGACCGGTCCGTTTTCCAGTTCACCACGGTCAACGCGCTCGCTGAAATCCTGGCCCGGGCAGCGGCCGGCGCCAAGGACGCCGTTGTCATCGTCAATGCCGATGCCAACGCTACTCACCAATCGGTGATTCATGTGATGGAAGCTGCGCGGCTGGCGGGCCTGACTCACATCACGTTCGCTACGCAAACCACCGGCAAGTGACGCATCCGTCCAAGAGCAAGACGCGTAGCGTCGCAGCGATTGGTTACGGATGCGTCATCCCCGCGAAGGCGGGGATCCAGCGTCGTTCGGAGCGTTGCGACAGCGTGATGAACGCGGCTGGGTTCCCGCTTCCGCGGGAACGACGGGCATGAGAAATGCATTCGCGCATTCGTCCAAGAGCAAGACGCGCAGCGTCGCAGCGATTGGAAACGGATGCGTCATCCCCGCGAAGGCGGGGATCCAGCGTCGTTCGAAGCGTTGCGACAGTGTGATGAACGCCGCTGGGTTCCCGCTTCCGCGGGAGCGACGGGCATGAGAAATGCATTCGCGCATCCGTCCAAGAGCAAGACGCGTAGCGTCGCAGCGATTGGTTAGGGATGCGTCACCCACGCTCATTCTGGTAACTGAGCGGGGATCCACGTTGAACCAAGAACCAATGGACTCCCGCTTCGCGGGAGTGACGAAAGCGACGGGAGTGCGCCTCCACAACCGTCCGAACGCAAGTCGCGCAGCGTTAGCGATGGCGGACAGCTTCATCTAGCCGCTCTTGCATGAGCATCGCCGACCGCCTTCTCGTTGCGTGGTACGCGCCGCAGTTGACGCTGCTTACCGCGGCGCTCGTCCCGCTCAGTGTCGTTTTCCGTGGCGCGGTTGCGCTGCGCCGGACGCTTTATCGCGGCGGCCTGTTGCGCTCGGAACGGCTGCCGGTGCCTATCGTCGTCGTCGGCAACCTTACCGTCGGCGGAAGCGGCAAAACGCCGCTCACTATTGCGCTCGCGGGAGCTCTCGCGAAGCGCGGCTGGCGGCCCGGTATCGTCAGCCGTGGCTACGGCGGCGCGGATGGCTCGCCACGTGCGGTGGAATCCGCCTCGGCACCCGACGAGGTGGGCGACGAGCCGGTCTTGCTTGCACGGACAGGGCTGCCGGTCTGGGTCGGACGTAACCGTCCCGCGGCGGCGCGGGCGCTTCTTGCCGCGCATGGTGAATGCAATGTCATCATCGCCGACGACGGACTGCAACACTATGCGCTGGCACGCACGGTCGAGGTCGCGGTCGTCGACGCAAGCCGCGGCTTGGGCAACGGTTTCATGCTGCCCGCGGGTCCGTTGCGGGAACCCGCGTCGCGTCTCGACGAGGTCGGCGCGGTGGTGCGCCTCATGAGTACGCCGGGATCTCCTCCCACGCGAATTTCCGCCCGACAATCGACCATGGTTTTTTCCGGCGACTCGTTCGTGCGCATCGATGCGCCCGCGGTCGTTGCCGCCGCGGCATCGTTTCGCAAGGGGCGAGTCCATGCGCTCGCCGGCATCGGCAATCCGCAACGATTCTTCGATCATTTGCGATCGCTTGGGATCGACGCAACGTGTCACGCCTTTCCCGACCATTATCGCTTCACGCCGGCCGATCTCGCGCTCCCGGACGCGACCGCCATCCTGATGACCGAGAAAGATGCGGTAAAATGCGTCGCGTTCGTGGATGACCGCTGCTGGACGCTGCCGGTCCGCGCAGTTGTCGACGCTTCACTGGTGACGCTCATCGAGGAAAAGCTCCGTGGATTCCAAACTGCTTGAGATGCTGGTCTGTCCGGTGACCAAGGGACCGCTGGTTTATGATCGACAGCGGCAGGAGCTCGTGTCGAAGTCGGCGCGCCTTGCGTACCCGATCCGCGATGGCATCCCCGTGATGCTCGAGGAAGAAGCGCGAAGGCTGGAACCCGCAGAGTACGAGTGAGCGGACAATTTACAGTCCTGATCCCGGCGCGCTACGCGTCGACGCGTCTTCCGGGCAAACCCTTGTTGGATATCGCAGGCAAGCCGATGGTCGTGCGCGTTGCCGAACGCGCGCGCGCCAGTGGCGCGGCGCGGGTCGTCGTCGCCACCGACGATGAGCGCGTCCGGGCAGCCGTTGCCGACCATGGCATCGATGCGTTGATGACACGAAGCTCGCATCCGACCGGAACCGATCGTCTCGCCGAAGCCGCGGCGCAGCTTGGTCTCGACGACGAGGCGATCGTCGTCAACGTTCAGGGCGACGAGCCCCTGCTCGACCCTGAGCTGATCCGCACCGTGGCTGACAAGCTAAGCGCGCACGCCGATGCGGCGATCGCTACGGCGTGTCACCCGATCGACGATCCTGCCGAGGCGTTCAATCCAAATGTGGTCAAGGTCGTGCTCGACCGCGACGGTTACGCGCTTTACTTCAGCCGGGCCACGATTCCGTGGGCGCGCGACGGTTTCGCCGCGGCGCCGAAAAAAATTCCTCAAGGAATGCCCTTGTACCGCCACTACGGCCTCTACGCCTACCGGGTGAGCTTTCTGCGCCATTTCCCGTCGCTCTCGCCGGCGATGATCGAGCGCTTCGAGGCGTTGGAGCAGTTGCGTGCGCTTTGGCACGGACACCGGATCATCGTCAGCATCACTCGCGGCGCGCCGGCACCTGGCGTCGACACGGAGGAGGATCTCGAACGGGTGCGCGCACGGTTTGCCGCTGCACCCGCCGCGCCAGTTTGACCGCTGCCGCGTTTCCGGACAGAATCGCCGGGCATTTAGCGGCATGACTCGATCTTCCCGCCATGCCGGGAGCAACGAGCTTTACTGACGGTCATTGCACACGCTCTTTCGACGCATGAATCGCACACTATGCGACTGATACTGCTCGGCCCGCCCGGCGCAGGCAAAGGGACTCAGGCAGCCTTCGTGAGCGAGGTCTACGGGATCCCGCAGATTTCGACCGGCGATATGCTGCGCTGCGCCGTCAAGGCTGGAACTCCGATCGGGCTTGCCGCCAAAAAGGTGATGGACTCGGGTGCGCTGTGCTCCGACGACATCATCATCGATCTGGTCCTCGAGCGGCTGAAACAGCCGGACTGCGCGAACGGTTACCTGTTCGACGGATTTCCGCGCACCATCCCTCAAGCCGAGGCCATGAAAAAGGCACCGGTGCCGCTAGACTACGTCCTGGAGATCGACGTTCCCGATGCGCTCATCGTCGAGCGTATGAGTGGGCGCCTTGTTCATCCCGCATCGGGTCGCACCTATCACGTCAAGTTCAATCCGCCGAAAGTCGCCGGCCGCGACGACGCAACCGGAGAGCCTCTGATCCAGCGCGACGACGACAAGGAAGAAACGGTTCTCAAGCGCCTCGCGGTTTATCATCAGCAAACCGAGCCATTGGTTGCTTATTACGAGGAGTGGTCGGCATCAGGCGACCCGAATGCGCCAAGGTATCGCAAGGTCGACGGCACGGGACCGGTGGAAGCGATCCGGGACAGGGTGCTCGCTGCGTTGAAAAGCTGAGGCGGCGGATGTTCGCGCTTCGACCCGGACGATGAGCGGTCGTTCCCGTTCTTTTTGATTCGCGCGAGGCCAAGCGTGCAAAAACGAAATGCGTTCTATGCCCAGTCCGGCGGCGTAACCGCGGTGATCAACGCGACCGCTTGCGGGGTGATCCAGGCCGCGCGCAAGCGCAAGGACCGGATCGGCAAAGTCTACGCCGGCCGCAATGGCATCATCGGTGCGCTGACCGAGGACCTGATCGATACCAGCCGCGAAACATCGGCCGCGATTGCGGCGCTGATGCACACTCCTGCGGGCGCCTTCGGCTCGTGCCGCTATCAGCTCGCCAGCATCGACAAGAACCGCGCGCAATACGAGCGGCTGCTCGAGGTCTTCCGCGCCCACGACGTCGGCTATTTTTTCTACAACGGCGGCAATGATTCCGCCGACACCTGCCTCAAGGTGTCGCAAATCTCCGCGCGGCTCGGCTATCCGATCGTGGCGGTACATCTTCCCAAGACCGTGGACAACGATCTCCCCATCACCGATTGTTGTCCCGGCTTCGGCTCGGTCGCCAAGTACGTCGCGGTGTCGATGCGCGAAGCCGCGTTCGATGTCGCTTCGATGGCCAAGACGTCGACCCGCATTTTCGTGCTCGAGGTGATGGGCCGGCACGCGGGGTGGATTACGGCGGCGGTCGGTCTTGCCGACGACAAGGCGACTCCGGTACCGCTGGTGTTGCTGTTCCCGGAAATCGCGTTCGATGAGGGGCGGTTTCTCGCCGTCGTCGATGCCAAGGTGAAAAAATTCGGTTACTGCTGCATCGGCGTTTCCGAGGGATTGAAGAACGCCGATGGCGCGTTGATGGCGGAGTCAGGGTCCAAGGATGCATTCGGTCACGCGCAGCTTGGCGGCGTGGGGCCGATGATCGCGACGCTGGTCCGGACTCGCCTCGGACACAAGGATCACTGGGCGGTTGCCGACTACCTGCAACGCTCGGCGCGGCATCTGGCGTCAAAGACCGACGTCGAGCATGCCTACGCGGTGGGCAGGGCCGGCGTGGAGCTGGCGCTCGCGGGCAACAACGCAGTGATGCCGGCGATCATCCGCACCTCCGACAAACCCTATCGCTGGAAGATCGGCGTGGCGCCGCTGGACAAGGTCGCCAACGTCGAGAAGATGTTGCCGCGCGATTTCATCAGCGCCGACGGATTAGGAATCACCGCCAAGGCGCGCACCTACCTTGCGCCGCTCATCCGAGGCGAGGATTTTCCGCCTTTCAAGGATGGGCTTCCGCAATACGTGCGACTGAAGAACGCGGCGGTGCTCAAGAAACTCGCTGCCGATTTCAAGATCTGATTCGTCCCCGGAACGCATGATGGCGAAGCGCATCGACTATTACTTCACGCCGGTATCTCCCTACACGTACCTGGGGCATGAACGTTTGCGCGAGATCGCCGCCAGGCATGGTGCGACGATCGCGGTCAAGCCGGTCGACTACGGACGCGTTTTTCCGGTCTCCGGCGGGCTCCCGCTCAAGCAGCGGGCACCGCAACGCCAGGCCTACCGGCTGATCGAGCTGGAGCGATGGTCGAAGCATCTGGGAAAGCCGCTCAACCTCAAGCCGAAATTCTTCCCCGTTTCCGCAGATGCGGCGGCGAAGTGGATCATCGCGGCACAGTCGCGCGGCAACGCCGACGCGTTGCGAGGTGACACCGACGCGTTGCGTCTGGCCGGGGCCTTGTTGCGCGCCGTCTGGGCCGAGGAGCGCGATATATCCGACGAGCCGACGCTGGCTGCCATTGCCAGCGGAGCGCGACTCGACCCGACTCTGCTTGCCCAGGGTGCGTCTTCCGCCGACGCCGCGTCGCGCTACGACGCGTTGACGCAGGAGGCAATCGACCGCCAGATCTTCGGCGCGCCGACCTACGTTTATCGCGATGAGCCGTTCTGGGGACAAGATCGGCTCGACTTTTTGGACCGTGCACTGGCAAAATAGCGTGTTTTCGGGCCCGGTCGCAATTTCCTGAAGCACTGCGGCAGCGAGGCCCGCAGCGCCTAAGCGACCGGCCGGAACGAGGCGCCGAGCGCGCACGATAAGAATGACCGGCACCCAAGCGATCCGGTCGTAACGATCCGTTGTTTGCCACTTTGAGGGGATGTTCATGTCAACCGCACTTATCTTCGCGCTGGTGTGCGCGGTCGCCGCGCTCGTCTATGGCGGCTGGTCCATAAGCTGGATCATGGCCAAGCCGACGGGCAACGAGCGCATGCGCGAGATTGCCGCGGCGATTCAGACTGGCGCGCAGGCTTATCTCAATCGTCAGTACACAACCATCGGCATCGTTGGCATCGTGCTGCTGGTCATCATCGCCTGGGCGCTCGGCGCGCGCACCGCGGCCGGATTTGCGGTCGGCGCGGTGCTGTCGGGGCTCGCCGGCTTCATCGGCATGAACGTGTCGGTGCGCGCCAACGTGCGCACCGCGGAAGCCGCGCGTACAGGGCTGAACGATGCGCTGGCAGTGGCGTTTCGAGGCGGCGCGATCACCGGTCTCTTGGTCGTCGGTCTTGGGCTGCTCGGCGTCGCAGGCTTTTACGTGTTCCTGTTGCAGTCGGCGTCGTACGAACCGAACATGATGCGCGAAGGCCTGCACGCGACCATCGAGCCGCTGGTCGGGCTCGCCTTTGGCGGATCGCTGATTTCGATTTTCGCGCGGCTGGGCGGCGGGATATTCACCAAGGGCGCGGATGTGGGCGCCGATCTCGTCGGCAAGGTGGAAGCGGGCATCCCCGAAGACGATCCGCGCAACCCCGCGGTCATCGCCGACAACGTCGGCGACAACGTCGGCGATTGCGCCGGCATGGCGGCTGACTTGTTCGAGACGTACGCGGTGACGATCGTCGCCACCATGCTGCTCGGTGCGCTCCTGCTGCCGGCCAACGCCGAAGCGGCGGTCACCTATCCGCTGGCACTCGGCGGGTTTTCCATACTCGCCTCGATTGCGGGCTGCTTTTTCGTCAAGGCGCGGGCCGGCGGCAAGATCATGAATGCGCTTTATCGGGGGCTGATGGTCGCCGGCGGCATTTCGGCGATCGGTTTCTGGTTCATTACCGACACGATGATGGCCGGTGTCGCAGCGAGCCATCCCGAGCTGAGCACGATGCACCTCTGGGGCGCGGGCCTGATCGGGCTGGCGCTGACCGCGGCGATGGTGGTGATCACCGAGTACTACACCGCCACCGAGTTCAAGCCCGTGCGTCACGTGGCCGAAGCATCGACCACGGGGCACGCAACCAACATCATCGCCGGGCTCGGAGTGTCGATGAAATCGACGGCGTGGCCGGTGATTTCGGTCTGCATCGCCATCCTCGCTTCCTATTGGCTCGCCGGGCTCTACGGCATCGCCATCGCCGCGACGGCGATGCTTTCGATGACCGGGATCATCGTCGCGCTGGATGCCTACGGACCCATCACCGACAACGCGGGCGGCATCGCGGAAATGGCAGACCTTCCCGCATCGGTGCGCGCCATCACCGATCCGCTCGACGCGGTAGGCAACACCACCAAGGCGGTTACCAAGGGCTACGCCATCGGCTCCGCGGGACTTGCCGCGCTGGTGCTCTTCGCCGATTACACCCACGCGCTCGAAGGCTCGCACATCGACGTCACCTTCGATCTGTCGGACCACATGGTCATCGTCGGCTTGTTTCTGGGTGGATTGATCCCCTACCTCTTCGGCGCCATGGCGATGGAAGCCGTCGGTCGCGCTGCCGGCGCCGTGGTGGTCGAGGTGCGACGGCAGTTCAAGGAGATTCCGGGCATCATGGCCGGCACTGCCAAGCCCGAATACGGCGTCGCCGTGGACATGCTCACCAAGGCGGCGATCCGCGAGATGTTGATCCCGTCGCTGCTGCCGGTGCTGGTTCCCGTTATCGTCGGCCTCGTGCTCGGACCGCAGGCGCTTGGCGGCTTGTTGATGGGCACCATCATCACCGGCCTCTTCGTTGCCATCTCCATGACCACCGGCGGCGGCGCCTGGGACAACGCCAAGAAGTACATCGAGGACGGACACTACGGCGGCAAAGGCTCGGACGCGCACAAGGCCGCAGTGACCGGAGATACCGTCGGCGACCCGTACAAGGACACCGCGGGGCCGGCAGTGAACCCGCTGATCAAGATCATCAACATCGTCGCGCTGATGATCGTGCCGCTGCTCGCGACCTACGGCCTCGATCGCAAGCCGATCATGGTACCGGCGCGTGCGGTTGCGCCGAGTGCGATTTCAGCTCCGGCAGCGGCCCCGGCCTCGCCCACTGCGCCGGTGGCCGCGCCAATCGTGCCCACCGCAACCAGCGCCAGTACTACGACTGCGCCGGGCTACAGCGCTGCGCCCGTTCCATCGACCGGAGGGCTGGCACCGGGTATAACGAAGAAGTGAAACGACACCGCTAGACCACGCCGCGTCCGACGCGACCCGGACGCTGCCGCGTGTGGTAGATGTGCCGGCAATCATGGATCCTGAATCCGCGACTCCATCCTCTTTGACGGTCGACATCGGCGACGAAGGCGATCGCGCTGCGCTTCACGGTTCGCTCGACATACGCACGCTAGGCGAGGCCGAAAAATCCCTCGGGCGTTGGCCGAAGAGGCGCAAGTCTGGTGCGCTCGACGTAAGCGACCTCTCCGGCCTCGACACGCCCGGCGCGTTGTTCCTGTGCGGGCTGCGCAGCAAGGGTATCGAATTGACCGGCATCAGCGCCGACCACCAGGCGCTGGTCGACCTCATTGGCGGGCTCGAGTTGAAGCCGCTGCCCAGAGTGGCGCGCGTTCCGAGGTGGCGGCAGCTCGTCATCCAACTGGGCAAGGGCGCCGACGACGCGTGGCACGACATGCTCGACATCATCACGTTCGTCGGCCGCTCCACCAGCGCGATCGGTCACGCGATTCTTCACCCGTCTAGCCTGCGGCTGCCCTCGATCTCGCGCCACATCGAGGAGACCGGCATTCACGCGCTTCCGATCGTCGGCCTCATGGCGGTCATGATCAGCATCGTCATCGGCTACCAGGGTGTGGCGCAATTGCGTCCGTATGGCGGCGAGGACTTCACCATCAATCTGGTGGCGGTGTCGATGTTGCGCGAGATGGGGGTTCTGATCACGGCCATCATGGTCGCCGGACGATCGGGCTCTGCGTTCGCCGCCGAGATCGGCGTGATGAAGGCCCGCGAGGAAGTCGACGCGCTGAAGGTGATGGGCATGGATCCGATGGAAATGCTGGTGGTCCCGCGCGTGATCGGGCTTGTCATAACGCTGCCGCTGCTGACCTTTTTCTCCGACGTGATGGGCTTGTTCGGCGGGGCGATGATCTCCAGATTTCTTCTCGATGTTTCGCCCCTGCAATACGTGCAGCGCGTTCATATTGCGGTCGACGCGAACGATTTGTTCGTCGGCCTCATCAAGGCGCCGGTCTTCGGCTTTCTCATCGCCGTCGTCGGCTGCATGCACGGACTCAGGGTGCGAGGCTCGGCGGAAAGCGTCGGCGGCGAGACCACCCGTGCAGTGGTCAAGGCTATCTTTCTGGTGATCGTGCTCGACGCATTGTTTTCCATCCTGTTCGAAAAGCTCGGCATATGAGCGCGCGAGCGCAAAAGCACGGCGAGCCGATCCTTTCCGCGCGAGGCATCGTCAACCGCTTCGGCAAGCAGGTGGTGCACGACAAGGTCAGCCTCGACATTCACGAAGGCGAGATCATCGGCATCGCCGGCGGATCGGGGTCGGGCAAATCGGTACTGCTGAAGACGCTCACCGGCCTTCATCGGCCGGATGCGGGGCAGGTACTCTTGAGCGGCAAGCGCATCGATGCCATTGGCCCGGCGGAGAAGGCTTCGCTTGTCGGCGTGCTTTTCCAGCAGGGCGCACTGTTTTCGTCGCTATCGGTGGCGCAGAACGTGATGCTGCCGATGCGCGAGCACACCGATCTCTCGCCGGAAGAGCAGGAACGGATCGCCGCGATGAAGCTCGAGCTTGCGGGCTTGTCGGGCGACAGCGGCATCAAGCTTCCCTCCGAGCTCTCCGGCGGCATGGTCAAGCGTGCGGCGTTCGCGAGAGCGCTCGCGCTCGACCCGAGGATTCTGTTTCTGGACGAGCCGACTTCCGATCTCGATCCGCTGACCGCCAGCGGCATCGACGCGTTGATTCAGCAGCTCAACCAGAGCCTGGGCATCACCGTTGTCATCGTCACCCACGATCTCACGACACTCTTTACCATCTGCGGGCGAATCGCGGTGCTGGTCGACAAGAAAATCATCGTTGGAACGCTCGCCGAGCTGAGGCGCTCCGACCAGCCGTGGGTCCACGAATTTCTGCACGGTCCGAGAGCGCAAGGCGCGATGACCTCGAGGAAGCACAACCATGGAAACTGACAGACAATATTTCATCGAAGGCTTGTTCGTCATCGGCCTGGCGATAGCCGCGGTGTTTTTTTTCGTATGGCTGCAGAGCTCGGGGCATCGCGACGACGTGCTCTACCGCATCCATTTCACCGAGTCCGTCAGCGGACTCGCGCTCGGCGATCCGGTCAAGTTCCACGGCGTCGATGTCGGAACGGTCAAGGCCATGGCCCTCGACACCGCCGATCCGCGCAAGGTGCAAGTGGACGTGAACCTGCGCAAGGAGGCGCCGGTCAAGACCGATACCAAAGCGAGTCTCAAGCTCAAGGGCATCACCGGTGTCGTCTTCATCGAGCTCAACGGCGGCGCTCCCAACGCACAAACCCTGGTGGCCGTGACGCCCGAAGGCCAGATTCCGGAGATACCATCGGAACGAAGCAGCCTCACTACCGTGCTCGACTCGCTGCCGAAGATCATCGAAAAATTCTCCGCCATCGAGGACCAGACCAAGAAGGTCGTGACCGACGTGGGCGAAGTGACCGGCAAGATCAAGAACAACCCCCTGCTGCGGCTGGGCGCGCCCAAGGAAAAAGCCGAGACCGCGCCAATCGAAACAACGGCGCCGGCAAAAAAGGAAAAGGCGACCCGCGGCCGATGATCGCGCACGCGTTATCACGGATTTCTCCTGCCCGCATTGCTCATCAGATTGAGTTGACCGATTTTCGTTCGCGCGGCTTTTTCTGCGGTCGTTTGCCGCTCCTATCGTTGGTTGCGCGGTGATGGCAAAGATCGCTCCCGCATTGGCGAAACTGAGCTACCCGAAGCTGCATCGGCCGATTCAGCGAACGCGCCTCTTTACCTTGCTGCAGGAGCGCAGTCACCATCCCCTGCTGTGGATCACCGGCCCGCCGGGAGCCGGCAAGACCACCTTGGTGGCTACGTTCCTGCAAACGCGCAAGCTTCGGGCGATCTGGTACCAGGTCGATGCCGGCGATGCGGACCTCGCGACGTTTTTCTATTACCTCGGCCAAGCCGCAGGGATGGCGTCGCCGCCAAAGCGCACAACACTGCCGCTCCTGATGCCGGAACACCTGAACGACTTACCGCGCTTCACACGGCGCTTTTTTCGCGAGCTGTACAGCCGCTTGCCGACACCATCGGCGCTGGTTCTGGACAACTACCAGGAGGTGGCAGTCGAGTCGGCGTTTCATGGTGTCGTCGAAACGGCACTGCACGAACTGCCGGCCGGAAGCAATCTGATCGTCGTGAGCCGCGCCGAGCCGCCGCCGGATTTCGCGCGCGCTCTCGCCAACAACAACGTCGGCCATGTGGGATGGGACGAGCTCCGCCTGACGCTAGAGGAAACGGCGGCAATCAGCGGCGGCAAAACCCGCCTCGATGAGGTAGCGCTGCGTACGCTGCACGACCAATCGAACGGATGGGCGGCCGGGCTCGTCCTGATGCTCGAGCGGCTCAGGCGAACGGGCGCCGTGAATCATATCTCCCAGTCGGAGACGATGGACACGGTATTCGACTATTTTGCGGGCCAGATTTTCGATCAGAGTCCTGTGGGCACGCGCGATTTTCTGATGCGGACCGCGTGCTTGCCGAACGTCACCGTGAACGCGGCGGTGCAAATCAGCGGCAATCCCGACGCGGCCAAAATTCTCGACGGTTTGTACCGTCGGCACCTCTTCATCGAACGACGTGTCGGCGAGCAGGTGACCTATAACTATCACGACCTATTCCGCCAGTTTCTGCGCAGCCGTGCGGTGCAGATTCTGGGCAGCACGGAATTCGCAGGGGTTTTGAGTGCCGCTGGATGGCTGCTCGAGGCGGAGGCCAACGTCGACAATGCATTTGCGTTATATCGCGAAGCGAACGACTGGGCCGCAGTCACAAACCTTGTGCTCAAAAACTCGGAGCGACTGCAGAGCCAGGGTCGAACCCAAGTTATCAGCACGTGGATTGCTGCGTTGCCTCGTGAACTGACCGCCGCCTCGCCGTGGTTGCAATTCTGGGCCGGCATCGCGCTGCTCGAAATCGATCAGCCGCAGGCCGCACTGTGGCTCGAGCCCGCCTACGATGGCTTCGTCGCCACGGGGGACATGCCCGGTCAATTGTCGTGCGCTGCAGCCATTGTGGAGAGTCACTACAACGAAATGGCGGACTACCGCATGCTCGATCGATGGGTACCGATCCTCGAGCGCGCGCTGGCCGATTCTCCGCGCTTTGTGACGCCGTGGGCGGAGACCCGGGTATCGGCGGCCGCGCTTATTGCACTGACGATGCGGCGACCCGAAAGCCCGGCGCTCCCCAGGATCGCCCTGCGCCTGCGCGAACTGCTCGAGGCTGACATGGAGGTCACCGCGCGCATTTCGGCCGGGGGCCTGCTACTTACGCACTACATGGTCGCGGGAGATCGCGCGAATGCCGCGGCGCTGGTTGAGCTGCTCGATCCATTGACGAGCGATCCGCATCTCGCTCCCCGCCGCCGCATACTCTGGATGATCAGCCATGCGGCGTGGATCAATGGTGAAGCGCGTTACGCAGAAGCGATGGCCATGCTGGCGCAGGCGGAGGCGTTGTCCGAACAGAATGGCTTCGACGGCACGTTGAGTCACATGGTGCTGCTGCTGACCCGTTTTCGGACTGCCTTCCAGCAACGCGACCTGGCGGCGGCGAAAGGCTATCTCGCTCGTGCGGCGGTATGCGTCAAACACCCGACCCGACTGACTTCATTTTATCTTAGCTATTACAAGGCCATTCTGGCGCTGCTCCAAGGCCGTCCGGACGACGCCGTGGAGGCCGGGCGAGCTACGGTAGCGCTCGCCGAGGCCGTGGGGGTCCCGGCATTGCAGAGACCGAGCTTGATCGAGGTGGTCGCGTCGGCGTATGCAATGCGCCGCGAGCTCGAGCAGGCCTTGGTCAATTTCCGGGAGGCCCGCGCCTGCTGCACAGCGCAGCAGGCGCCTCTGTTCGATGCACCGATAGCGGTGATCGAAACAATGATTGCGTTGCGCGACGGTGCGAACGGTGCCGAGCATCTGGCGCGGAGCGTGGCCGTGCTCAAGGACACGCGTAATTTCACGTTTCTTCAGTACGTGCCCGAATTGGTGGCCCGATTTGCGGCGGCGGCGCTCGCCGCGGGGCTTGAAGTCGATTACATCCGGGAACTGGTACGTCGGCGGCAGCTCGCGCCGCCTTCTCCGGACAGCGAGTCGTGGCCGTGGCCGATCAAGGTTTCCGCGATGGGACCGTTCCTGCTCGCGGTCGAAGGAACGGCGATGCGGTCCACCGGCAAGGCGCAGCGAAAGTCGCTCGACCTGTTGCAATCGCTGATCGCGCTCGGTGGCCACAACGTTGCAACGAACGCGGTGATCGGCAACTTGTGGCCCAGCGGAGAGGGCGACGCGGGCCGCGCATTCGAGAGCACGCTCTACCGTTTGCGGAAGCTGCTCGGGCGCGACGATGCCATCCTGCTGGTCGACGGCAAGCTGACGCTGAATGTGAAGATCGTCTGGGTCGATGCCTGGGCGCTCGAACGCCGGCTCGACGAGGTGGAGGCGGCGATTGCGGCGGCGGACGGGCGCGAGATCCTTGGGGAGCTCGCCGATTCGATTTTTGCCCTTTATCGAGGGCATTTTCTCGAGGGCGAAGGCGAAGCGCCCTGGATGCTCGGAATGCGCCAAAGGCTGCGTGGGAAATTCTTGCGGAATCTCGTTGCGGTGGGCAAGCACCTCGAAGATCAAGGCGAGGCTGACCGGGCGGCTCGCGTGTACGACCGCGGGCTGGAACTCGACAACCTCTCGGAAGAACTCTACCGTCGACTGATGCTGACCTATCAAAACTTGGGTCAATCGGCAGCTGCGCTCGAGGTTTATCGACGCTGTCGCCATCTGCTCTCCGTTGTGCTCGGCGTCAAACCCTCGGCGGAAACCGAGGCGATCTACCGGTCGCTCAAGGCCGGCTGACGCCGCCCGTTTCGGGAATATCCAGTATCCGCGTGTGATCCGTAGGTTGGCCTGGCGTGCCAGGAGGTACCTTGTCCGTCTGGCGGCCAGCTAACCGTAAATGAAGCCGACCGCAGCAGCGCGATGACACCCGGTAATGGAATTGGAATCCCGATGAAGACGGCAATGGCCCACTTGCTACTGCTCCTGTCCCTTTCCTCGCTAGCCTTGGCTGCCGATGTCCCGGTCTATCCGGGGGCGACGCTCAGCGCGACGCTGACCCATGCGATGCAGGAAAAAGATCCGGACAGTGCCGTGTACACCACGCAGGATGATTTCGACAAAGTCTTCGAGTTCTATCGCAAGATCGCTGCCGAAACTCCGACCGGGACGCTGCTGACGAAGGACGTCAAGCACGCCGGATTCAGGTTTCCGGGCAAAAGCTTCGGCGCAGTCATCTCCTGGAGGCAACGGTCCGCCGTGCCCGGGACAATGATTACGCTGGGCAGGCCAAACAACTAAGGATCGAAAATGGAAATGTCGAAGGGAACGGTAGGTTTGGCGATTGCCGCGGTGTGCTTTTTGCCCGGAAATGCGAGTGCTTTTGGGCGGACGCTTATTCTCGACCGCGACGGCGTGCATATCTCGATGGTCTCTTCGCATACTGCGTCCAACCTCGCATCGATCTCGAATTTTAGTAATCACGGCGCGAACATCGCAGCCAATAGATCGGTCGACGCGGCCTTGACGTGCCCCGGTGGTCATCCCTGGCAGGCTGCCGATTCGACTCAAGAGTCGGTTCATCAAAAGTCGGCAAAGCCGAACACGACGCCGATGGTTCCGAACAAGACTTCTTCGACGAGCAAGACATCAAGGCGCGGCACGGACAAAAGCATCATTTTCGTCGGCGGCAAGAAAGCCCAGGTCAGTACCAAAGCGACGACAGCTGCGGCCGACGCGCGGACGGGCGAGCTTCGCCATAACCAAAGCACCATTCGCAGAGAGGAAAAGAAATGACGACATGCTTCGCACGCATCGCGACGCTCACCACGGCGGCCGCCTTGTTTGCCTGCCAGGCGGCGCTCGGCCAGACGCCAACCAGCGCTCCAACCGCCGCTCCGCCGATGGCTGCACCCGCTGCGCTGGATATCGGCGATTGTCCCGACGCCGCCTATAGCTTTGAAATCGGCAAGACCTATGCCTGTGCGTGCCCGCCCAGCGTGCTAGCCAACTCGCCGCCCGCTGGCTCGGTTTACGGGACCCTGGTCTACACCAGCGATAGCAACATTTGCGTTGCAGCGGTCCACGCCGGCACGTTGAAAGCCGCGACGGCAGGTCGGGTATCGGTACAGATGATCGACTCGCCGGCAGTGTACAAGGGCACGACACAAAACGGTGTCAAGTCGGAAGTCTGGGCGACCATGACCCCGTCGGCCTTCCAGTTTCCGTCTTCCAGGTAAGACCGGTGCGTTCGTCCATTGTGTCGCGATGAGCGCCGGATCACAAGGAAACATGCTGTGAAACATTCAATCAGTTATTGGTCGTTGGCGTTGTTTGGTGCGATTGCAGTGCCCGTGTCGGGGGCCGAGGCCGTGGATCGGGTCCACCCCGGACAGTGGGAAACAACAATGGAAACAGGTGGCAGGAGCCGCGTCATCAAAAGCTGCGTGACTCCGGAAGAGGCGCAGGTGATGAACGGTGATGAAAGTACCCTCAAGGCTGGCATCGAAAAGGCGACGGCTGCTACCGGTTGCAAGTTGACCGCTCTAAAAGCAAGTGGAAGCCAGGTAACGATCAGCTCGCAATGCTCCATAGGCGCGAACACGGGTACTACGACCTACCATGGCGACAGCTACGAGAGCGAAAACACCAACGGGACAAAAGTACACGCCAAGCGCATAGGCGCATGCCCCTAGCCAGACGGGATGTTCTCCGTCCTTGAAACAATTCAGCGGCTCAATCCCGGTCCGGGCACCATCGCGAATCGGATCGACATGGCCGCGGGGCTCAACGACGCACAACGGAAAAAGAGGAAACACAATGACGACCTTCGAACGTAGCTCAAAGCAGCGCAGTATAGGAACCCCGCGCTGGCGCTTGCCGCTCTTCGCAGCTGCAGTGCTGGTAGTGACGGGTGGGAGCGCGTACGCGGGCATTCCCGGCGACAACACGATCAACGGCTGCTACAACAAAGTCGGCGGCGGGTTACGTGTAATCGACGCCACAGTGACGCAATGCAAGTCAAATGAAACCCCGATCAGCTGGAACGAGGTCGGACCCGAGGGTCCCGTTGGGCCCATCGGTCCGCAAGGTCCGCAGGGCGCGATGGGTGCCGCTGGTGCGAGCGATGCGTACGTGGCCAAGTCGCGCGGTGCTTCCGGTTTGCTCGATGGACATGTAGACATCGTCGCGCTGACCGTGCCGGCCGGTGATTACGTCATTAGTGCGAAGACCAGATTGCTCAATGGCGATACTGTCGGGCAAATCGTCGAGTGCCGGTTGAGCACGGGTGATTTCTCGACGGGAAATGTCATCGCCGGGGGCGACGTAACCATTCCACTTCAAGACACGGCTTCTTTTGCGGCCACCTCTACCCTTACGCTGCGCTGTTTCGGGACCGCTACTAATCTCTACGCGGCTAACTGGGTACTTACCGCGATTGGAGTCGGCGTGCTCCATTGATCGGCGACTTGTAATCGAGCCCGCAGATCGCGCTCGTACTCAGAAGAGCGGGCAATGAGGGCCGCAATTCGGCGACGCGATCTCGAACGCGTCATGGCGTATACAGCTTTTGAATTTACCGCTTGGGATGCATTGATGAAAACAGCACTCGCAATTCTACTGATGGTCGGGTCCATCTCTTCCACGGCATTTGCTGCCGATGTTCCGGTGTACCCAGGCGCGAAGATGAACGAGATGCTGACCAAGGCCGACCAGGCACATCACCCAGGAAGCGTCGCCTACACGACCCCGGATGCGTTCGAGAAGGTCTACGAGTTCTACCAGACGAAAGGCACCGAGAATCCGCACATCAAAACAAACTCCACCGATTACAAAGCGGGCGCGTTCACCTTTCCGGGAAAGCGGATCGAGGTTGCGATCTTTTGGGTAAAACAGAGCAGCGCCACGATGGGAACCATGGTCCACCTAGTCAACATGAAAGAAGCAATATGAATTGTCCGACATGTAATCATCCGGTGGCGGAAGGTGCGCGCTTTTGCGCCAGTTGCGGCGCCGCCGCGAGCGTGGAGGCTGTGAAGCCGACGCCAGCCCCTGAAGTGGCGTTTGCCGCCACGGCGGCTGGAGCGGGCGCTGCTGCCGCCGCGACGTGGAACGACATGAAGAAGCAGTTCCCGGGGCTACTGGAACGCGCCAAGAACATTCTGCTCAAGCCGAATGCGGAGTGGCCGGTGATCGCTGCGGAGACGACCTCGACGGGAAAGCTCTATACCGGTTACATCGTGCCGCTGGCAGCGATCGGTCCGATCGCGTCGATCATCGGCATGTCGCTGGTGGGCATCAGCGTGCCGTTCCTGGGGACGGTGCGTACCCCGATTCTGAGCAGTGTGTCGTACGCTGCCGTCGCGTTCGTATTGGCGTTGATCGGGGTGTTCGTGCTGGCGCTCATCATCGACGCGCTTGCGCCAACGTTCTCGGGAGAAAAGAACCAGGCCCAGGCATTGAAGGTCGCCGCTTACTCCTACACGCCGGCATGGCTCGCCGGCATCCTAGGCGCGATCCCGATGCTTTCGTTGCTGGGAGTCATCGCAGCGATCTATGGCCTCTATCTGCTCTATCTCGGCCTGCCGGTACTGATGAAGGCACCGAAGGAAAAGGCGATCGGATATACCGTGGTTGTCGTCATCTGCGCGGTCGCTCTCGGCGTCGTCTTCGGCGCCATCAGCGGGACGATGATCGGGGCGCGCGGCATGCCGTGGATGGGCATGCACGGTAGCGCTTCGGAACGTGAGGCAGCTTCGGAAAAAGCAGGCGCGTCCGCCGCGGGTTCGCTGCTGGGAGGGCTCCTTGGGCAGGACGACAAGGGCAAGGCAGCGATCGGGTCGGCCGTCGCTCAGATGGCGGAGTATGGGCGGCAAATGGAGAAGCAGGCGGCGCAAGCGAAGAGTGCGGCGGCGCCAGGCAACGCCAAGGCCGCCTACGGTGCTTCCTCACCCAACGACGTCGCCACGGCCGCAGGTGCATTAGGCGCGCTCGGCAATGCCTTGAGGGGCGGCAAGACAATTGAACCGGTGGATTTTCGCGAGCTGAAGGCAATGCTGCCCGAGTCGCTGCCCGAAATGCCTCGTTCCAGCGCGTCGGGCGAGAGAAACGAGATGATGGGTATCCGCATATCCACTGCCGAGGCGGACTATCAGGATGCCGCGAGTGGCCGCATTCACGTCAAGATTTCAGATCTCGGCACCTTGACCTCACTCGCCGGCATGGCCGCAGCGATGGAGCCGAAGTTGGACAAGGAGACCGACACCGGCTACGAAAAGACGACGCTCATCAACGGGCGGCAGACCCACGAAATCTACGACACGCGCTCCCAGCAGGGAGAGTTGAAAGTGTTGCTCGACGGCCGATTCGACGTCGAGGTCAATGGCAACGGAGTAAAGATGGAAGCCATCAAATTCGCGCTTAGCAAGATCGATCTCGGCCGCTTGGCAGCGATGAAAGAATAGGGAGTTTCACATTAATGAACTGTATCCGTGGGATGGCTTTGGATTCAGTGGCGACGCTGCCCGCGACGATCTCACCGAGCGCAGGATCGCAGGAACAAATGCGAGCCGGTCTTTACCAAGCAGCCATTGCGTAAAGGTGATGATCGTGCACTCGCGCTTACCGGGTTGACGATTTTCCTGCTGGTGAAAAAGTTCCGAAAGGACGCCGCGCCGTTCTGACGCTGCCGCTCATAATTTGGTTGACGATGCGATTGGCAAATATGGCACGATTCTCCTCGCCGTGCATACAGTGCGGCGACTTCCTTAAATCCCTGGCCCTCATCTCGGCGGCGCCGGCAGATTCTATTTCGGAACAAGAAGCCGAGAATATTTTGTACCGGCGAGAACTTCACCAAGTCGGCAGCGGTCGCACCTACAATCCATCAGCTAAGCCAGGTAAAAATAGCATCGTGGTTGCTGCGTAGCCAAGCCTCATCGGGCTGGAGAAACTTTTCTACACGGACTGCGGCGATTCCGGAAAGCTCACGCATCCTACGCCTGCGTTGCTCGCTATTTCCGCGGACGTTTTTGCGCCAGCATGACACCGTCGCCTACGGTCAGCAGGCAGGCGTAAACGCGCGCGTCATCGCGAATCTTCGCGTTGAGAGCGCGCAGGGCGTCGGTGTCGGCATCGTGGAATTCCGGGTCGGCCACCCGGCCGGACCACAGCATGTTGTCGAGCGCTATCAGGCCTCCGGCACGGAGGAGCGTCAGGCACGATTCGTAGTAAGCGTCGTAGTTGCTCTTGTCGGCATCGATGAATGCGAAATCGAACGTGCCGGCGCCGCCGTCCCGAATCAACGCGCTGAGCGTCTCGGTTGCCGGCGCCAGCTTGAGCTCGATCCGATCGGCCACCCCGGCTTCTTTCCAATACCGCCTGGCGATATTGGTCCACTCTTCGCTGACGTCGCAACACACGAGCTTGCCGCCGGCTGGCAGCGCCGACGCGACGGCCAGCGCGCTGTATCCGGTGAAGGTGCCGATCTCGATCGCCCGCCGCGCGCCGATGGATCGCACCAGCATGGCGAGCAGGGCGCCCTGATCGGCGCCGATTTGCATACCAGCAAGGGGAAGGGGCGAGGTCTCCTCGCGAAGACGCCGCTGCAATGGAGTCTCGCGCGCGATCTCGACCTCGAGATAGCGCTCTACCGCGTCAGGAACAAGGGATCGGCTCATGACCGCAGCATGCCGCCGAATCGCGCCGTGCGCAACCGCCCGGCGCGCGCCGGGGAGATCTGAGCTCAGCCCTTGTCGGACCGGCCGTAGATTCTCATCACGTCATCGATCGACAGCATCCCTTTCTTGCCCTTGTCCATTTCGTCGAACTTCCTTTCCATCATCTTCATGAAGAGAGCGAGCGCTGGTCGCTCCAGCCTTTGGTCGAAGCGGACCGCTATTGTTGCAGGCGAGGTCCACATATTCAATGTTCAGCGGGGTGCGGGCCGTACGTTCCGACCGGCAGCCAGCGACCCGCACTTGGTGGCGCGGTAGAATGGACGCAGCGCGTTTACCGCCCTCGACCATGCGATCCCATCCGCCGTTTGCCGACTTCCGGGTATTGCCGGCCGCTGCGCGGCATTCAGCGTCGGCAATAACTCCATGCAGAGGGCTGGCTGGATCGGATCCGGGATGAGTACCATTCCCGTTCATCGCCTGGCCGAGGCCGCGCGGCCGAAACTGCTCGAACATTTTCTGCGCCTTGATAGCGAGGATATCCGATTGCGGTTCGGCTCGCCGCTCGGGCCCGACGCGATCGCAGCGTATGTTCAGGGCATTGATTTTGACACTGGCGCCGTCTTCGGCGTCTATGAGGACGAGCTCTGTCTTGCCGCCGCAGCCCATGTCGCATTCGGTGTCGACGGCGCCGAGCTCGGCGTTTCGGTCCTTCCAGGTGATCGCTCGCGCGGAATCGGGACTGCGTTGTTCGCGCGCGCGGTCGAGCACGCACGCAACCGGTTTGTCACGCGGATGTATATGCATTGCCTGTCGGAAAATGCGGCAATGATGCACATCGCGAAGAAATCCGGGATGAATATCTGCGTCGATACCGGCGAAGCCGACGCGTTTCTCAAGCTCGAGCCCGCAGACCAGGCATCGCTCAGCGGCGAACTGATGGGACAGCGGCTCGCGCTGTTCGACTACGCACTGAAGACGCAGGCCGCCACGATGAGACGACTCAGGGAGTCGCTCGGCGGATCCTCCACGTGAGCAACGTCGCACCTATGACCTGGCGCGGTGCGGAGGACTGCGAGCCGGTCGCCGATGCAGAAGGCGCGAGAGCGTCGCCCTGGTGCTGACATGGCAGAGACAACTTCCCGGCCGCATCGCATCGTGATCGTCGGCGGCGGTGCCGGCGGCCTTCCGCTGGCGACCGCGCTGGGCGACAAGCTAGGCGACAGAGACAAGGGGCGCGCCGATATTACGCTGGTCGACCGCTTCGAAACGCATCTCTGGAAGCCGCTGCTGCACGAAGTCGCGGCGGGAAGAATGGATGCCTCCGCGCACGACGTCGATTATCTGGCGCTGGGCTATTGGCATCACTTCCGTTTTCGCCAAGGCGCAATCGTGGCACTCGACCGAACACAGCGGAAGCTGACATTGGGGCCCGTCGACGACGACGAGGGCAGGCAGATGTTGCCCGAGCGCGTCCTGGCGTACGACACCCTGATTCTGTGCATCGGCAGCACGACCAACGATTTCGGCGTGCCCGGCGCGGCCGAAAACGCGATTTCGCTCGACACGGCGATCGACGCCGACCGCTTTCACCGGCGGCTGCTCGCGGCATGTGTTCGCGCCGACGACGAGGCGACGCAGGGCAGGCCCGCGCATGTCGACATCGTGATCATCGGCGCGGGAGCCACCGGCGTCGAGCTCGCGGCCGAGATTCGACAGACCACTCGCGCACACATCGGCTACGGCCTCGACAAGCTCGACCCCGAAAAGGACATCCGCCTGACCTTGCTCGAAGCCGCGCCACGTATTCTGCCGCAGCTCGGGGAACGCATCGGAGAGGCCGCGACCGAGCTTCTTGCCAAGCTCGACGTCTCCGTGCGCGCCGCGGAACGCGTCACCGCCGTCGATGCCGGCGGAGTGCACACCGCCAACGGAGGTTTTCTGCCTGCCGACCTGGTGGTCTGGGCGGCGGGCATCCAGGCACCTGCCGTTCTCGCTTCGCTCGATGGTCTCGAGGTCAATCGTCTGCACCAGCTGGTTGTGACCGAGACCCTGCAGACGACGCGCGACCCGGACATCTTTGCGTTCGGAGATTGTGCCGCGTGCCCGTGGCCCGGCGCAGGGAAGGAGGGGCGCCTGGTCCCACCGAGGGCGCAGGCCGCGCATCAGCAGGCATCGCTGCTTCGCCGCAGCATGCTGGCGCGGCTGGCGGGGAAGGCGCTGCCGCCGTTTCGATTTCGCGATTTCGGGTCGCTGGTGTCGCTCGGCGAGCTCTCCGCAGTCGGCAATCTGATGGGCAGGCTGATCGGAGGCAGCATGCTCATCCAGGGGTTGATCGCGCGCGCGATGTACGCCTCGCTCTACAAGCTGCATCAGCTCTCGATTCACGGCTATGTTCGTGTCGCGTTCGACACCGTCGGCCGTTTCTTGCGCCGGCGCATCGAGCCGCGCGTAAAGCTGCATTAGCTGTCCGATCGGCCGCGCTTTCGGCCACCTCGCGTGCTAGTTTCTGATTGTCTCGGCGGAGGAGCGATATACTTCGGCGTCTTCGAGAAACACTGCGCAAGCGATGCAATCAGAGCTGCTTTCGGCCACCATTCTGCTGATCCTGGTGATCGACCCTTTCGGCAACGTGCCACTGGTGGTGAGCGCGCTTCAGGCGATGCCGGGACCGCAGCGCATGCGCGTGGTCGTGCGCGAGTGTCTGATCGCCTACGCGGTACTGCTGGTGTTTTTGTTCGGCGGCCATGCCTTCCTGGCCCTTATGCACCTGTCGGAAACTTCGCTGTCGATCGCCGGCGGAGTGATCCTGTTTCTGATCTCGCTCAGAATGGTGTTTTCGCATCCTGAAGGCATCTTCGGTGACACGCTTGGCGCCGAACCCTTCATCGTGCCGCTGGCGATACCGGCAATCGCCGGGCCGTCCGCGCTCGCGACAGTGATGCTGATGGGCTCGCGCGATCCGGACCAGCTCCGTATATGGGCGGCCGCGCTGACCGGCGCCATGGTCATTACGACGCTGGTGCTGCTTGCCGCCGATCGCCTGCAGCGGCTGCTGGGCGAGCGCGCGATGCGCGCCTTCGAGCGGCTCATGGGACTGGTGCTGACTGCTGTTGCGGTGGAGATGCTGCTCGGCGGAATCAAGAGCATCGCGGCGCAGTTTCACTAGTGCGAACGTTTCGCGACGCACCCTCGCCCACGCGCTCGAGGCCCTCGCACCCGTCACTGCAGTGTCGCGGCACTTTGAGGTCTCACGTCAGCCGTCCGAGAAAGGCTTCGACCAAAGCGACGCGTTCCTCGAGCGTCGGCGCCGCGCGTTCGATTCTGACTCGATCCGGACCGGCGAAGCGGTAACGTCCGTCCTGCTGCACCAGCGCGATCAGCTTACCCGGATCGAAGGACGGATCGGGCCCGAACTGGACCTGCGTGCGTTCGGGTCCGGCGTCGACCTTGAGGACGCCGAGCGGTCGTGCAATCAGGCGCAGCCGGTGGCAGGCCAGCAGCGCCTGCGTTTGCTCCGGCGGCAGGCCGAAGCGGTCGATCAGTTCCTCCTGCATCTCGGTCAGCGCCGCGGCGTTGTCGCAGTTGGCGAGCCGCTTGTATAACACCAGACGCTCGTGCACGTCGTTGCAGTAGGTCTCGGGAAGCAGCGCCGGAACGTGCAGATTGATTTCGGTGGTGACGCCGAGCGGATCGCTGAGGTTGACCTCCCTGCCTGATTTCAACGCGTCGACCGCGGCCTTGAGCATGTCAGCGTAGAGCTGAAAACCGATCTGCTGCATTTCGCCCGACTGCTCGTCGCCCAGCACTTCGCCCGCGCCGCGTATCTCCAGATCGTGCATCGCAAGGTAGAAGCCCGATCCCAGCTCCTCCATCAACTGGATTGCCTCGAGGCGCTTCTTGGCCTGCACCGACAGCGCTTCTTCGGGCGGCGTCAGCAAATAGGCGTACGCCTGGTGATGCGAGCGTCCGACGCGGCCCCGCAACTGGTGAAGCTGCGCCAGGCCGAACCGATCGGCGCGATGAATGAGGATGGTGTTCGCCGTCGGCACATCGATTCCGGTCTCGATGATGGTCGAGCAGAGCAGGAGGTTGGAACGCTGCTGATAGAAGTCGCGCATCACGCGCTCCAGCTCGCGCTCGGGCATCTGGCCGTGGGCGATCGCCAGGCGCGCTTCGGGCACCAGCGCCGATAGTTTGTCGCCCATGGTCACGATCGTGTCGATGTCGTTGTGCAGAAAATAGATCTGGCCGCCGCGCTTCAACTCTCGCAGCGCAGCCTCGCGGACGATGCCGGCAGAGTATTGCGAGACAAAAGTCTTGATCGCCAGCCGCCGCTCCGGCGCGGTGGCGATCACCGAAAAATCGCGCAGCCCCTCGAGCGACATGGCCAGCGTTCGCGGGATCGGCGTCGCGGTGAGCGTAAGCACGTCGACTTCGGCGCGAAGCCGCTTCAGGCGCTCCTTCTGGCGCACGCCGAAGCGGTGCTCCTCGTCGATGATGACCAGTCCGAGCCGCTGGAACTTGACGTCGGGCTGAATGAGCTTGTGGGTTCCGATGACGAGGTCGATCCGTCCCGAGGCGAGCCCCTCGAGCACGGTTTTCACCTCGGCGCTGGAGCGGAAGCGCGACAGCTCGGCGAGCTTCACCGGCAGATCGGCAAAACGGTCGGAGAAGGTCTGGAAATGCTGTTCGACCAGCAAGGTCGTCGGAACGAGGACCGCGACCTGCTTGCCGTCCGCCACTGCGACGAATGCGGCGCGCAGCGCCACCTCGGTCTTGCCGAAGCCCACGTCGCCGCATACTAGCCTGTCCATGGGCTTCCCGGAGGTGAGGTCACCGATCACCGCTTCGATCGCTGCCGCCTGATCGGGCGTCTCCTCGAAACCGAAACCGGCGGCAAAGGCTTCGTAATCGTGCACGTCGAATTTGAATGCGTGTCCCTCGCGCGCCGCGCGCTGTGCGTACAGGTTGAGGAGCTCGGCCGCGGTGTCGTGCGCTCGCAGTGCCGCTTTCTTTTTGGCCTTCGCCCATTGGCCGCTTCCCAGCTCGTGCAGGGGCGCGGCTTCGGGCGACGCTCCGCTGTAGCGGCTGATCAGGTGCAGGCTCGACACCGGGACATAGAGCTTGGCGTCGTTGGCGTAGAGCAGATGCAGGAACTCGTTGGCACCGTCCCCGAGATCGAGGGTGGTCAATCCCAGGTAGCGGCCGATGCCGTGCTGCTCGTGCACCACCGGGTCGCCGATCCGGACTTCCGACAGATCGCGCAGCATGGCGTCGACGTTGCTGCGGCGTCCGTCGCGTTTGCCGGGCCGCCGGGCAACGTCGGCATAGAGCTCCGCTTCGGTGACGAGCGCGAGATTTGCTTCGGGCCAGACAAATCCGCGATGCAGCGGGCTGACCGCCAACGCGGGGCTCGCGTCGCTGGCGAGAAATGCGGCCCAGTCTTCGATGAGCGTCGGCTTGAATCCGTATTCGGCGAAGTACTGCTGCATCGTTTCGCGGCGGCCGAGACTCTCGCCAACAATGAGCACGCGCTCGCGGGTGGCGGTGGCGAAGCGTTTCAATGACAAAAGCGGGTCGCTCGCGCGGCGGTCGACCTGAACCGATGGAAGAGGCTGCGTCACGGCCCTGGGGCGCTTTTCGTCGGATGTCGGCTCCGCACTCTGCGTTGGCACCTGGATCCGGGCAAATGGTTTCAGCAAGCCGTTGAACTCGTCCTCGGGCACGAACAGCTCAGGCGGCGGCAGCAGCGGCCGCGCCTTGTCGCCTCGCAGCAGCCTATAGCGCGACTCGGTGTCCTGCCAGAAGTGCACGATCGCCGCGGGGACGTCGCCGTGGAGCAGGACGACCGTGTTCGCCGGCAGGTAGTCGGCAAGCGTCGCGGTCGCCTCGAAAAACAGCGGCAGGTAATACTCGATTCCCGCCGGGATGACACCGTTCGAAATATCCTTGTACAGCGAAGAGCGCGACGGATCGCCTTCGAATACTTCGCGAAAGCGGCTGCGAAAGCGCGTGCGTCCGGCGTCGTCGAGCGGAAACTCGCGTGCCGGGAGCAGCCGCACCGTGGACACGGGATACACCGTGCGCTGGGTGTCGATGTCGAAAGTCCGGATCGATTCTATTTCCTGATCGAACAGATCGATGCGGTACGGCAGCGAGCTTCCCATCGGATACAGATCGATCAGTCCGCCGCGAATGCTGAATTCGCCGGGAGAGACCACCTGCGTCATATGTTGATAACCGGCGAGCGCGAGCTGTGCGCGCAAGGCGTCGACGTCGAGCGCCTCTCCCTGCTCGAGAAAGAACGTGAAACCCGCGAGGTAGGAAGGTGGCGCGAGCCGATAGAGCGCGGTCGTCGCGGCGACCAGAAGCACGTCGCACTCGCCGCGCGAAACGCGGTAAAGCGTCGCCAGCCGCTCCGACACCAGATCCTGATGCGGCGAAAAATGATCGTAGGGTAGCGTCTCCCAATCCGGCAGCACCGCGATACGCAGCGCCGGCGCGAACCAGGCGATTTCGCCGGCGAGCCGCTGCGCCGCCGCTGCCTCGGCGCACACGATGGCGACGAATCGCCCTTCCTTAGCCGCTTCGGTTCCAAGTTGCGCGAGCGCAAGCGCGTCGGCCGATCCGGCGAGCGGCGGCACCGAGGCCTTGCGGCCCGCGTCGGGTGGCGCCGGCAGCAATCTCGGCAGCGCGGCCGGCAAGGAAGCGGACGGTGGAGAAGCAAGCGGTGGAACGAGAGAGGACAACAGTGACGGGCACGCGCAAAAAAAGAGAATTATACGGTGTCGAGCGAGCGGGATCGCGCTGCGGTCACCGGCGCACCGAGGCCATGCAAAACCGCGCTAGTACACCGGATCGCTGGCGGCTGGCCGAGCTCGGGGCCCTGATTTTGCCTCGCGCCGGCTCAAGCTTTCACACGGCCATACTGGTCCTCGAAGCGCACGATGTCGTCTTCGCCGACGTAGTCACCGCATTGAACCTCGATCATCACCAGGGGCTCCGAACCGGCATTTTCCAGGCGGTGCCGCGTTTTCAAAGGGATGAAAGTCGATTCATTGACCTGCACGGGATAAATGCGCTCGCCGTTGGTGACGCGCGCCTCGCCGCTGACCACCACCCAATGCTCGCTGCGATGAGCGTGCATCTGCAGCGACAGCGCAGCTCCGGCCTTGACTTCGATGCGCTTGATCTTGAATCCCGGTCCCTCCTGCAGCACCGTGAACGCTCCCCAGGGCCGCGCCACCGTGCGATGCAGCTTGTATGCGTCGTGACCACGAGCCTTCAACTCGCTGACGACTTCGCGCACGCGCTGCAATTGGTCGCGGTGGGCGACCAGCACCGCGTCCGGCGTGTCGACGATGACCAGATTTTCGACGCCGACCGTGGCAACCACGCGATCTTCGGCATGGACGAACGTGTCGCGAGTCGCGATTGCCACCCGCGCGCCCTGTCCGCGGTTGCCGTCGGCATCGGGCTCACATAGCGCCGACACTGCCTGCCACGACCCGACATCGCTCCAATCGAACTCGCCGCGTACCACCGCTACGTTGCCGGCCTTTTCCATGACCGCATAGTCGATCGAAATATCGGGTACTGCGGCGAACAACGCGGAGTCGATCTCCATCAGCGCCGAGCTGGGCTGCGTCCTCAGCAGCTGCCAAACGCGGCGCACCGAATCGAGCACGGCCGGCGAATGTTGCGCGAATGCTTCGAGAATCGTGGCTGGAGTGAAACAGAACATCCCCGAATTCCACACATGGCGCGCGGTCGCGACATAGTTGCTTGCCTCGGCCAGCGGCGGCTTTTCGATAAAGCGGTCAACGCGGAACGTGTTCGCGACTTCCAGCGCCTCGCCAAACTGAATGTAGCCGTAGCCGGTCTCCGGATGCGTCGGAACGATGCCGAACGTCGCCAGCCATCCCTTGCTCGCGAGCAATGCGGCACGTTCGACGGCGGTCGCGAATGCCGCGGCGTCGCGAATCAGGTGGTCGGCGGGCAATACGAGCAGCGTCGTGTCGGCGCCCAGGGTCGCTTCCGCGCACATCGCGGCCAGCGCCACCGCCGCCGCGGTATTGCGGCCGAACGGCTCCAGCAGATAGACAACCTGCGCCGGTGGGATTCCCGCGCCGGCATAGACATCCTTGGTGTGAAAGTAATAGTCGCGATTGGTCACGGTAATCAATGCCGCGACGTTGGGCAGCGCGACCGCCCGCATGATCGTTTTGGCAAGCAGGGTCTCGCCGTCCGGCAGCGTCACGAAAGGCTTCGGCGCCGACTCGCGCGACAACGGCCACAGCCGCGTGCCGGCACCGCCGGAAAGGATGATGGGAACGAGGGCCAAGAGAAGAGTCCTGAGCGAATCGAAGGTCGCGAAAGTACGAATTGTACCCGAACGCCTCTGTCGTATTGACGGAGGGGCGGGGCGCCGATAGCGTGTCGGCGATCCCCTGAATTCGATTCGGGGCCGCGTGAAAGCGAATCTGCGCTTCGTCGACACGCGGATGCGCTGCGTCGATGGTCGCTTCGAGTTGCCGCGCGGCGCAGGACTCGGCGTCGAACCGAAGGCCGAGCTCTGGAAGCATATCGCCGGGTCCTGACGCGCTCTTGAGTCGGGGACACGCCGTCCCCAGCTATGGAGGGGTGTCAATGACCGGAGGGAAGTGCCAGCCCCTGCGGTGGTATCATTGACACTCCAGCGCGAGCCATGGAACGTGGCGCGTAGCAGGACCGGTTACCGGGGGCGACCTGGTTTCGACGGGGACTGTGAAGCAGCGCGGGGCATGCCAAGGTGCAGAACCTTGTGAATCCTCTGCAATCGCAAACTTAACTGCGAACGACGAAAACTACGCTCTGGCGGCTTAATCCCGCCGGACCTC
>DATMNH010000101.1:0-5799 GCA_035568975.1 Casimicrobiaceae bacterium
TGGATCGGACAGTCACATCTCAGTGAGTCCTGTGGAGGAGCTGCGCTGGCTTGAATACGCGACGCGGCTTGCGACAGGACGGCGCACCGTGCTCGCCGGCGGCCCTGATCGCTCCACGGGGCGTCGATTATTGGAACACGCGCAATTGGGCGGCGCTCAAGCCTGTGGCATTACGGCAGGCCAATTGGCGGTAGGCCATCGCGCCGACCTCGTCGTGCTCGATAGCGAACATCCATTGCTTGCCGCTCGCTCGGGCGATGCGCTGCTGGATAGCTGGATCTTCGCCGGCAACACGTCGGTGGTGCGCGACGTCGTTGTTGGTGGTCGCGTGATCGTTCAGAGCGGGCGTCACGCTAATGAAGATGCGATTGCGCGCCGTTTCAAGGATACGCTACGGAAATTATTCGCATGACGAATTCGACTTCAATCACGATCAAGCCTGGGACGTTATCGCTTAGTCATTTATTCGAAATTTACCGGGCTAGGCCAACGCTTCTGCTCGCCGACGACGCATATGCGCGAATGGAGCAAGGCGGACCGTTACGTCGCGCCAGATCTCGCCACAATCCAGGCACTAATCGGGGAGGGCGGGTTCGATGAGGTTGCGCCGTTTGATATGGCGGCACACGGCTAGCGATAACCGCCAAGATTTGAACGGTTTCTGGCGAATTGAATTTGATCCTCGGGTTATTTCCCCGACTGGAAATTGAAAGGGCCTGCATCGCTGCAAGCCCTTGATTTGTTGGTTGCGGGGACCTGCAACCCGACGCAGAGGCGGATAAGAATCAAGTAAGTATCGACTCCAACCCAGCCCTCGCGCATCGCCTTCGATAGGCTGCACGAAGCCCATCGATTATTAGTCGGCAACCCCGATCGGGCGGATCAGCAAAGCATTGCGAGCTGCACCCGCCCTTCGCCTGCTTAATCTCTCCTGCGCTGGCGCGACATAACGGCGGCGGTGGAGACGAGAATCAACAGACCGAGCAACCACAGCGCCCATTGCTGCAGGGTCGGTATGTTCGTCACCGGCAGTGGTGGTCCTACCGCAACAACCGTGATGCTTGCCGAGGCCGTGCCGCCCGTACCCCCTTCGACCGAAGTCACTGTGCTGGTCGTATTGTTCTTCGTTCCCAGTGTTGTGCCGTTCACATTCACGCCGAAGGTACACGAGGCACTCGATGCGAGCGTCGCCCCCGTCAAACTGACAATGCCCGATCCGGCGGTCGCTGTGATCGTGCCGCCACCGCAGCTACCGGTGAGGCCGTTCGGGGTCGAGACGACGAGGCCCGCCGGCAGCGTGTCGGTGAAGCCGACGCCGGTCAACGCCGTAGAAGCATTGGGATTGGTGATCGTGAAGCTGAGCGAGGTCGACCCGTTCAGCACGATGCTCCCTGCACCGAAGGACTTCGCAATTGTCGGCGGCGCGATGCCAGCAACGGTAACGCTGGCCGAGGCCGTGCCGCCAGTACCGCCTTCGACCGAAGTCACCGCGCCGGTCGTATTGTTCTTCGTTCCCGCGGTGGTGCCAGTCACGTTCACGCTGAAGGTACACGAGGCGCTCCCTACGAGCGTCGCACTCGTCAAGCTGATGCTGCCCGATCCGGCGGTCGCTGTGATCGTGCCGCCACCGCAGCTGCCGACGAGCCCGTTCGGGGTCGAGACGACCAGTCCCGCCGGTAGCGCGTCGGTAAAGCCAACACCGGTCAGCGTGGAGGCGTTCGGATTGTTGATGGTAAAGCTTAGCGAGGTGGTTCCGTTCAGCGCTAAGCTCGCCAGACCAAACGACTTCGTGATCGTCGGCGGCGCCGTGCCCTGCTGCAACTCGAAAGCCCCAATGTCGCAGTGAAGCCCCTGCGGCCGCGTTACGCCACGCTGATCGGTCGGAGGGGTCGGAGGACAGACCTCAGTGCCCGCATCGATTGCCGGGCTTCCGACCGTCAGCGCCTGGGTCTGGGTAGGACCGCCATTGTTGGCGAGCGCCTGGAGGAGCGGATCCGCCGACGTGATACTGACACCGCACGTTGTTCCAGGGAACTGCAAGTTCGTGCCACCGTCACCAACCGTGCCGGTGCAGTTGACGCCGTTGTTTGCAACGATCGTACTTGTCATTTGCAAGCTAAAGCCATTGTTCTTGATGCCTCCGCCCGTGTTGCTCGCGATGGTCGCGTTGAGCAGGGTCACGTTAACGCCATCGTGAAACAGGCCGCCGGCGGAGGCCGCGCTGTTTCCGCTGATCGTCGAGTTGGTGATCGACTCGCCAACGCCGTCGGAGTAGATTCCTCCGCCGGTGCCCGTCGCTGTCGTGTTTCCGCTGACCGTGCTGCGGTTCATCGTCAGACTTAAGCCGTTGTCGAAGATGCCGGCACCGTTGCCGCCTCCTGCAGCGGTATTTCCGCTCACCGTGCTGTCGGTGATCGTCGCCGTGGAGCTGTTATAAAGGCCTCCGCCATTGCCGCCACTCGGTCCGGCCGAGTTGCCGCTGACCGTGCTGGCGGTGACCGTCAGCGTGGAGCTGTTATATATCCCGCCGCCATTGCCGCTACCTGGTCCGGCAAAGTTTCCGCTGATCGTGCTGCCGGTAATCGTCAACGTACTCGAGTTGTAAATTCCGCTGCCGTCGCCTCCGCCTGCTTCTGTATTTCCGGAGATGACGCTGTTGGTGATCGTCATCATGGAGCTGTTATGGATCCCGCCGCCGCGGCCTGATATGGCACCTGCATTTCCGCTGATCGTGCTGTTATTTATCGTCATCGTGTTGCTGTTCAGAATCCCGCCTCCATCGCCGCCGTTGCCGGTATGGTTTCCGCTAACGATGCAGTTATTGAGCGTCAGGATGCTTGAGTTGCGGATGCCCCCGCCGTTTTCGCCAAGGGCGGGCAAGCCGTTGCGGATGGTCAGGTTGTTGAAGATCACCGTGCCGAAGCTGATGTCAAACACCCGGTCCAGAGCGCCGCCGTCGACGATGGTCGTGGCCGCGCTGACGCCGTTGATGGTAAGGTCGTCCGTGATGTCCAGGTCGCCCGTGGCCGCGGCGTCCTCGCCCGTCCCGGGAATGGTCAGGGTGTACGTCCCCGCCGGAAGCGTGATGATGTCGGCGCCGGGGCTGGCATTGGCCGCGATGACGGCGTCGCGCAAGGAGCAGAGGGCGACTGTGCAGGCGCCGTCGTTGGTATCCGCGGTCGTGGTCACGACGAAAGTAGCAGCCGTCACTGGGCCGATGGCAGCGCAAAGAAAGACTCCGACCGCCAGCGCGCGCAAGGATGCTGCGCAAGGACCCCAAAACCCTTTCATGACGTTCCCCTTTCGCCTTGAAACAAGTAGTCAAGCCAATAAAGATCGAGCGCGTCGAGGTTAGCATCGTTTCGTTTCAAGAGGCAACTTGTTCCCCGACCCCCCGCGTCCGATTCGCTGCGCCGTGTGTTGGGTACCACACCGCTGGTGGGGGCGTCGTATGAACGGAACGAATCGGATTGCGGCGATTGACGCTGCCTGTTGGTCGGGCGGGGCGACTTCCTGGCCACCATCGAATGGATGCTGAATATCTAGTGCCGCGGGCTACGCGCCGGGCTTCGACGAATAATTGCCGTCGCCCTGAGGCACTGCATTCGTGCGGACCGCGGCGAGTTTGGCATGCGCATCGGCGCATTCCGTCCGGCGTGACGCGTGCTCCGCCAAGCGCTACACTTCCGCACCCGCCAAGGCGCGGAAGCCCGCCGAAACTCCAATCGAGGACGCCCTCATGAATCGTCTACTCGCTGCGCTCGTCGTTGCTGTTGCAATCGCGGTAACCGGACTGACGTCACACTCGCTCGCGCAGACACCTCCGACGCGCGCACCCGCCACGGATACCATCGGCAAGCTCAAGGCGACGAAGCAGATCAACGTCGCGGTCTCGGCCGATTCTTTTCCGATGTCGTTCATCAAGGACCAGAGCGATCCAGTCGGGTATTCGATCGACCTTTGTAAGCGCGTGATCGCCCAGCTCGGTCGCGCTGCCGGCGTTCCGGATCTGAAGATTACCTGGGTCGCCGGGACGGTTGCCGAGCGGATCGCAATGGTCGCGTCCGGCAAGGCCGATATCGACTGCGCCAACACCACGGCCACGTTTTCGCGGATGAAAGATGTCGACTTTTCGTCGCTGATCTTCATCGAGACGGGCGGGCTGCTCGTCAAGGACGGCGGTCCCATTCAGCAATTCAACGATCTCTCGGGACGCACGGTAGCCGTCATCAGCGGGACGACGACCGAAACCCGTCTCGACGCGTTGCTCAAGCAGAAACTGATCAACGCGAAAGTCGTGCGTGTCAAGGACGGCAACGAGGCGGTGGCCCTGCTCGAGAAAGGATCGCTCGATGCGTTCGCAAGCGACAAGGTGAAGCTCGTTGGACTCGCGGTGCTGGCGAAGAATCCGAAAGGACTGGCGATTCTCGGCGATGATCTATCGCTCGAGCCGATCGCGTTTGCGGTGCCGCGCGGCGACTCCGCGTTCCGGTTGGAGGTCAATCGTGCGTTGACACAGATCTACATCGGCGGCGAGATCGAAGGGATCTTCATGACGTGGCTCGGGCCGATCGGACGTCCGTCGGGAATCCTCTCAGCAATGTACTTGTTGAACGCGTTTCCGCAATAGCACCATATATCGATTTCGGTGCGAAAGCATTTTGCTCCCCGCCCCCAACTAATTCTCGCCGATCTCTCGGCGGGTCCAGCCAATCACTTGCGCTACGGCGGCTCTCGGATCGCCTCCGTGCTGAGGGACACTAAGCCGGACTGATTCAAACGATTCTCACGCAATGCTTCTCGAATGCCAGACACTATTTGGCGATGGCCATGCAGATTACTATTCGTCGGTTCACTCGCAACGGTAAGCTGTCAGCTCAACCTGGCGCCCTATGCGGAACGCCTCGGGACGTTGCGTGCGGTCGAAAACTCCGACGGCACAAAAACGGCACATCCCGAAAAAAGTTAAGGGCCTGCATCGCTTCAAGCCCTTGATTTGATGGTTGCGGGGACCTGCAACCTGACCTGGAAGCGCGTACGGATCAAATAGCTATTTAACAAGCGCTCCGCGTCGACACTTGGCGGCATGCCACGAATCGCCGGTGCGTTTACTCCACGAACGGATTGAACAGCTTCACGCCCGTTGCTGCAAAGTGCTTGACGTTACGCGTGACTAAGACAAGATCGTGAATGAGCGCGGTGGCCGCGATCTGTTTGTCGAGCGGGTTCTCGGGATGCGGCACCCGCAGACGGCCCCAAACCTGGGCCGCATCCGCGTCAAAAGCAAGAACACTGTCGCCGAAGTCTGCGAGCAGCCTGCCGAGCCAGCGTTCAAGCAGTTGCGCCTGCTTGGCGTCGCCTCGATAACGCACGAGCTCCACGCCGCGTCGCAACTCGCCAACGGTCACCGCAGCGAGATAAAGCGGTGCGTCACTCGACGACACCTCTTTGAAGAAGGCGATCACTCCTGGGTTCGCCGTCTCCTTCTTGCGCAACTCGCTAATAACGTCAGTATCAACCAGGTACACGCTGCGCCTCCGCAGCATCCTCGATACGTTCGAAGTCCTCGTCCTTCCCTACGTCAGGAATTGCAGCCAACACTTCTGCCAAGCGCCGCTTGCGCGGGCGGCGCAACGCACTAGCCAAGATCTCTCGATGCTCGCCTTCGGCACTGCGGCCGTGTTTCGCCGCTCGCTGTTTGAGCGCTTGCACTAGAGCTTCATCGATGCCGCGCACGATCAAGTTTGCCATGATGCCTCCTGTCGCCCCGTCATGCTATCAATGATAGCACAGTTGCTC
>DATMNH010000102.1:0-53795 GCA_035568975.1 Casimicrobiaceae bacterium
ACAGTCGGCATCGGTACGCCGGGCTCGATCTCGCGTGCGACCGGCCTGCTTCGAGGCTCGAACTCGATCTGTCTCAATGGGAAGCCGATCAAGGCCGATCTCGAAGCTGCGCTGGGTCGCGAAGTGAGAGTCAGCAACGACGCCAACTGCTTCGCGCTTTCAGAAGCGTGCGACGGTGCCGGCAAGGATGCGGAGATCGTGTTTGGCGCGATTCTCGGCACCGGAGTCGGCGGCGGCATCGTGGTGCGCCGAAACGTGCTCGTGGGCCCGAATGGCATCGCCGGCGAGTGGGGCCACAATCCATTGCCGTGGCCCACCGACGACGAGCGGCCGGGGGCGCCATGTTTTTGGGGGCACACGGGCTGCATCGAGACCTTCCTCTCCGGCCCGGGGCTCGAGCGCGATTATTTTTCGGCGACGGGGACGCGGCTGGCCTCCATCGACATCGAGTCCGGGGCCGCGAGCGGCGACATCGGCTGCGAGCAGGCCATGCTGCGCTATGAAGAGCGGCTCGCCCGCGCTCTGGCGCACGTCATCAACATCCTCGATCCCGACACGATCGTGCTCGGTGGCGGAATGTCGAACATGCAGCGGCTCTACGCGGCGGTGCCTGCGCGGTGGGCGGCTTGGGTCTTCTCGGATCGAGTCGACACGTCGCTGGTCCGCAACGTGCACGGCGACTCGAGCGGAGTACGGGGCGCGGCATGGTTGTGGCCCGACGCCGGATAAGGCACGCGTCACAGCGCCCTTATCGAGCATCCACGTCGTATAATCACGCCCGCAGCGAGCATCCGCAACGGTCATTCGCAGCGAACCTCAACTGGCACCAGCCTTCCCAGGTAAATCCATGCAAAAAGTCTACGCTGACGCGAAGTCCGCACTTGCCGATCTTTTGCACGACGACATGACGATCGCCGCCGGAGGCTTCGGTCTTTGCGGAATCCCGGAAAATCTTATCGGCGCGGTGGTCGCCAGCGGCGTCAAGGGGCTGACCATCGTCGGCAACAACGCCGGAGTGGACGATTTCGGGATGGGATTGCTGCTCGAGACCCGGCAGGTAAAGAAGGTCATCGCTTCGTATGTGGGCGAGAACAAGGAGTTCGAGCGCCAGGTGCTGGCGGGAGAGCTCGAGCTGTCGCTGACCCCGCAGGGAACGCTGGCCGAAAAGCTGCGCGCGGGCGGCGCAGGTATCCCGGGCTTTTACACGCGGACGGCGTTCGGCACCAAGCTCGCGGAGGAAAAAGAAACACGGATGTTCGATGGCAAGGAGTACGTGCTGGAGCAGGCGATCCGGACCGACGTCTCCATCGTGAAGGCGTGGAAGGGCGACAAGTTGGGTAATCTCGTCTATCGCAAGACGTCGCGCAACTTCAACCCGATGATCGCGACCTGCGCCAAGGTTACGGTCGCGGAGGTGGAGGAGCTACTCGAGGCGGGCGCGCTCGATCCCGACCAGGTGCATACGCCGGGCATCTATGTCGACCGCATCATTCAGGGAGCGAACTACGAGAAGCGCATCGAATTCCGCACCGTTTCCGGCGCCGCGGCGTCGAAGAAGGACTCGCCCACGCGCGAGCTGATGGCGAGGCGCGCCGCGCGGGAGCTTCGCGACGGCTACTACGTCAATCTGGGCATCGGCATCCCGACGCTGGTCGCCAACTTCATTCCCAAGGACATCACGGTCACGCTGCAGTCCGAGAACGGCCTGCTCGGCATCGGCCCGTTTCCGGCCGAGGACCAGGTCGATCCCGACCTCATCAACGCCGGCAAGCAAACCATCACCGCGCTTCCCGGATCGAGTTTTTTCTCCAGCGCCGATTCGTTCGCGATGATACGCGGCGGCCACATCGATCTGTCGATCCTGGGAGCGCTGGAAGTCGCCGAGAATGGCGATCTTGCGAACTGGATGGTGCCCGGAAAAATGGTCAAGGGACCCGGCGGCGCGATGGACCTGGTCTCGGGCGTGCGGCGGGTGATCGTCTTGATGGAACACACTGCTCGCGACGGGTCGCCCAAGATACTCAAGCGCTGCAGCCTGCCCGTCACCGGCAAGGCGGTGGTGAATATGATCATCACCGACCTTTGCGTCTTCGAGGTCGGTCCGGCCGGCCTGGTGTTGACCGAGCTGCATCCGGGCGTGACCGTCGACGACGTACGAGCCAAGACCGAAGGCGATTTCAGGGTCGGGTTGTAAGCGCCGAACTCATTTGCCTTGGCTTAGGCAAGGCGCCGCTACATGTTCGGATAGTTCGGTCCGCCGCCGCCTTCCGGCGTCACCCAGTGAATGTTCTGCCTCGGATCCTTGATATCGCATGTCTTGCAGTGCACGCAGTTCTGCGCGTTGATCTGCAGCCGCTTTCCCGCGCCTTCCGATGTGCCAGCGGCGACGAATTCGTACACGCCCGCGGGACAGTAGCGCTGCTCCGGCCCATCGTACAAGGCCAGATTCACGTTGACCGGAATCGTGGGATCGCGAAGCTGCAAATGCGAAGGCTGATCCTCCTCGTGGTTGGTATTCGACACGAAGACCGATGAGAGCTTGTCGAAGGTCAGCACGCCGTCGTATTTCGGATAGTCGATTTTCGGCATCTCGGCCGCGGGTCTGAGCGATTCGTGGTCCGGCTTGTCGTGGCGCAGCGTCCATGGCACCAGCGCGCTTAAGCCAAGGTCGTTGAGCCACATGTGCGCGCCTCCGTGAACCGTGCCTCCCCATAGCCCCCATTTGAGCCCCGGCTTGACGTTGCGTACCTTGTAGAGGTCGTCATAGACCCAGGACTGCCTGAACATCGCCGGGTACGCGACCAACGCGTCGTGCTGACGGTCCTCGCGCAAGGCCGCAAACGCGGCGTCCGCCGCCAGCATGCCGGTCTTCATCGCATTGTGCGATCCCTTGATTCGCGGCAGATTGACGAAGCCCGCCGCGCAGCCGATCAGCGCGCCTCCTGGAAACACGAGTTGCGGGACCGATTGCAGGCCGCCTTCGTTAATGGCCCGGGCGCCGTAGGATAAGCGCTTCGCGGCTTCGAACGTGCCGCGTATCGCCGCATGCGTCTTGAAACGCTGGAATTCATCGTACGGCGAAAGATGCGGATTCTCGTAGTTCAGGTGGATGACGAACCCGACCGCGACCAACCGCTCTTCGAAGTGATACAAAAACGATCCGCCGCCCGTTTTCGTATCCAGGGGCCAGCCCTGGCTGTGAAGCACGAGGCCCGGCCGATGCTTCTCCGGCTCGACCTGCCAGAGTTCCTTGAGGCCGATCCCATACTTCTGCGGATCGATGCCGTCGCGCAGATTGAACCTCGACATCAGCTCCTGCGACAGCGAGCCGCGGCAGCCTTCGGCAAAGAGCGTATATTTCGCGCGCAATTCCATGCCCGGCTGATATTCGGGTTTGCGCGAGCCGTCCTTGGCGATGCCCATGTCGCCGGTGGCTACACCGAGCACTGCGCCGCCGTTTTCGCGCGCGTCGTAGAGAATCTCGGCCGCGGCAAAGCCTGCGTAGACCTCGACCCCGAGCGACTCCGCCTGCTGCGCCAGCCATCGACACAGATTGCCCAGGCTGATGATGTAATTGCCGTGATTGTTCATCAACGGCGGCAATAACCAATTCGGGATGCCGTATGCCTTGTCCGCGGTCAGGATCATGAAGCGGTCCTCGGTGACCGGTGTCTTCAGCGGCGCACCCTTCGCCCGCCAGTCTGGAATCAGCTCGTTGATCGCCTTGGGGTCCATCACCGCTCCGGACAGGATGTGCGCGCCGATCTCCGAGCCTTTTTCGAGCACGCAGACGCTGACCTCGCGTTGATTCTCTGCCGCGAGTTGCTTGAGTTTGATCGCGGCCGACAGTCCGGCCGGACCGCCACCGACGATGACCACGTCGTATTCCATCACGTCCCGCGGCATTGCAAGCTCCCGAAGGTTTTCTGCCTCTTTGTGGACCGTAACAGCCATTATAATTACGTTTTACGAGGAGAGAACGCGATGGCCTCGGCGCGCAAGCTCGTGCACAGTGTTTCGGTCCCGATACGATGGGGCGACATGGACGCGCAAGGGCACGTCAACAACACCATCTACTTCCGGTATATGGAGCAGGCGCGCATCGAATGGCTCGAAAGCGTGCGCGAGCGGATCGGCGATGTCGAAGGTCAGGGGTGTGTCATCGTCAACGCCAGCTGCACTTTCCTGCTTCCGCTTTGCTATCCGGGCGCCATCGACGTGCGCATGTTCGTCGATGCTCCGGGCCGGTCGAGCCTGGACAGCCATTACGAATTGTGGATGAGCGACCGCAAGTACGCCGAGGGGAGCGCCCGCATCGTCTGGATCGATCAGCGGACGCAGCGCTCGGCGCCGCTGCCGGAGCGGCTGCTGGAGATCTGCGCGTAGCCGGCCAGATCCGCAGGCCATGAATTTCATCGCGATCCTGATCGCGCTCGGGCTCGAGCAATGGCGCGCATTCCGGTGGCGCAAAGGCGTGCAACAGCTTTTTGGCCGGTACGCGCGCTTTCTGGAGCACCGTTTCAACGCCGGTACCGAGCAGCAAGGCGCGCTCACCGCGTTGCTTGCGATGGGACCGCCCGTTGCGATTGCCGCGGCCGGCTACTGGGCGCTGGATGCGCTGCATCCGCTGCTGGGTTTCGTCTGGAACGTTGCGATCCTATATCTCCTCGTTGGCTTCCGCCAATTCAGTCACGCCTTTACGGCGATCGGCGATGCGTTGAGGGCGGGCGATGCAATCGGCGCGCGCAAGCGCCTCGTGGCATGGCGCGGCGCCGACGCGAGCGCCGTGGCCGCGGAAGAGATTCCGAAGCTCGCCATCGAACAGGGGATAGTAGACTCGTATCGTCACGTGTTCGGTACTTTGTTCTGGTTCCTGGTACTGCCCGGACCGGGCGGCGCGGTCCTGTACCGGCTCACCGTGCTGCTTGCCGGGCAATGGCAAGGCGTTGCGGCGACGCCGACCGGACACCCGCTCGCTTCGTTCGGCCGGCCGGTGCAGCGCCTGTTGTATTGGCTGGATTGGATCCCGGTGCGCCTGACCGCGCTGACCTTCGCGATCGTTGGCGATTTCGAAGACGCCGTTTACTGCTGGCGGGTACAGGCCAAGCAATGGCCGTCGATCCACGACGGCATCCTGCTCGCCAGCGGCGCGGGCGCGCTCGGGGTTCAGATCGGCGGAGTCATGACCGACTCGAACGGAGAGCCGGAGTTCCGGCCCGAGCTCGGCATGGGCGAGCCCGGCGACGCCGACATCTTGCCCAGTGCGATCGGCCTCGTGTGGCGCGCGTTGCTGGTGTGGCTGGCGGTACTGCTGCTCCTGACCGTCGCGTATTGGGCGCCCTAGGGCTGAAGTCGCCGCGGGAGTGAATTATGCCTATGCCCAGGTCCGAGCGCGACGCTCGCTTTCGGCGCGCAGTTGCAGCAAGAGCGCGGCACGCCATGGCTTGACCACTCCGCGCGCAATCGCGTCCTGTATCGCGCATCCGGGCTCCGCATCGTGCCGGCAATTACGGAAGCGGCACGTACCCAGCAGCGGCCGCAACTCGACGAACGCGCTTTCGATGGCGTCGGCGTCGAGATGCCCCAGGCCGAATTCCTTCATGCCGGGCGAATCGACGATCCAGCTCTGATCGTCGAGCTCGTAGAGGGTCGCTTCGGTGGTGGTGTGGCGTCCGGTTTGAAGCGCGCGTGACAACTCTCCCACGCGCGCACCGGCATCGGGCAGCAGCGTATTGATGAGCGTCGACTTCCCCATGCCCGATTGTCCGATCAGAACGCTGCGCTGGCCCGCCAGAAACGGCATGATCGCGCTCACGTCGCGATTGGCGCACATCGGGACGACCGGATAGCCGAGCGCGGCAAACTGGGCGAGCCTGGCCGCGATCAGCGCGAATGCGGGAAGGTCCTGCTTATTGGCGACCAGCACGAAGCGGCAATCGTTGCTCTCGGCGGCGATGATCCAGCGATGCACGAGCTCGTCATCGTACGGCGGATCCGGTGCCACGAAGCCCAGCACCTGCGTTACGTTGGCGGCCAGAAGCTTGTCACGCTGTATGTCCGAGCGGAAGAAAAGTGTCGTTCGCGGCGCCACCGAAACGATGGTGCCTTCATTCGAGGGCGATCGTGCGACCTCGACCCGGTCGCCGCACGCGATCATGAGGCTGCGCCCGCGCAATATGCACGGTACTGTTTCGCCGTCGTCGAGCCGAACCGCATAGTGACGACGATGCGTGGCCGTGACCAGGCCCGCGGTGTTGCCACTCATGCTTTCTTCATGTTGCAATCAGTTTGAGCTCGGTTCCCTGAGTTCTGTATTACGCACTCAGCTCTTCGATCTTGGCCGCGCAAATGCAATCGTTGAGTGTCACGCCGCCGACGTCGTGAGTCGCAAAAGAGACGACGACGCGATTGTAATGGACCGACAGATCCGGATGATGGTCCTGCCGATTCGCCACGTATGCCATCGCGTTCACGAAGGCGATCGTTTCGTAATAGTTGGCAAACCGAAATGTCTTGGAGATCCGGTTGTCGGCGTAGTCCCAGCCCGGCAGCGCGTGAAGGCGCAACATCAGTTCCGAGACGAGCAGCATCGGCGCCCTGGGACGGCAGTTGAGCGCCGACAGCGCGCGCAGTTCCTTGGTCATGGCCGCGGTCCCGGGCTTGGTTTGCTGATGCTCCGGCGACATGGTTTATTCGAAGCGATAGTATTGCTTGTTGAGATACGCCGCGATGTGTTCTTCCTCATCCGGAAAGTAGCCGGTGGCAAGCTCGGCATTGCAATAGCTCACCTGCGCCAGCAATTGCGCCGGAGTGCGCACCCTCCGCTCCCCGCGAAAATAGATTCGATCCGCATCGCCGCCGAAGCGTTGCGCGTGGCAACCGACGCAAGCCTTGTCATTGAGCGGTTTGCCAAGCTTGGGATTTCCGTTGGCGAACGGCGCGGGCGCCATTGCAACGGCGGCTTGAACCGGGATTGCGGCCACTAGGATGCCGGCGGCAAAGACGACTCGAAGTAAACGCAGGATGCTCATCTCTAGGATTCCTTCAGGTGCTTGCCACATCCAGTCGCGCGATGCGCGCGGCGGCGGGCGGGTGGGAGTCATAAAACGCAGAATGCAGCGGGTCGGGGGTCAGCGTGTTGGCATTATCTTCGTAAAGCTTCACTAACGCGGCAACCAGGGCGCTCGCTGACGCGTTCCTGGCCGCGTAGGCATCGGCCTCGAATTCGTGTCTGCGCGAATAGAGGGATGCGAGCGGCGCGGCGACGAAAGTGAACACCGGAAGCGCGAGCATGAACAGCACCAGCGCCACCCCGTAGCGCGGCGCGTCGCCGGGAACGCCCAAACCGACGTAGAACCAGGTTTCGTGGGTCAGCCACCCGAGGAGCGCCAAAAACGCGAGACTGCCCGCGGCGGACCAGAGCGTTCGTTTGAGCACATGTCGCAGCTTGAAATGTCCGAGCTCGTGGGCGAGCACTGCTTCGACCTCTTCCGGCTGGAGCCTTTCGAGCAGGGTGTCGAAGAATACGATGCGCCGTGCGGCGCCGAATCCGGTGAAGTATGCATTGCCATGGCTCGACCGCGTCGAGCCATCCATGACGAACAATCCCTTGGCCGCGAACCCGCACCGTGCGAGCAGGCGCTCGACGCGCTCCTTGAGCGTGACATCCGCGAGCGGCCGAAACTTGTTGAACAACGGTGCGATGACCGTGGGATAGAGCGCGAGCAACAGGGTCTGAAAGGCGACCCACGCCAGCCAGGCATAGAGCCACCAGAGCGATCCGGCGCGCGCCATCAGCCACAGCACGAGCGTGACCAGCGGCAGGCCGAGCGCGGCGCCGATCAGCGCCGCCTTGACCAGGTCCTTCAGCCACAGGCCAAGCGTCATGCGGTTGAACCCGAAGCGCTGTTCGACGACGAAGGTGCGATACCAGGCAAGCGGCAGCGCAACAACGCCGGTCACGACGGTCACGCCGGCGATCAGCAGCACATCCCGCCATAGCGGGCCGAGTGGCAATGTCGACGTCCATGTGGCGGCCGCCCACAGCCCGCCACCCAGGGTCAGTGCCAATAGAACGCAGGTATCGATCAGGATATCGACGGTCGACAGCCGGGTGCGCGCGACTGTGTAATCGGCCGCCTTTTGATGCGCGGCGAGCGCAATGCGTCCCACAAAATGAGCCGGAACCACAGTACGGTGCAGGGTCACGTGGCGCACCTGCCGTCGCGCAAGCCATAGCTGAAGCGCGACCGATATGCCGAGGAAAAGCAGAAAGAGGACGGTGAAAAAGTTAGCCGAGCTGAACATGGGGTGCGGTGTAATAGTGAGAACTGAGGCGAGAAGTGACGTCAGAAGTGAGGTGAGAATTTCGCCGGGTGTGCGACAATAAGCCCCTATTTTACGCCAAGTCGCTTAAGCAGCCGATGCCGCAGGACGCAAGCCGATTGATCTGGATCGACATGGAGATGACCGGGCTCAAGCCGGACAGCGATCGCATCATCGAAGTTGCGCTGGTGGTGACCGACCCGGCGCTGGCCGTCGTCGCCGAGGCGCAGGTACTGGTGGTCCATCAGGACGACGCGACGCTCGGTGGCATGGACTCGTGGAATCAGTCGACGCATGCCCGGACCGGTCTCACCGACAAGGTGAAGGCGTCGACCCTGATCGAAAAAGACGTCGAGGACCGGATGCTCGCGTTCCTGCGCGAACATGTTCCGCCGAAGACCTCGCCGATGTGCGGCAATACGATCTGCCAGGATCGACGATTTCTCGCCCGCTGGATGCCCGAGCTCGAGGATTATTTTCACTACCGCAATCTCGACGTGTCGACGCTGAAGGAGCTTTGCAAGCGGTGGCAGCCCGACGTCGCGAAAGGCTGGACCAAGCAGGGCAAGCACGAAGCGCTCGCCGACATCTATGAATCGATCGACGAGCTCAAGTACTATCGCGATCATTTTATCAAAACCGCCGCGTCGTGAAATTCTGCAGCCACTGCGGCTCTTCGCAGCTCGAAATTCGCGTGCCCGACGGCGACACGCTGAATCGCTACGTGTGCGCCGCATGCGCGACGGTTCACTATCAGAATCCCAAGGTCGTGGTCGGCTGCCTGCCCGTTTGGGAAGACCTTGTGCTGCTGTGCAAGCGCGCGATCGAGCCGCGGCGAGGGCTTTGGACGCTGCCCGCGGGCTTCCTCGAAAATGGCGAGACTCTTGGAGCCGGAGCCTTGCGCGAGACGATCGAAGAGGCGAATGCACGGGTGGAGATCGGCGACCTGTACACCATGATCAGCCTTCCGCACATCAGCCAGGTTTACGTGATGTTTCGCGCGCGCCTGCTCGACCGGGACTTCGGCCCCGGGTCCGAGAGTCTGGACGTCCGGCTGTTCAGGGAAGAAGATGTCCCGTGGGACGATCTCGCGTTCCGCACGATCACTCGCACGCTGCGCAATTATTTCCTCGACCGCAAGCTCGGAGCGTTTCCTGTCCACGTCAGTGCGCTGGAGAAGCGCGCGCCGCGCGAGCCGGCGCTCGCTGGGGCTGCTTAGCAGCGACGGCGTGTGCCCGGAAGGCCGGGCTTGACGCTCGAACGAAGTAATCGGGTACACTTTCGCGCCAAATGGAGCTGCGGCTGCCGGCTACGCAGGACATCGTTGCCTACGGATAGCGTGTAGCTGGAACGAATAGGCGCTATGGGATCGCGAATGCGCAACATCGACAAGCTGCTCGATCGCTACGGTGAATTTCATCGCAACCCGGTGAACAAGGCGATCCACTGGGTGTGCGTCCCGCTGATCGTGTGGAGCGTGCTTGGGGCGCTCTGGTTTGCCTCCCCGGTCGCCGCGTATGCCGCGATCGGCGCCACGACGGTGTTTTACCTGTGGCTGTCGCCGCCGCTCGCGCTCGGCATGCTTGGCGCGATCGCGCTCATGGTGTGGCCGCTGACGCTGCTCGGCTCGCGCGTGCTGATCGTATCGATCGCCGTTTTCGTTGCCGCATGGATCGGCCAGTTCATCGGCCACGTCCTCGAAGGCCGCAAGCCGGCGTTTCTCGAGGACTTGAGGTCGCTGTTGATCGGCCCGGTATGGCTGCTCGCGGACCTTTACAGGCGCCTCGGCATCGCGTATTGACGGGGTCGCGGCATTGCGACGCCAAGCGGTCCAAGGCGGCCAGTTCTAACCCGCTCGTTGAACGGATTTACGCGGTTGGAAGGTCTCGCGTCGCTGGCGGGCGCGGATTCGCGGCCGCTCGCACCCCACTCGCTACGCGAGTGATGCCGGCTCCTTGCACGCTATTCAGAAAACGGACTGTTCCGTGTCGCCGGCGGCGCCGATTCGCGGGCGCTCGCACCCCATTCGCTTCGCGAACGGGACCTGGCTCGCTGCTCACGGCGCACCTGGCTCGCTGCTTACCGCGCCACCTGGCTCGCTGCGTACCGCGCTACTTCAGGTGGTCGAACACCAGATCGTTGTAGCTCAACTTGTTCTTCACGAGCTTGGATACTCCGTACATGAAATCCGCGAAAGGCTGCACGCCCTCGGGCTTGATCGTGAATTTCACTTCGGTACTCTTGATCTGCTTCTGCAGCTCGGGGAGCGATTCGCCGGTCTTGCCGTTGTCGAAGAAGAATTTTGCCGCGCGATCCTTGTCTTCGTTGATCCACTGGTGCGCCTCGGTGAGCGCCGAGGTGATCGCCTGACAGGTCTTGGGGTTCGCGCCGCAATATTTTTGCGACGCGACCAGCCCGGTGATCATGCCGTTGGTCCCTCCCAGCACTTCCTTGGAATCGAGGATCACGTGCGCACCCGCATCCTGTTCCTGCAGAGCGTGCGGATAGCTGCAGCCGTGAACGGTGACTGTTCCGCTGCCGGCCAGGATCGCCGTTAACGCGTCGGCATGGCTCATGGTTACGGTGTACTTGTCCAGCCGGTCGTAGTTTTCCGGGCCCCACAGCTTCGCCGCTTTCATCTGCAGCACCAGCGAATAGATGCCGGTCTTGACCGCGACCGTCGCGACCTTGTCCTGCGGTCCCAGATCGGCGACGGTCTTGAGCTCCGGACGCTTGGTCATGTAGAGCATGGGAAAGTTACCCATCGACCCGATCAGCTTGATGTCCTTGGTTTTGTCCGTGAGCAGGATCGCGGACGGTGTGCCGACGACACCGGCCTGGAGCGCTCCACCCAGCAAGCCGTCGACGATCGGCGCCGGTCCTCCGAGCAGCCGATACTCGGCCGTGGTCCTGAGACCGAGCCGTGTCGCATATTTTTCGAACAGGCGTTGCTGCTCCATGAGGATCACCGGCAGATAGGCCAGGCCGCGCTGGTAGCCGACGGCGATCGTTGCGTTGTTGTCCTGCGCCAGCGCGCCATCGCAGAGCAGCACCAGCATTATCGCGCCCACAGTGTTTATAGCGCCGCCGAGTTTGCGATGAAACGCGTGCATGATGCCTCCTCAATCAATCACCAGTGTTCGAAATTTGGAGTTCCGGCAGCTCGGATCTTGTCGCCGTCGGCGGCTCATTTGTTGTCATTCTCCAGCCAGCGGCCGACGATCTTTTCCAGACCGGCGCCGCGCGGCGCGAACCCGCACGCGGCGTAGAACGCTTCCTGGTCGTCGGTGAAAAGGTAGACGTGCTGCCCGGCGAGGAATTCGCAGAGGATGTCCATCATGCGCCGGCCGATGCCGCGCCGCCGGTGCATCGAATGGGTCCACATGTCGACGATGTAGGCATTGCAAACGCCGTCCGACAGCGCGCGCGCGGTGCCGACCACCTTGGTTCCGTCGAACGCATAGACGCAGCGAAAACTCGCCCGGAATGAACGCTCCATTTGCAACGCGGTGCGTCCGTTGTCGAAACGGTCCGCGGCAAGCGCTGCCTTGAGGGCAGCCCAGTCGATCCCGTCATGGGAATTCGAGTAGATGATCGCCATCAGAACGGCAGATCCTGTCCCGGCAGCGACTCGCTGAACACGCGTCGAAACTCGGCCTGAATGCGGGCGAGTGCCTCGGCGTCGTTGGCCTCGAAGCGCAACACGATGACCGGCGTCGTATTCGAAGCCCGCGCGAGCCCGAAGCCGTCGCTGTATTCGACCCGCAACCCGTCGATGCGAATGATGTCCGCGGCACCGGGAAAGCTCGCGCGCTCGGCCAGACGCGCAATCATCGCGTGCGCCGACGCGTCGGTGACGGCGACGTTCAGCTCCGGCGTGGAGAGGCTCTCCGGCAGGGCCCGCAAGACCGCCGACGCATCGGCATGCTTCGACAGGATTTCGAGAAGACGGGCCGCCGCGTACAAGCCATCGTCAAAGCCATACCATCGCTCGGCAAAAAAGGTGTGGCCGCTCATTTCACCAGCGAGGAGCGCGCCGGTTTCCTTCATCTTGGCCTTGATGAGCGAGTGCCCCGTCTTCCACAGCAAGGGACGGCCATGATGGCGTTCGATCCACGGCTTGAGATTGCGGGTCGATTTCACGTCGTAGATCACCGTTGCGCCAGGATTGCGCGACAACATGTCGGCCGCGAAAAGCATCAGCTGCCGATCGGGATAAATGATGCCCCCGTCTTTGGTCACCACGCCCAAGCGGTCGCCGTCGCCGTCGAAGGCCAGACCAAGCTCGTTATCCGTTGTCGCGAGGCAGCGAGCCAGGTCCGCGAGGTTCTTCGGTTGCGAAGGATCCGGATGGTGATTCGGAAAGTTTCCGTCGACCTCGCAGAAAAGCTCGGCGACGGTGCAGCCCAGCCGCCGGAATAGATCCGGCGCGTAGGCTCCCGCGACACCGTTACCGCAGTCGATCGCGACCTTCATCGGCCGCGAGATCCGGACATCGCCGGCGATGCGATCGAGGTACGCCGGAACGATATCCGCCGTGCGTAATTGCCCCGCGCCGTGATCGACGTCGCCGCATTCGATGCAGGTCCTAAGACCCTGGATCTCGGCCTCGGCGAGGGTAACGCCGGCGATCACCATCTTGAGGCCGTTGTAGTCGGGTGGATTGTGGCTGCCGGTGACCATGACGCAACATTGCGTGCCGAGGTGCTGCGCGGCAAAGTAGCACATCGGGGTGGTGACCATGCCGATGTCGATCACGCTGGCGCCGCTGGAACGGATCCCCTCGGCCAGTGCGGCAGCGAGCTCGGGTCCGGACAATCGGCCGTCGCGTCCGACGACCAAAGCTTCGCGGCTGTGTTTGCGCGCGAGCGAGCCCAGCGCCTGGCCGATGTCGCGCACGATCGGTCCGGTCAGGGTCTTGCCGACCACGCCGCGGATGTCGTAAGCCTTGAAGATGTCGGGTGGTAAGAGCATAGGAGATCGGGGGCGGCCCAGTGCAATAGGTCGGGTGGAGTGGATTGCAACTTTACCGCGATGGCCGTCGCCGCGGTTTCAGCCGGCGAAGCGCGTTTCGGAATGGTTTGGCGCGGACTCGAAGAATTGTACCAGCCGCAAGGGAAGCCAATCGAAGCGTCCGGGGAAAGGCGCGCTGAGAAAACCGGCGTGACCACCGCCTTCCGGCTGTTCCAGCATGACCGTCGAGCTGACCTCGGCTTGGGTCGGCAGCGAAGCGGCGGGAATGAACGGATCGTTTCGAGCGTTGAGCACCAGCGTCGGGACGGCGATGCCGCGCAGCCACGGCTTGCTGCTTGCGCGCAGCCAATAGTCGTCCGCCCCATCGAAGCCGTGCAGCGGCGCGGTGACTACATCGTCGAAGGCGTACATCGAGTCGGCACGACGGATCGAAGCTTCGTCGAGCTTACCGGGAAAACGGCGCGCCATCGCCATCGCCTTCGGCTTGAGCGTCTGCAGAAAATGCATGGTGTAGATGCGGTTCAAGCCTTGTCCGATGGCCACACCCGCGGCCGTCAAATCGAGCGGTGCCGACACCGCCGCCGCGGCGCCGATCAACGACGCGGCACGGGCCCCTTCGCGGCCGAGCCAGTTCAGCAGTGCGCTTCCGCCGAGCGAAACGCCGACAGCGTACATCGCCGCCGGCGGCTCGAGCGCGCGGATCGCCGAGAGCATCCAGCCGATCTCGGCGTAGTCGCCGGAGTGGTAGGCGCGCGGCAGCTGATTGAGCTCGCCGCTGCAGCCGCGAAAGTGGGGCACCACTCCGCGCCAGCCGATCGTCTGCAAGTGACGCATCAAGGCGCGCGCGTAATGCGATGACGAGTTGCCCTCGAGTCCGTGAAAAAGAACGATCAGCGGGGGCTCGCTCGCCTGGGCAGCCGGGGCGTCGAGCCAGTCGAGATCGATGAAATCTCCGTCGAAGGTCTCCAGGCGCTGGCGGCGCAACGGCGGTCCCGGCCGCTTGAACAGTGCCGGATAGATCGTTTGCGCGTGCGATCCAACGAGCCACGACGGCGCCCGGTAAGCCACGCTCACGATTTCAACGCGCGTTCGAGCCGCTGGGCGATGGTCCGCAGTATCTTGATCCGTGCGTAGTTCTTGTCCTCGGCTTCGACCAGGGTCCACGGCGCGATCTCGGTGCTCGTGCGATCGACCATGTCGCAGACCGCAGCTTCGTACTGGTTCCACTTCTTGCGATTGCGCCAGTCTTCGGCGGTGATCTTGAAGCGCTTGAACGGCGTGTGCTCCCGCGCCCGGAAACGCCGCAGCTGTTCCGCCTTGCTGATCTGCAGCCAGAACTTGACAACAATCGCGCTGCCGGCGGTGAGCTGTTCCTCGAATTGATTGATCTCGTTGTAGGCACGCATCCACTCATCGACGGTGGAATAGCCCTCGACCCGCTCGACGAGCACGCGTCCGTACCAGGAGCGATCGAAAATCGTGATCCCACCGTGCGGGGGAACATTGCGCCAGAAGCGCCAGAGATAGGGTTGCGCGCGCTCCTCCTCGGTCGGCGCGGCGACCGGCATGGTGACGTATTGCCGTGCATCGAGCGCACCGGTGACGCGGCGGATCGCGCCGCCCTTGCCCGCGGCGTCGGATCCCTCGAAGACGAGGATCAGCGAATGACGGGCGAAGCGCTTGTGGCGCGACAACCTCGCAAGCTTGCCCTGGTACTTTTCCAGGTCGCGCTTGTAGTCCTCGCGAGAGAGCTTTTTCGACAAGTCGAGGTCGCGGATCAGCTTGACGTTGTCGAGCACCGAAGGTGGCGTCGGCGCGACCGGATGCTTGAGTGCCTTCTCGGCGCCGGGCGGCGCCTTGACGAACGACTGCATCGCATCGAGAAGGATCTTGCCCACGGTGAGATTGCGATAGCGTTCGTCGGCGCCCTCGACGACATACCACGGCGCCGCGCCGGTCGACGTCTCGCGCAGCAAGTGCTCCCACAGCGCGTGCGACTTGTTGTAGATGCGATAGGCCTCCCAATCGGCGCGAGTCACGCGCCATCGCGTGTGCGGGTCCTCCTCCAGCGCCTTCAGCCGCTCCTTCTGCTCGGCCTTGGAGAGATGGATCCAGAACTTGAGCAGCACAGCACCTTCGTCCGTGAGCATCTGCTCCTGCGCGCGAATCGACTGAACGTGCGAATGGACATGCTCGTCGTCGATGTTGGCTTGCACACCAGCGTCCATTGCCTCGTTGTACCAGGCGTTGAAAAAGATTCCGAGCTTGCCCTTGGGCGGCAACGCCTGCCAGTACCGCCACGCGGGCGGACGCTCCGCTTCCTCGGGCGTCCGCGGCCCGAACGCGACGACACGGATATGGCGCGGATCCATCCATTCGGTCAGCTTGTTCGCGGTCTCGCCGCGGCCCGCGGCCTGAACGCCGGAGAGAATGATCAGAACCGGGCCGCGCCTGGTTTGGGAAATATCGAATTGCGCGTTCAACAACGCCTCGCGCAGCTTAGGCTCCTTGCGCACATAGGTCTGCTTCGAGATCTTGTGACCGATTTCCGCCGATTCGAGCATGGGTTCTCCCCCGCGTACCGTCAGCGCCAGAACGCCTTGGCCTTGGCGAACTTGCGCCAGGCGCGATCGGAATCGGACAGGGTCGATGCCTCGGCACCTGAGAGCCAGCCGCGCACGATGCCGACACCATGGACAAGCCGCCCGGTGCGGATATTAGGCTCAAGCTCGTTGAGAATCCGCTCGCCGGTCGCCAGGTCATTGAGGTGGCCCAACGCCCCCTGCAGCTTGCCGAGAGCGGAGAGATACTCCTTGGCGCGGGAGACCGGAAATAGCGGCGCGAACAATTCGGCGACGTAGCGTAACTTCTTGGCCGCGATCCGAGCCTGGTGGCGCTCGGCGGGGGAGACCCGCTCGAGATGCTTGCCGCGTTTGTCGAGACGTCGAGCGCGCCGTTCCAGGGTGCTTTTCGCCAGACTTCGTGCCGTCGCACGAAGCGTCGGGTCGGCGGAGGGCGATTCCAGGGCTGCGAGCAGCGCGCCTACGGCGAGCAACAGACGCTGCAGTCGCGGCGACGCGGCGGCGGCGCCGGCCTCGACAAAATGCGCATGCGCGAGACGGGTGACGCGACCGCGCACGATGCCGACATCGCGTCGCGATTGCGAATGCTTGAGCGCGCGGCTGACCGCCGCGAGCGTCTCCTTTGCGAAGACGTCCCAATCGCGGGCAGCGCCGAGTGAGGTCGAGAACCATTGCAGGTCGGCGACGATGGGCGCGATCGTTTCTGGGCCGATCAACCTGGCAACGAGCCGCAACAGCGAGCGCAGCCGGCGCACGCCTACGCGCGCCTGATGCACGAATTCGCCGTCGACACCCGCGGCGACGCATTTCGCATTGGCGCCGATCTGCGCCAGACAATCGTTGCCAAAATGAGCCAGCGCTTCGCCGACGGAAACATCCGCGTCGAGCGTGAGCTTGCGTGCGTGCACGGGCTTCCGCGGCGCTGGGCTCGCCAACGCATAGCCGCGCTCTGCCTTGCTCGTCTGTGCCATCGCCACTGGAAGATCCGCGGCCAGCGACAGCGCAAGCTCATGCAGGTGGCGCGGCTCGCCTTGCACTAATTCGATCTCGATTTCGGTCAGCGGCGCGCGCTTGCGTCCGGCGCGGATCTCGCCGGCGTCGAGGCACAGCGTCGCGCGCGTGCCGTCGGCGAATGCCAGCGGTTGCGCGGTACGGTCGACCTCGGTGACGAAGATCGGGCGCAGCCGCCCGGCGGTCGCCTCGAACACGCTGCGCCACGGCGTTGTCGATAGCTTGCGGGCGTCGATGCGCGAGCTGCGCATCGCCCATTCATATTCGGGTCGCCGATGCAGCGCCCCGACCCGATCTCCGGCGCCTTTGACCGTCTGCAGCCAGCGGGTTCCGCTCCTGCGCATGCGCAGCGCGACCCCGGCTTTGCGCAATTCCCCGGAGCGGGTGTCATAGTAGGTGCTGACCTCTTTCGAGGTATGGGCCCGACCGCGGAGCACCGCGGCGATCGCGGGATGCTCACGCACCCGCGCCAGCGATGCGGGATCGATCGTGAGCTTCAGTTCTACTTCCGCAACCATGATTGCGTCGGCTTTTCCGGTCCGTGAGCGTGAACTTGCTTACTGCGGCGTCCGGTGGCGGACCGCGAGAGCAGCACGCTGCAGATATGCCTGCCGTGCCAGCGCGATGTCTTCCAGAAAATGGGGCAGCTCGGAAAGGAGCAGCGCCTGAGGGCCGTCGACCAAGGCCTTGGCGGGATTGGGATGAAAGTCGACCAGTACCATGTTGGCGCCGGCAACGACGCCCTGCGCCGCGACGTGAAACAAATCGAGGATGCCATCGGGAGCTGCCGAGCGGCTTCCAACCGAGTGTGAGGGGTCGATTCCCACGGGCATGCGGGTCAGCCTCTTGACCGCGGGCACGTGCGAGAAATCGACGAAATTCCGATGCGGGTCCCCCATATTCGTTTTCATCCCGCGCAGGCAGAAGATCACCTTGCGGTTGCCCTCCGTTGCGAGGTACTCCGCGGCGTTCAAGGACTCGTCCAGCGTGATGCCGAACCCGCGCTTGATCAGAACCGGAAGTTCCTGTTGCTTGCCGACGAGCTTCAGCAACTCGAAATTCTGTGTGTTGCGGGTGCCGATCTGCAGCATGACCCCGGTCGGATTGCCCGTCGCCTGCAGGGCGGCACGAATCTCGTCGATGTGCGATTCGTGCGTGACCTCCATGGCGATGACTTTGATGCCGTACTTTCCGGCGAGTTCGAACACGTATGGCAGACACTTGGCCCCGAACCCCTGGAACGCATACGGGCTGGTGCGCGGTTTGTACGCGCCCATGCGCGTGCAAACCTGGCCATGATCGCGGAGCGCCTTCATCATCGCGTCGACCGACTCCGGCGAATCGACCGCGCAAAGGCCGGCGAAAACGTTGAGGCTGTCCTGCCCGAACTTGACGCCGTTGTACTCGAAGGACGACGGTCGGTCGTCGCCTTGCTTGTGCCGGCCGAGCACGCGGTAGGTCTCCGAAACGCGCACCGCCTTTTCGACACACGGCAAGACCTGCATCTGCTCCAGCGTCAGCGCTGCGGTGTTGCCGATCAGGTAAATCTCGGTGAGCGTGACCTCGGCGCCAACCTCCCGGTGAACCCGGTAGGAGATCCCGGGAAGCCGGTCGAGGTGGCCGGTCAGGACCTTGTACTCGCTGCTTTCCGGACGGGCGTTCGGTTCGAGTATGAGGATCATGGCAGTCGGCTGGAAATGGGCTTTTCCGTGAAAATTCAAAAATTTGGGTGATTTTACCGCGAAACTGTTGCAGCGTATGTTGCACTGCATGATCGAAATATGCGACACCGTGTACCGGTTGATGGCCGAAATCGTTGCTTCGGACAATCGGCGTGTCGTAGACTGGCTAAGAACCCACTCTTCGACAAACTCCAACAAACCCCAACAAACCCCTCCCGCGAGACTCCCATGACAAAGATTCTGACCCTCGGTCTTGCCGTTTTGTTTGCCTCCGGCCAGGCGTTTGCGGCTACGGCGGAAAGCAAAATGGCCGTCGGTACCGCAGCGACCGCCGACACCAAAATGAACTCGCAGCAGAGCAAGATGGCGACCTGTCAGGCTCAGGCGACCGAAAAGAAACTCGAAAGCACGGCTCGTCAGGATTATGTGAACAATTGTCTAAAAGCTAAGCCGGTTGCGGAAAAGCCTGAGAGCAAGATGGCGATGTGCAACAAGAAGACCGCCGGCATGAAAGCCGACGAACGCGCCAAGGCGCAAAGTGAGTGCATGAAGGGCTGACCGCCCGCGAGTTGCTGAATACGGCTGGGTGACCTCCTGTCCACCCGGCCGCACTGACGAGGCGGCGCCGGAGCAATCCGGTCGCCGCCTCGTTTTATCCGCCAGCCGTTGGGTCCCGCTTTGAGTCTTGCAGGCTGACGCTTGCAGGCCGCTTTCGCGCCGCGTTCGATCGTGGCTCTAACTTCTGCATCATCCATGCGTCTGAACGACGCGCAGTTTCCTCCGGCGTTAATGACGGTGTGGTCGCGGACGATCCCGTCCGGCCGCATGGAAGCTCACTTAACGCAACTCTTATCGAGGAGATGGCAATGAAAGTTCTGACAATGCTGGTACTGGCAAGCATGCTGGGTATGTCGAGCGCGGTCGCGCGGGCGGAAGCGCCCGTCGCCAACAAGGCTCCAACCGTCAAGGCACAGACGGCGACCACGGACGCCGCGCCGGTAAAAGTCTCGCAGCAGGACAAGATGCGGCTTTGCGCAAAGCAGGCAACGGGCAAGAAAGGCGCCGAGCGCAAGGCGCTCATGAAGACCTGCCTGTCGGCCAAGAAGGCGTAGGGGGAGGCGCACGAGCAAGCAAGCGGCGGGTCATGTGCTCGCCGACTTGCTTGCGCGTTCCACGTGGCCCGCGCGCGTCGGCGATTATCTCGCCGCCGCGGCGCGAGCATCGGGCCGTCGCTCTGTCAGGCGTTCTTGCGCACCAGCAGACCCTTCAGATAATCGCCCTGCGGAAAATTCAGAGCCACGGGATGATCCGGCGACGCCGCGAAACGCTCGACGACCACCGCGTTCGCTTGAGCGTCCAGCGCGGCACCGGCGACGATTTTCTGAAACAGCTCCGCCGAGATCCCGCCCGAGCACGAAAACGTGGCCAGCAAGCCTCCCGGTCGAAGCAATTTGAGCGCGAGCAGATTGACGTCCTTGTAGGCCCGCGCCGCCTTTTCGGCGTGTTGCGCCGTCGGGGCGAACTTCGGCGGGTCGAGCACGATCAGATCGAATGCCCGCGCGGCATCGCGAAGCTTGCGCAGCTCGGAGAAGACATCGGCGTCGCGCCATTCGGCACGCGCCGGATCGAAGGCGTTGGCGGCGACATTCTCGGTGGCGAGGGAGAGCGCTTCGGCCGAGCTGTCGATCGACAGCACCGATCTTGCGCCTCCTGCCAGCGCGGCGATGGTAAAGCCGCCGGTGTAGCAAAAACAATTCAGCACGTCGCGATTCGAAGCCAGCGCGCGCACGCGCTTTCTGTTGTTGCGCTGATCGAGGTAGAAGCCTGTCTTCTGGCCGTGCGCGATATCGACAATGAAGTTGAGACCATCCTCGGCAATTTTGACTCTCGGCGGCGTCGTGCCTCTCACCGGTCCCTCGCGCGGAGCCAGGCCTTCGAGCGTCCGCACGTCGACGTTCGAGCGTTCGTAGATCGCGGAGCACCCCGTCGCCTCGGCCAGCGCATCGATGAGTGCGCCACGCCATCGCTCGGCACCCGCGGCGAATATCTGTACCACCACGACGTCCTGGTAGCGATCGGCGGCAAAACCGGGGAGGCCATCCGACTCGCCATGGATGAGCCGACACGCGTTGTGCGTGCTGTCGAGCAATTCGTCGCGAACGCGGACCGCGGAGCCGACGCGTCCCGTGAAAAAAGCGGCATCGATGTCTTCGTGCGGATCGAAGCTCCACACCCGCGCGCGAATTTTCGATTCGGGGCTCCACGCGGCGCTGGCCAGCGGCGTTCCGTCGGACGCGTGCAGAAGCACCGTGTCGCCTGCGGCCGGAGCTCCGTCGACGGTGGCGATGGAGCCGGAAAAAACCCATGGATGCCGCTGCGCGAGCGACTTCTCGCGCCCGGGCTGCAAGGTCACGCGCGCGAGCGGCATCGGGTGCTGGCCGCGTGCCGCTTTGTCACCCACGGTCGGGTGGCCATGGTTTGGCTTTCCCTGCCGTGTGCGGGATGCGCATCACGATTTCGCGGAAGCGGCCCTAAGCGATGCACTTAAGGAGAACCAGTCAAGACGCCGGGTGGCGATCATCGTGGCCGCAAGGACGGCGAATACCAGCAGGCTACCGAGCAGCAAGGCCGCGTCTTCCGAGGAAAGCATCACGTAGATCGTACCGTAGAGTGCGACAAAATAGGCTCCAAATGCGAGAGCGCGCGGAACCGATCCCACGACATACCTGATGTAAAACGTCAGCAGCCCGACGCACGCGGACGCAGCGATCAAGTACGCTGCCGCGAAACCGATGTGCTCCGCCAGCGCAAGAAGCAAAAGGAAGAACACCGCCTGGGCAAGGCCGATCAAGCCGTATTGCACCGCGTGGACCTGCCAGCGCTTGACGACTTCCAGCAGCAGAAACAGCGCGAACGTCAGGCCGACGAGCAGGATCCCATACTCGGCCGCCCGATATGACTGGGAGTATACGTTCACCGGATCGATCAACGACACGCCGAACGCGTTGGCGCTGTCGAGCTTGCCGCTTCTGAGGGTCTCCGACCACGCAGCCGTGCCGCCAGCCGCGAAATGGTTGACAGTCCAGGTCGCGCGAAAACCGTCGTTACCTATCGTTCGGGTGTCGGGAAGAAACTGGCCGTCGAAGCTCGGATGTGTCCAGGGCGACTGCAGGTTGGCGGTAAAAATCTTGGCCATGGGAACGAATGCCAGCCGCGACATGCCGTACAGTTGCATCGTGAATGCGAACGTCTGATCCGCAGCCGTTCCCGCCGCGGGCAGATCGATGGGCGCGTGAATGCCTGGGCTGCCTGCCTCCGTGAGCCGGGTCCCCGGCTGAAAGGCGATGCGGCGATTTCCCAGAGTCAGTATCGGCACATTCTTCAAGCCGCGCAGGTCGCCGACCGCGACGAACAACGCGGCGTCACTCCAGCGACGGGTCGCGTTCGGCACCTGTTTCGGCTCGTCTGGAAGGCGAAAGCTGCCGCGGAAGGCGAGCGAGGACTGGTACAGGCGCACAGCGTGAATGCCGCGACGACGCACTTCGGTCGGAAGCTCGCCGGTGACGGTCAACTCGTCGGGAAAGACATAAGAATTCGGACACGGCCGAGACTTGCGTTCGCGGCGAACCGTGTCGTCGCGATGGCCCGCGGGCACGGTCTCCTCGACGTAGTCTTCGATGCACGCGAGCACCACGATCGGGCCGATGACGCGCTGAGCGCCAAAGGCTGTCGATTCGATCTCGCGTTCGACCTGTTGCTGCAGCCTGTTGCGCTCGCCGATCTTGCCGCTGATCATGGTCAGCGGTATCCAAAGCAATACGCCGAGAAAGATCAAGGACAAGGTTTTCGCAAGCAGGGGATATTTCGTCATCGCAAGAGCCTCCGCGGTCCGGTTGGCCGCGCAGCGAGTCGGCAAGCGACCGCGCCGGCGAAAAGCGGCGCGATGGATCATCGACGGGCGCGGTTACAAACAGCATGCCGATCGATTGCGGCAGCGTGCGGCCGGAAACATGACAATGCGAAGGCGGTATGTGGCGCGCCCCCGATGCCGGCGTGGCGCGCTTGCTTCATGTCAACTTACCGAGGATTACCGCATTGGGTGACAGGTTCCAAAAGACTGATGTCGTCCCCCGCGGACGCGGGGACCCAGCGGCGTTCGTCTAACGACACTGGATTCCCGCTTCCGCGGGAATGACGATATTGGGGATCCGAGCTTCACGCATTTTCGTAATGCTCAATAGCTAAACGTCAGGTGACGCTGACGCCGAACAGGCGGCCGACGCCGAACGTGACTGCCGCGGCAAGACCTCCGAGAAGCATCATGCGTGCGCCGGAGAAAAAGGCTCTGCGTCCGGTGAACAGGGATAGCGTCGCGCCCACGGCGAAAAGCGCCAGCGCCGTCAGCAGCGCGCTGATGGGCAATGCGCGCGCGCCCGCGCCAAAAACGAAAGGCAGCAGCGGGACCGCCGCGCCGACGGCGAAGGAGAGCAGCGAGGACACCGCCGCACCCCACGGCGAGCCCAATTCGTCCGGATTGAGGCCGAGCTCTTCGCGGGCGAGGGTGTCCAGTGCGTGCTCCGGGTCCGCGATGAGTTGCTTGGCGACGCGGTCGGCTTCGACCACGCCTAAGCCCTTTGCCCGGTAGATCAGTGCCAGCTCCTGCGCCTCGGCGTCGGGATATTCCTCGAGCTCGTTGCGCTCGAGTCCGATCTGATACTCGAAGAGCTCGCGCTGCGAGCGCACCGAGACGAATTCGCCCGTGGCCATCGCGAACGCGCCGGCGGTGAGCCCGGCCACACCGGTCAGCAGAACCACCGCGGCGTCGCTGCTCGCGCCGGCGACGCCGAAGATGAGGCTCGCGTTCGAGACCAGACCGTCGTTGATGCCGAATACCGCCGCGCGGAGATTGCCGCCGCCGCTCAGTCCCCGGTGGCGCCGCTCGATGCTGCCGACGGCCGCGTTGACGTGGCCGGCGGCGGGCTCGCGCCCGCTGTAGATCACCATGCCGCGCACCTTCATCGCGGCAAGAATCGCGCGCAGGGGCCGCGGTCCGAACAAGGCCACCAGTCGCGCGACCAGGCGCGTGCGTAGCTCCGGCACGAACGGCTTGGGCGCGGGCTTCCCGCTGGCGGTAAGTTGCGCGCGCCAGATCGCCGCCTGCGCTTCAGCTTCTCCGGCCAGGCGAGTGAACAGATCGGCGCGGGGTGTGCCGGCCTCCGCGTCGGCGCACGCCCGGTAAAGGTACGCGGAGCGCTGCTCCTCGGTCCAGCTCTCGAGCGGATTGCTCATGGGCGACTCATTGCCAATTGAAGCTGCTTGACCCTCTTATCGCCAGCTCACGCGGGCACGCCGACGATCGCATCGATCTTCGACATGATGTCAGCGCCCAGTTTCGGTACCACATCAAGCGCCTTCATGTTCTCGATGACCTGCGACGGGCGGCTCGCTCCCGTGATGACGCTGCTCACGTTCGGGTTCTTCAGGCACCAGGCAAGCGCGAACTGCGCCATCGTGCAGCCGAGATCGGCGGCCAGCGGGGCAAGCAGTCGGACCTGCTTCAGCTTGGCCGCATCGAGAATGCGTTCGGCCAGCCATTCGTAGCCCTTGAGCGTGGCGCGCGAATCCTTCGGGATGCCATCGTTGTACTTGCCGCTCAAGAGCCCGGACGCGAGAGGGCTCCAGATCGTGGTGCCGAGACCGATATCGCTGTACAAGCGCGCATATTCTCTCTCCACGCGCTCGCGGTGAAACAGATTGTATTGCGGCTGCTCCATCACCGGCTTGGCCAGATGGTGGCGCTCCGCGATCTGCCACGCGGCCATGATCTCAGCGGCGCTCCATTCCGAGGTTCCCCAGTAGTGCGCCTTTCCCGCGCGAATCATGTCGTGCATCGCCCAGACCGTCTCCTCGATCGGTGTATCGGGATCAGCGCGGTGGCAGAAAACGAGATCGACATGATCGAGCTGCAGGCGCGCAAGCGACGCATCGATGGCGTGCATCAGATACTTCCGATTGAGCGTGTTTTTTTCGTTCGGGCCGTCGGCGAGGCCCCAGAAAAACTTGGTCGAAACGACGTACGACTCGCGTCGCCAGCCGAGTTTTTTGAGCACGTTGCCCATGATGATCTCGGACTTGCCCTTGGCGTAAACCTCGGCGTTGTCGAAAAAATTGACCCCCGCATCGTGCGCGGCGGCCATGCATTCACGGGCTGTGTCGTCACCGAGCTGCGCGCCGTAGGTTACCCAGGAGCCGAACGAAAGCTCGCTCAACTTGAGCCCGGAGTTGCCGAGCCGGCGGTAGTTCATTGTGGCCTCGCTGAATGTTCGGAGTACAAGCGTAGCGCCGTGAACGCGCCGAGAAGCGCGTATTCTACCGCATCGCAGCGGGTGCCCGGACGGATCAGCGGGTACAATCGCGCGGGTCGTGCGTCGCCGGTCGGGCCGCCGACTCACATCTCATCACTCTATTCCGGACCATGGCATGCCGCGCAAAAAACAATCCCTGACCATCGAAGACCTCTGGTCGCTCAAACGCGTCGGCACACCGACGATCTCGCCGGACGGCCGCTCGGCGTGCGCGCCGGTGACAGTCTACGACATGCAGAAGAACGAAGGCCGCACCGAGCTGTGGCTTTTTCCGATCGACGGCAGCAAGGCGCGCCGGTTGACCGCCGGCGACAAGGATTCCGAGCCACAGTGGTCGCCGGACGGCAAGTGGATCGCGTTTGCCGCCAAGCGAAAAGACGACGAAGAGCCGCAGGTGTATCTCATCGCACCGGACGGCGGCGAGGCGATGCGGCTGACGACGCTGGCCGCCGGTGCGATGGCGCTGCGCTGGTTCGCCGACAGCAAGCGCGTCGCATTCGTGTCCAGGGTCTGGCCGGATCTGAAGACCGACAAGGAGCAGGCGGCTCGCAGCAAGGAGCGCAAGGATTCCAAGGTCAAGGCGCATCTCACCGAGCGCGCGGAGTATCGGTTCTGGGATCACTGGCTCACCGACGGACGCGAACCGCACGTCTTCGCCGCTGACATCGCGACCGGCCGCGCCCGCGATCTGCTCGCCGGGACCGGGCTCGCGCTGCAGCCGTGGGACCCGACCTCCGAGCACTACGACTTGAGTCCCGATGGACGCGAGCTCGCCGTGACCGTCGATCTGGCGCCGGAACCGCGAATGATGAACCCGGCCGACATCGCGGTGGTCAACGTCGATACCGGACGGTATCGCGTCCTGACGGTGCACAGCGGCTTTTCGGATGAGCACCCGCGCTATTCACCGGACGGAGCGCATCTCGCGTGGCATTCGTACAACCTGAAGCGCGCGTTCAACGATCAGGGACATCTCACACTGCTCGAGCGCAGGAGCGGACGGACGCGACGGCTGATGCCGCGTGTCGATCGCGCGACGACCCGTCACAGCTGGTCTCCCGATGGCGCGGCGCTTTATTTCTTGATCGAGGACCGCGGCCGGCACGAGCTTTTTCGACTCGGCCTGACCGATGCGATGCCGGGAAAGATCGCAAGCGGCGGGACCATCGGCGGTTTCGCGCTATCGCTCGACGGCAGGAGCGTGGTCTTCGAGCGCTCGGCGCTTTCGTATCCGCCGGCTCTCTTCTCGACCGGCCGCGACGGTCAAGGTGAGCGCACGCTCTACTCGCCCAATCGGCTATGGATGTCCCGCGTCGCGTTGGGTGCCACGCGTGAGCTCAACGTCAAGGGTTGGGGCGGCGAGCCGATCCAGGCATGGGTGACCTATCCGCCGAATTTCGATCCTGCGAAAAAGTGGCCGCTCCTGAACAACATTCACGGCGGACCGCATTCGGCGCACACCGACGGCTGGCACTTCCGCTGGAACATGCAGACCTTTGCCGCGCAGGGATACGTCGTCGTGGGCGTCAACTACCACGGCTCGTCCGGCTTCGGCCAGCGCTGGCTGGAGACGATCACCGGCAACTACGGCACCAAGGAATTGGCCGACATCGAGGCCGCGACCGATTTCATGCTTCGCCAGGGATACATCGATCGCCAGCGCCTGGTGGCGAGCGGCGGGAGCTACGGCGGCTACATGGTTGCCTACATGAACGGTCACACCGATCGATACAAGGCCTACGTGTGTCACGCCGGCTGTTACGACTGGGTGAGTATGATGGCCACCGACGGCTATCTGTTTTTCGCCAAGGAGCTGGGCGCGTTTCACTGGGACAATCCAGCACGGGTGATGAAGCAGTCGCCGCACCATTACGCACGCCGGTTCAAGACGCCGACACTGGTCATACACGGCGAGCTTGATTATCGCGTGCCGGCAACGCAGGCGCTGCAGTACTACAACACGCTTCAGGCCAGGAAGGTGCCAGCGCGGCTGGTCTATTTCCCGGACGAGAACCACTGGATTCTGAAGCCGCAGAATTCACGGCTCTGGTATCGCGAGTTCTTCGGCTGGATCAAACGCTACGCCGCGCCGGGGCCCAGCCGCCGCGGCCGGCGTTAGTTCATCGAAATGACGCCCATCCCTGCAGCCAGTACCCAGCGCTCGCCTAGCGAATGCGCTTGGCGGGATATTCTTCGTCGATGTTGTCGCGAAAGAAGCTCCACGGCGACGACGCGCCCGCGAAGCGCCGCCACGTTTCGGCGGTGACTCCCGTGTATTGAAAAGTGCCGGACGTGAGCTCGACCACCAGCACGCGGTTCTTGTCATCGTAGCCGGCGGCGCGCAGATTGCCTCCAGACAGGCGTTTCATTTCCATGGCGATACGTGGCGCTGGCAGCGCGACTGGCCGTGGTTGCCCATTCTTGCCCGTTGTCTCCGCCGCCGAGAATGCGAATCAAAGCGAATGTACGATTATAAACATGGCATCGGGCGGCACGGAAATCGGCCCGCGAGCGGGGACGATGTGAGATTGACGCAGCGGCGGCGGCATGGGCAGCGGCCATCGTTTTGGCCGATGTTCGTCGCCGGGCTCGCGTTCGCATTCGCGGCGACGTCGAGCTCCGCCGCCGACCCCGGCAAGACACTGCGTGTCGTCTTCTCCATCGCCGAGACCAGCTTCGATCCGCAGTTCGCCTCCGACGCCGCCTCCGACAGCGTCATCGCAAACATCTACGAGGCGATGCTCGACTACGATTATCTCGCGCGGCCGGTGAAGCTGGTGCCGCGCACGCTGGAAGCGATGCCGGTGGTCGAGGATGGCGGGAAAACCTATATCTGCCGCGTTCGCAAAGGTATTTTCTTCACCGCCGATGCGGCGTTCAAAGGCAGGCCGCGCGAGCTGACCGCGGCCGATTACGCGTACTCGATCAAGCGGCTGCTCGACCCGGCGGTGAAAAGTCCTTGGGGCTGGCTCGTCGATGGCAAGATCGCCGGAAGCGCGGAAGCGATCGCCAAAGCCGCGAAGGCGGGGCGCTTCGATTATGACGCGGCGCTGCCAGGACTCGAGGTCGTCGACCGGTACACGTTAAAGATCCGCTTGTCGCAGCCTGACCTGCGCTTCATTTATGTGCTCGCCGTCCCGAACGTGTCGGCAGTCGCACGCGAAGTCGTCGATGCCTACGGCGCCGACTTCGGTGCGCATCCGATCGGCACCGGCCCTTACATGCTGGGCGCCTACAACCGCAGCTCGAAGATCGTGCTCGACGCGAACCCGGGTTTTCGCGAATGGTCGTACGTACCATCGGGGCCGATTCCAGTGGAATCGCAGGCTATCGCATCGTCGCTCAAGGGACGGCAGTTGCCGTTCGCCGGTCACATCGAAATCAGCGTTATGGAGGAGGGGCAGACACGGTGGCTCGCATTTCTCAACCGCGAGCTCGATATCCTGGAACGGCTGCCGGAGGATTTTGTCGACGAGGCGCTCGTCGACGGCAAGCTTCGCCCGGCGCTCGCCACGCTGGGAATCAAGCACGAGCTTCTGCTGCGCCCGAACACTTGGTGGGCCTATTTCAACATGGAAGACCCGGCGGTCGGCGGATATACGCCCGAGAAGATCGCGCTCCGCCGGGCGATCGGCATGGGCTACGATGTCGCCGAATACATACGTGTCATCCTCAAGGGGCGCGCGGTTCCAGCCAGGAGCATCGTGCCGCCGGACATCGCCGGCTACGATTCCGCGCTCAAGGCGCGAGCGGAGCCTTACAACCCCGCCGCGGCGCGGGCGCTTCTCGACCGCTTCGGCTACAAGGACCGCGATGGCGACGGTTTCCGTGAAGCGCCGGACGGCAAGCCTTTGGTGCTCGAAATGTGGTCGCCGGCGACGTCGCTGCGCCGTCAGGCCGACGAACTTTGGAAAAAGAATATGGACGCGATCGGGCTCAGGATCGTGTTCAAGCGAGATCGGTTGTCCGAGCTGCGCAAGATGGCGCGTTTGGGCAAGATCCCGATGCGTTACGACGGGTGGAATGCCGACTACCCCGACGCCGAGAATTACATGCAGCTTCTCTACGGCCCGAACACCGGCGGGGAAAATAACGCCCGATTCAAGTTGCCCGCGTTCGACGCGCTCTACGATGAAGCGCGCAAGCTGCCCGATTCAGCGCAGCGAACGAAGCTCTTCGACAGGATGACGGAGCTGGTCTTCGCCTACGCACCCTGGCGACTCTCCGAGCACCGGCTCGAAGACCAGCTGATGCATGGCTGGGTTAAAAACTACATGCCGCATCCGATACGCTCGCAAGTCTGGCAATACGTCGACCTCGATCCGAGGAAATAGAGCCGCGCGGGCCCTCTTGGGCCTGCGGAAGAATATCGCGCGCACCCACTTCGATGCCTTGGAATGACGCGGGCGCTAAGGCTTGGGCACCGCGTATTGCTTGCAGGCTTCGAGCGTGGTCGAGACGCCGAGCTCGGTGAGCGTCCAATCCAGGCCCTTGCCTCGAAGCTCGACGTTGCCGTTGCTGTAGCGCGTGCCGCCGCCGGACGGGATCTGATACAGCGTGATTTTTTCGGAGGTAGCGGTCAGCATGCGCGCCTCGCCGGAGTCGAAACGGATGACCAGGCGTTCACCCGCCAGCTGGCAGGTAATCGTGTTCTTGGTGGCCTCTTCTTCTTCCTTGCTGGGCTTGTGTTCGCAGCCGGTACCGAGCAGCGCCAGCGCGGCGGCGAACCAGGCGAAATCGAGTCGCATCCGCTTCTCGCGGGCAACGAAATGACGCGCACCGATCGCCTCCGGTCGATCTCGTGATTGCCGCTTCATCGGACGCGGTCTACCGCAGAATGTCGCAAAGCTTCGCCGGGCGATCTTGCCCGCCGGTCTGCGGCGTCAATACGAAGCTGCAGAGGTCGAACCCTTCCTTGGCAAGCGCGGCGACGATGCGCTTCAGCGCCTCGTCCGACAAGGACGGTTCGCGAGACAGGATCCGCCCGTAACGCAGCGACGGGTGCGCGGACGCGACCCAGCGGTATTCCGGGTCGACCGCGATGATGATCGACTCGCGGCCTAACGGATACCACCAGATGCCCAGGAAATGCACCGACGTGATCTTGAGCACCGACGGCAGCGATCGCTCGAGCGGGCGCGCACGGCTTTCATTGATCTCAGGCGTGCCGTCGGCGCGCAGGCAGTGGGTTCTGACTGCGATGGCGCCATTTTCCGCCGTGCTGTATTCCGTATGCGTGTCGCGACCACAGTGGCTTTGCAAAAATCCCGGGATCGCCGCGATCTCGTACCACGTTCCCAGATAGCGATCGAGATCGAATCCCGTGACCGGCGTCAGCGCAACCGCAGAAGGGAGCCAGAAGAGCGCGAGCACCGGGGTCAGGCACCAGTGCATAGGTTGATTTGTGACTCGCGTGACATGCATTTCAACAATCGACGACGTTGATCGCCAGGCCGCCGAGCGAGGTTTCCTTGTACTTGGTCATCATGTCGCGCCCGGTCTCGTACATGGTCTTGATGACAGTATCGAGCGCGACGCGATGGCTGCCGTCGCCGCGAAGCGCAAGCGACGCGGCGTTGATGGCCTTCACGGCGCCCATGGCATTGCGCTCGATGCACGGAATCTGTACCAGGCCGGCGACCGGATCGCAACTCATGCCCAGATGATGCTCGATGCCGATCTCGGCCGCATTCTCGATCTGCGCGTTGCTGCCGCCGAGCGCGGCGGCAAGCCCGGCCGCGGCCATCGAACAGGCAACGCCAACCTCGCCCTGGCAGCCGACCTCGGCGCCTGACAACGAAGCGTTGCGCTTGCACAAGCCGCCGATCGCGGCCGCGGTCAACAGGAAGCCGACTATGCCGTCTTCGTTCGCTTCCTCGTAGAACTCACGATAGTAGCGAATCACCGCCGGAATGACTCCGGCGGCACCGTTAGTCGGCGCCGTTACTACTCTGCCTCCTGCGGCGTTCTCTTCATTGACAGCGATCGCATACACGCTGGCCCAATCGATCGCCTCGGTCGGATTGCGCACGTTTTGCGAGCGCTTGTCACGAAGCGCGTCGCCGAGCGACTTCGCCCGCCGTCGCACGTTGAGGCCGCCGGGCAGGATGCCTTCGCGGCTCATGCCGCGGTCGATGCTGTCGTTCATGATAGCCCAGCGTTCGAGCAGGCCGGAGCGTACCTGGTCGGGACTGCGAAGGGCAAGCTCGTTGACCCGCATCATTTCCGGGATGCGCTTATGCGCCATCTCCCCGTGCTGGAGCAACTCGAGCGCGCTGGTGAAGGGATAGGGCACGCGGAGCCCGGTCGGAGCCTCGGCCAACTGATCGATTTCATCTTCGTCGACGACAAATCCGCCACCGACCGAGAAGTACACCTTTCGCATGATGGCAGCGCCGGTCCCATCGACCGCCGTGAAGCGCATGCCGTTGCTATGGAAAGACAGGGTCTTGTCGACACGAAAGCGCAGGTCCGCTTCTTCGTGGAATGGGATCGGGTGACCCCCGCCGAGAGAGAGCATTTGCTGCTCGCGGATGCTCTGCACCTTTTGCTCGACCTGGTCCGGGTCGATGCGGTCGGGCACCTCGCCGGAAAGTCCGAGCAGAATCGCACGATCAGTGCCGTGCCCGCGGCCGGTCAAGGCGAGCGAACCGTAAAGGTCGACGACGACACGGGCAGTCTGTTCGAGCTTGCCGCTCGCGGCCAGCTCGTGCGCGAAACGGCCGGCCGCGCGCATCGGCCCGACGGTGTGCGAGCTCGACGGCCCGAGGCCTATCTTGAACAGGTCAAATGCGCTGACGAACATCGCAGACTGCCGATGATAGACTGGCACGCATTGTACTCCCGGAGCCGCAGTGGCATCTCGATCCGCGATTGCCATCTTGCTTGCCGTCGTCACGATGACGATCGCTGCGCAGCCGCCCGACGCGGGCTGGCGGGCCTACCAGAAGCGCGACTACCCGGCAGCGTTGGCTGACTTCGAGCAACGCGCTCGCGACGGCGACCGTGTTGCCCAGTTCAATCTGGCGATGATGCTCATGCGCGGCGAGGCGGGCGCTACGGACGTTGCCGGCGGCCTCACCTGGCTGCAACGCTCGGCAGACGCCGGCCTCGCGCAGGCTCAGTACAACCTCGGTCTGATGTACGAAAATGGCGTCGGCGTGGAGCGGTCACTGACTGCGGCGACGCAATGGTGGAGCAAGGCCGCGGAGCAAGGCCATGCCGACGCGCAGGTACAGCTCGCCACCCAGTATTTCCTGGGCCGTGGCGCACCCAAGGATTGGAAGCTCGCCGCCAAGTGGTATGAGGCGGCGGCGGAAAGGGGAGATCCTGGCGCGCAGTACATCATCGCCAGCTTTTACGAGCACGGCGACGGCGTGGCACAGGATCTAAACAAGGCGCTGGCGTGGTACGTCCAGGCAGCGCGCCAGGGAGACGTCGGCGCTGCCGCGCAGGCCAAGGACATCGCGCGCCGGCTCTCCAGCGCGCCACGCGGGCCCTGAGAGCTGGAATAACAACACTTCGATTATCGCCGGCAGATTACCTGGGCATGCGGATAGGTTCGCGTTCCGCATCCTTCCGCGACGGCGCGCCGGGAGTCGCCGCGCCTGAATGCGCAAAGCGCAACGCCTCGGGATAGGAAAGCACCTCCGGCAGCTCACCCCGCGCAAGCGTGGCCTGAGTTGCCTGCCACCATTGCGCATCGAGCAGATCGGCGTGCCGCTTCAGGAAATCGGCGCGCACCGCAACGTCGGTAAGCAGGAAGGTGGCGAATTCCTCGGGGAAGACGTCGCTCGGTCCGACCGGATACCAGACCTCGCTCGACATCTCGTCCTGCCCCGGTGGAAGCTGCGGAATGCGGCGGAAGGTGCACGCCGTCATGTACTCGATTTCGTCGTAGTCGTAGAACACGATGCGTCCATAGCGGGTCACCCCGAAATTCTTGAACAGCAAGTCGCCGGCGAAGATATTCACCGCCGCAAGCTGTTTCAGCGCATCGCCGTAATCCAGCATCGCGTGCTCGCGCTGCGCCGGCGTCGCCTTCTCCAGGAAAAGGTTAAGGGGAGTCATGCGCCGCTCGATGTAGACATGCTTGACGACGATCATGTCACCGTCTTTTTCGATGGTCGATGGGGCCACCGCCTCCAGTTCCGCGATGAGCTCTGCGGAGAAACGGCTGCCCGGAAAGGCGACATCGGAATATTCCAGCGTGTCGGCCATGCGCCCGACCCGGTCGTGGTGTTTGACCAATACGTACTTCTCCTTGACCTTTTCGCGAGTGGTGTCCTTCGACGGCGAGATCCGGTCCTTGATCACCTTGAAGACGTACGGATAGGACGGCAGCGTAAAAACGGTCATCACCATCCCCTTGATGCCCGGGGCAAGCACGAAGTCGTCGGTGGAATGCTTGAGGTGATGCAAAAAGTCGCGGAAAAAAAGCGTCTTGCCCTGCTTTTGCAGGCCAACCATGGTGTAGAGCTCGGCTTCGGTTCGTTCCGGAACGATCTGGCGCAGGAAGGTGACGTAGGCCGAGGGTACTTCCATGTCCACCAGAAAGTAGGCGCGGTTGGCCGAGAACAGAAGCGCGAGTTGCTCGGCATCCATAAGCAGCGCATCGGCATAGAGGTTCCCGTCAGCATCGTGCTTGATCGGCACCACGAAAGGCTGTGCCTGATAGCCGTTAACGACGCGTCCGACGAGGTAGGCGGTCCGGTTGCGGAAGAACAGGCTGGAAAGCACCTGGATCTGATGATTCGCCTCCAGCCGCAACGGCCTCCCGAAACGCTTTCTGAACGCGGCCAGGATGTTGGCGAGGTCGCCGCGGAAATCCGCGAAGCGGCGCTCGAGGCGGAAGTCGAGGACGATGTCGATCAGCGCCTGGCGCAAGCCATGCTGCCGCGGATAGTACGAGCGATACGATGGCGGATCGGCGTCTATATGCTCGGTAGAGACTGCGGGCCGCACGAAAAGACAACGGTTGTGGAAATAGGTGCGGTGAAGGATCTTGCACGATACCGAGTTGAAAAACGTTTCCGCGCACTCGGGTTGCTTGTGGTCGATCACCAGTGCGATGTAATGGCGCTTGACCTCCGCCCAGCGCGAATCATCGATGCTCGCGCAGCCGAATTCGAGCTCCAGGCGGGCAACCGTTTCCGCGACCCGGCGGTCGTAGAAGTCGATGCGGTCGCCGGAGACGTGACCGATCGAGAGCCAGTTGCCGGCTTCGAAGTAATTCTTTGCCAGCCGCGCGCAGTCGCGGAACAGCTCGTAGTGGCGATTGAACCCGTCGAGCGTCGCCTGGGCGATGGCAGCTAAGCTCGCGGTGGCGTGCGAAGGCTTAATTCTTCGCGGCCTCGTCCTGGGCCTTGATGTCGGCGGCGAACTTGTTGAATTCCTCGACCGCCCCGTTGCCCGCCTCGACGGCCGCGTTCATGATCAACTTGGTCTCGTCGATATACTTCTTCATGCACTCACCGTAAGCCGTGTAGTCCTTGTTGAAAGCGGTAAATTTAGGAGCCGACGCGAGCTTTCCGGGGTACTCCGGCTTGACGCACTTATGCGGCGGTATGGCGGGCATCGTGGCGGGCGCGGCTTGGGCGTGGGCACCAGCCGCGGCGACGGCAAGCGAAACGGCGAGCGACGTGGCACAAAACAGGCGGGAGATCATCGAAGTCCTCGAGGAGGAAGGCAGAGCGCATCTTAAGCCGCTACCGCCGCAGAGGGAAGCGCCTGCGCCAAGCGACGCGGTCGAGCTCGTTGGGCCGCAAACGCGCCTTGAAAGGAAAATCCGGACAAATACGTCCATCCATCGGCGCAGACTAGATCAGCGCCGACGCCTCTTCGATCGGATCAAAGCTCGCGCGCGGCGAAGGTATCGCAACGGCGCAGGTCGCCGCTGTCGAGCCCGGCCTTGAACCACCGCACGCGCTGCGCCGACGAGCCATGCGTAAACGATTCGGGAACGACGTAGTCGCGCGATCGCTGCTGCAACCGATCGTCGCCGACCGCAGCTGCCGCCGCAATGCCCGATTCGACATCCTTGGCGTCGATCAGGCCACGCTGCTGCGCCGAGTGGCCCCAGATACCGGCGAAGCAGTCGGCCTGAAGCTCCTGCCGGACCGACAGCGCGTTGCGCGTAATGTCGGAGGCTCCCGCGCTTTTCTGCTGCACCTGCGCCATCAATCCCAGCTGATTCTGCACGTGGTGGCCGACTTCGTGCGCGATCACGTAGGCGCGGGCGAAGTCGCCGGGCGCGCCGAAGCGCTTCGACAGTTCCTGGAAAAACGTGAGATCGAGGTACACATCGCGGTCACCCGGGCAATAGAACGGGCCCGTCGCCGCGCTGGCCAGGCCGCACGCCGAACCCGCCTGGCCGCGGAACAGCACTAGTTTTGGCGGTTGATAGCGGCGGCCATTTTGCTGAAACGCGGCTGTCCAGACGTCTTCGGTGTCGCCGAGGACGCGTGCCACGAATTCCTTCTGCTCGTCGCGCGGCGAGGTGGCGCCGGGCGGCCCCGAAGGCGCGGGTGCCTGGGTCTGCTGCGTCGGGGCGCCGCTATCGGTAAACAGTGCCAGAACGTCGAGCGGGTTCTTGCCCAACAACAGGCTGACGACGATCACAATTATGACCCCGCCGATGCCCAGGTGGATGCCGCCGATCCCCGACGATCCCCCGTCCGAGCTTTCCTCGACGTTGTCGCTACGACGGAAATCCTGCCAGCGCATCGCGGTCTCCCTTGTGGACGTCGCGCATTTTACCGCGCCCCGGCCGCCGCTGAATCCAACTTAGCCCAGCTCGTCGATAGAGCGCGGCCAGCTTGACTTGAGCAAGCGCGACAGGGCGCGGTCGGCGAGGATCGTACCGCCGGTCTGGCAGCGGGCGCAGTAGTTCGTCTCGTTTTCAGCGTACACGATCCGCTGCACGGGTGCGCCGCAGTCGGGGCAGGGCTTGCCGAAGCGGCCGTGCACCGCCATCTGTGGTCGGAAGGCAGTCACCTTGGTCGGAAATTCGCTTCCGGCTTCCTCGCGCAGCCGCACCGTCCACTCGGTCAGTACCGATCGCACGGAGGCATAAAGGCGCAGCACTGCTTCGGGATCGAGCTTGTGAGTCTGGGCGATAGGCGACAGGCCCGCACGATGCAAAACCTCATCGGAATAGGCGTTGCCGATGCCGCTAAACAGGCGCGGGTCGGTCAACGCACGCTTGAGGGTGTGGTTTTCGCGCAAGAGGCGCTCGCGGAATGCGTCCGGGCTCGCATCGAGGACCTCGAGCCCTCCCATGTTGAATGCGGCAAGGGCACAGTCGCCGTGGACAATATGCAGCGATGCCCGCTTGCGCGTTCCGGCTTCGGTGAAAGCCAGCGTGCCGTTGGCAAAATGGAAGGTCGCCAAGGTCGTTGCAGGCGGCCTGCCGCCGGCCTCGATCCAGCGCAGGCGGCCGGCGATCATCAGGTGCAGCACGACAAAGAGCTCGCCTTCCATAGCCAGCGCGATCCGTTTGCCGATGCGCCGAACGCCGAGGACGCGCTTGCCCGCGACGTCGGAGAGCGGCGGTACAGCGGTGCGAAGGACGAACGGACTCTTGATGCGAATCTGCTCGAGGGTATGGCCGACGATGCGCCGTTCGAGACTCTCGACGTAGACGACGATGTCGGGCAACTCGGGCACGATCGCTAGACGAAACCCGCAATGCCCAGCGCGGCGCCGGCCCCCAACAGCAGGAGCGGATGCAAACGAGTCGCCAGGGTCACGGCCACGGTTACCCCGGTAAAGGCCAGCGCTGCCCACGTTTGATCGACGGTTCGCGCCAGGATGTACCCGCTGGCAAGGACCAGGCCGACGGTTACTGGCGCAAGCCCGTGCTGGATGGCGACGCGCAGCCGCGCCTCGCGAAAACGGTCCCAGATATGGGCGATGCCAAAGGTCAGCACCGATGACGGAACGCAGATCGCGGCGGTGGCCACCAATGCGCCGAGCACGCCGGAAACTTTCCACCCGATCACGCTGACGATGAGCATATTGGGCCCGGGCGCAGCCTGCGCGATCGCGAACGCCTGCGCGAAATCCGCATCGGTCATCCAGTGCTCCATCTCGACGACGCGGCGATGAATCTCCGGAATCAGTGCGTTCACGCCGCCGATCGCCAGAAACGAAAGGAGCGAGAACTGCCACGCCAGCTCGGCGAGAACCGATGTGATCATCGCGGCATCATCCGCCACGCGATCGCGATCGATATCGGCGCGAGCACGGCGAGCACCCACAGCAGCGGGAGGCGCAAGAGCGCAATGGCGATGAAGGCCAGCGCGCCCATGACGATTTGCCATGGGATGCCCTTGAGCGGAAGCCCCATCTTGAAACCGGTGGCGATGATCAGCCCGGTCGCCGCTGCCGAAACACCGTTGGTCGCGCCTCGTACCGCCTCCAGGCCGGCGAATCTTGCGTAAAGCGCCGCCAGGACGAGCACGATGACAAAGGGCATCAGCATCAGGCCGAGCGTCGCGGCAATAGATCCCAGCGCGCCGCGAAAGCGGTTGCCGACGATGATGGACACGTTGACGATGTTGGGACCGGGAAGAAACTGTGACAACGAGAGCACCTCGGTGAACTCGCGCTCGGAGAGCCACCGATGCTGCTCGACCAGGATTCGGCGTGCAAAAGGCAGCACGCCGCCGAAGCCTTGCACGCCGATCATGAGGAAGCCAATAAACAGATCGCGCTTGCTGGGCGCGTCGGCCGGTTTGTGAGCAGGCGCTGCTGGCGTATTCATGGCCGACATGATAACGGGCGATGGACCGGCAGGCACCCATGGCAGCATCCATGGCTCCTACCAGGTCTAAAGGCCGGGCAGGAACATTCGGCGCGTCGAGCGTGGTTTGGAATCGTCGCGCGGCGCGGTCGGTGAGGTATGCTTTCGAGCTTCACTGGCGTCGATGACCTCCTTGCTTCGATTTCTTCGGTGGTTCGCGCGTGCGGCCGATGCGGTTGTCGACGCGGTGGGCCGCATCGGCGCGTGGCTGGTACTGTTCGTCGTCGCCGCGCTCTTCGGTCAATTGCCGCTGCGGGAATGGGTCGGCGCCGGGCACATCCTCGCCAACGATTTCGGCCAGATCGCGCACGCGACGGTATTCATGCTTGGCGTTGCCTATGCCCTGCGCTGGGACGGCCACGTGCGGCTGGATGTGTTCTACCATCGCATGTCGCGCCGCGCGCGGCTGCTGGTCGATCTCGCGGGAACGATATTCTTCATCATGCCGTGGATCGGCATCGTTCTTTCGTACAGCTGGGCGACGACCGTCCGATCAGTCGCGGTCTTCGAAAAGTTCCCCGAAACCTGGTCTCCCGGCTACTGGCTGTTCAAGGTTCTGCTGCTCGCGTTCGGCGTGCTGGTCTCGCTGCAGGCGCTCGGCCATATCGCTCGGGACCTCGCATCGCTCATCGACGACAAACCCGAGACGGATGCTCCGGTCTTGCCGCCGGCTGCGACCGCTCCGTGAGCGTGCTGATCCCCGCGCTGGGATTGATCATGTTCGGCGCGGTGTTCCTGCTGCTGCCGCTCGGCTTCCCGGTCGGCTTCACGCTGATGGGCGTCGCGCTGCTTTTTTCGTTGATCGGCCATTTCCTGGGAGCGTTCGATCTCCCGCTGCTGACTGCGCTGCCGCAGCGCCTGATCGGCCTGATGGAAAACGACCTGCTGCAAGCAATCCCGATGTTCGTCTATCTCGGCGTCATCATGCAGCGGACGACGCTGGCGGCGGAATTGCTCGAGGCAATGAGCGGCTTGTTCGGATCGCGCGCCGGCGGCCTGTCGATCTCCACAGTGATCCTCGGCGCATTGCTGGCGCCGACGACCGGCGCCGTCGGCGCTTCGGTGCTCACGCTAGGCTTGCTCGCGCTGCCGGCGATGCTGGCCGCGAAGTACCGTAAGAGCCTTGCCTGCGGCGTGGTCTGCAGCGCGGGAACGCTGGGAACCGTGCTGCCGCCATCGATCATTCTCATCGTGCTGGCGGATCTGATGCGCGGCGCCAACGCGGAGGCGCAGATCATGCGCGGCGAGGACGTTCACGGCGCGCTGATCATCCGCGATATCTATATCGCCATGCTCGGGCCGGTCGGCATTCTGCTGGCCCTGTATCTGCTCTACGTCATCGGCGTGGCGATCTTCAGGCCAGAGGCATGTCCGCCGCCGTCCGAGCTTCGTCCCCGCCTGCCCTGGACGCGGCTCCTGGTCGTGGTCATCGGGCCGCTCGCGTTCATCGTGCTGCTGCTGGCCTCGATCGTCACCGGCGCCATCTACACTGTCGAAGCCGCCGCGCTCGGCGCCATCGTCGCCACCGTTTACGCCTGGGCGCGCGGCGAACTCAACTGGCAACGCTGGGCCGAAACCGTTCGCATGGTGATGCGGCTCACCGGGATGATGTTTCTGCTGCTCATGGGAGCGTCGACGTTCACGCTGGTCTTTCGCGGTCTGAACGGGACGCAGGCGGTGCATGGCCTGCTCGCCATGCTGCCGGGAGGATTGAATTTCGCCGTGTTTGCCGTCTTTGCGGTGACCTTCTGCTTCGGCTTTTTTCTCGACGCCCTCGAGATCGTGCTGCTGGTCGTTCCCATTGCCATGCCGCCCCTGCTTGCGCTCGGCGCGCCGCCCCTGTGGATAACCGCACTGATGGCGCTTACCGTACAAACCAGTTTTCTGATGCCGCCGTCGGGCTTCGCTCTTTTCTTCCTGCGCTCGATCGCACCCCGGGAAGTCACCACCCGCGACATTTACCGGGGTGCTCTGCCGTTCATCCTGATCCAGCTAACCGCCATCGCGCTGCTGTGGCGGTTTCCGGGGCTCGCGACGGCGTTGCCGGCGCTCCTCGAGTAAAGCCTTGAGGATCAGGGTTTGAGCGCCTTGTAGAGAAACGGCAGGCTCACGTCCATTCGGTAGTCGACGTCCGAATGGTTGTCGTCAAACTCCTCGTAGGTATGCTCGATGCCTGCCAACGCGAGCCGCTTGGAGAGGATTCGGGTACCGAAATGGATGTGGTATTGGTCGCGCCAGCCGCAGTCGATGTAGATTCCGCGCAAAGTTTTGAGGTTGGCCCTGTACTTGTCGACGAGGTTGATGGGGTCCTGCTCGCGCCATCGCTGCCAACGCTTTTCGATCATTTCGCCGCTCTCGAGATTGAACGGCAGGCGGAATCCCAACGGTGCTTTCGGATCGGGGTCGTAGGTCGCCGCCATGCACAGGTTCATGATCGCGTGCCCTTCGCCGAGCGAAAGCTTTTCCTTCTCCCAGACGTGCTCGAGAAAGCGCTTGACCCGCCCGTCGTCCTGTCCTTCGGGAAGGCCTTTGCGGGTGCTCTCTCGCAAGGCGTCGTATTTTCCGGGCTTGCGCTTTGACGCGCGAAAGCGGGTGAGCTCCGCCAGCGTGTTGGGCCAGTCATGCGCATAGACGAAATCGAAGTAGGAATCGCCTGAGTGATCGGCAATCGCGCCCCAGTGCTGTGCGTATTTCATGCCATGGATGATGGCCCCGTATCCGCCCGAGGATTTGCCGAAACACCCGCGATGCTCGCGCGAGGCGAGGGTCCGGAATTCGCGATCGACGAAGGGGATCAGCTCGCGGACGAGATAGTCCGCGTAATTGCCCAGCGCCGATGTATTGACGTACTGGTTGCCGCCCAGCGCCGTAAAGCAATCGGGAAAGACTATCAGCGCCGGACCCATCTTCCGGTCGTGGATCAAACGTGCGACGCGCTCGGGGACGTTGTCCGAGAACGGTTTCCAGTTGGCGTGTGCAAGGCCCGAACCGGTGAATCCGACCAGATCCCAGAGCACCGGGAACCGCTTGCCTAGACCGCGGCCTGCCCGCTGGTCATACTCCGACGGCAGCCAGACGCCGAGCTTCCGAACGTGAGGGTCGCCGAGGCGGTTGCCCTTCAATACTCTGGACGTGTGTTCCAGCACGACCAGCTTCCCACCGGGGCCCTTGGCGCGTTTGAGTGTCATGCTTTTGCTCCTCGCGTGCGAGCGCGCATTGTAGCGCGGTGCCTGGCGCTTTTCGCCGGCCGGGTCGCGCCAAATCTCGGCTCATGCGGAACGCAATCGCGGTGGGGCGGGTCTCACCGGACTTGGCGCGCGAAAAACGAATACACGTGGGTCCGACCGCGCCAGCGCAGGCTCGCATATCGGAGATGCCATGACCGGAACAGGCGCCATATCGCAGCGACTTGCATTGGGTTTCTTTTTTTGCTGCGCGATACACGCGACGCCGGGCATCGCCGGCAGGCCGACCATGGAGGAGTGCCTCGAAGGGTCCGATTTCATCCGCAACGCCGCGCTCTCTCGCGACGCGGGAGCTGACGCCGATGCCTTTCTCGACCGGATGAGCGAGGATTTCCTGGTGATTCGCGCCTTTCCAGCGGAGCTGCGATGGTTCGTGCATGACGCCGGCGACGAAGTGTTTCTTGCCAGGGAGGCGCGGCTTGTATTCGAGCAACCGTCAGGCCCCGACGATCATAGCGCCCATTTTCTGCGCGTCTGCGTCGATCGCATGGCAGACGACTGAACTGGTGTGCTGCACCGGCGTTCCAGGATCGCCGTCACGCCCAGGCACCGCGGTGCAGATCGAGATCAACCCTCGTCCGGACGCTCGCCGCTGGAGCTGTTTGGCCAGCGTCCCGACGATGCGCGTGCCTGTTGCCGCGACGTGATCGGCATAAAGTTCGATTATCCTCCCGCGGTAAGCGCCAGGATCAGCGGCGTTGTCACAGCGGCCAGCGCCGTGGAAATCAACAGGCTTGCCGCGACAGGTCCACCGAGGGTGTCGAACTGGCGGCTCATCAGCTCATGGAAATCGCAAAACTCCCAGCGATTTCAGCTGCATAAGCCACGTCTGGTGTCAAAATTCCAGTGGTGTTTTGGCGTGAAAGCCAAGGGTATAGCGGTAGAGTTTTGACACCACGTTAGCGTATCGGCTTTACCTTCACTGGTTCGTTCAGGTAGTGCTTCTTCGTCGTCTTGGGATCGGAGTGTCCAGCGAACTCGGTGGCGTTGCGTCCCTGGCGCTTAGCCTCATTGATTGCGGCCTTGCGGATGTCGCGAAACTGTAGGTCTGCAAGCCCGGCGTTCTTCACCGCGCGACGGCGCATCTGCATCGCGCTCGGCTCGCTGAGGGGCGTTCCCCGGCGACTGGGGAAAACGTACATGGAGACAGTACGCCCTGGCAGCTTCGTCGCCTCGTCCAGGATTGCTTGCACGGCCGGCGTGATCTCCCACTGCTGATCGTTGCCGGTCTTGCTCTGTGCGAGGTCGATGATCCCGTCGTGGATCTGCTGAACGCGCAGCAGGCGGATATCAGTCAGGCGCATACCGGTTGCTTCACCAAGGCGCACCATCAGGCGAAAGACCGGCGTGGCGGCGCTCGCCAGAGCGTCGACGTCAGCTTGTGTGAGCTCGCGCTTACGTGGCTTGGTGGTGATGTACTCGACGCTGCCGACGGGGTTGTATTCCGTCAGCCCCTGCTGAATCGCGACCTCGAAGATCCGGTGCGCTAGCCGTACGTCGTGGTTGGCCTGTACGGTCGCGCCGCCCCGCAGTTCGCAGTCGCGCAGGTGGCGGTGGAAGACCGCACGGCGAAGTCCACGTCTGGCGACGCTATCAGAATCCGACTCCCCGTAAGCCTCGGCGCCCCAGCGTTGTCGCAGCTTCTCGCATTGCCGTTGGTACTCATTCCTGGTCTTTTCTGTTTTGACCCGCGGAAGCTCGACGCGCAGGAACAAGTCGATGAGCTCGCCGAAGGTGCCGGCCGTGGTTTCCAGCTCGGCGCGGTTGGTGATCTTGACCCACGCCTTGATCGCCTTCTCGCGATTGACCTTGCCGATGCCGGCGTAGGTTGTCTCGCCACGAAGCACGCGGTAGTAGTAGAACCCGCGCCCCTCTGACCAATACAATCCTGGCGGCAGGTCCTTGCGCTTCTTCCGCGGCCTTCCCATCGTCATATCGTACTACCTCGGTAGGTTCGCAACATAGTCCTCGCGCAGCGCGTCTGTCAGGTCGGCCGCGACTTCAGCCACCCGCCGGAGACGCTTCAACTCCCGCTCCACAAGCTCGACCGTGGTCCAGCGGTATCTGCAGTTGACGCACTCCCTCCGGCGGCGATTGCCGTCGGTGTGAATGACTACGCTGTCAGCAAGGCAGAGGTGGCAGTTCATGCGAAGTGCACGCTCCAAAACTCGTCGAATGACATCACCCTCTCCAAACGGCTCGCACGTGCGAGCACTGCAACATTGGAATTCCATGGTTACGTCCGGTCCGCGCGGAATTCCGTGAAGCGCGAACGGGCGGGGTGTGACGGTATCTGCCACGGCTGCCACACCCTTAGGGGAGCGCGTCCGGACCGTCAACACACGCGAAGGCGGAGATCGGGTTCGCTAAACGGTGCGAACCGAAGGCGTGCGAAAGAGTCGGCTGCGCAAGCATCCCGGACGAGTACGGATGAGGGCGAAGCGGAGCGACTGCACGGCAGCCCACGCACAGATCTTGGCGCCAGAAATCTGGCGTTCGCGCATGGCTATCCGGCGGCTCGCCGCTTCCCCAAAGGTGCCGCGGTTTGTACTGCAGATAAGTCGACTGGGCGCCCAAGCACAGCGGGTGCGCACGACGCCGCGTGCGACTAACTGTGCAGCTATGCTCCGGTGGGGCGCACCGGCATTGCCGGGGTGCGCTGCTCGAATGAGCCAGTAAGGCTCGTGGTGACGCCTCCTCGAGGAGGCCGCTCTCAGCGAGTCGCCATTCACGTCGACGTCGCCTGACTTCCAGCGGCGGTCGTCGGACAAAGTCCGCCGACAAGCGCCTGCTACTGCTCCGCGGCACGCTTGGTGCCGCCAACCTCTATCGTTTGCATCCGACGCCCCGTTGCCACGTCGCGTGGTATGGCGCGCATGGGCCGTATTCTGACGGGGTGCCCCGGCTACGGCCAACCCGTTAAGCCCTCAAAAAAACGGGGCTTAACTCAACAGCTAAGCGCTGGGGTTGACGATACTTCTTTACCCATCTATCGATGCTGTCGAGTAAAGCCCCGGTTTTTGTGGGGCTTATCGGGTATTGCCGCTGGCACTCCTATGGCAACGTGGTAATCCCCAGCCCCTAAACGAACCAGGAGGTATGCCATGTCAAGCGGTGATTTCGAATCTGGCCGAACCGTTCCCCTGCTCATTCCCGAGCCGGTCTGGCAGGAGTGGAAGATGAACGGCGTCGGCGCGGAATCGTTGGCGGAGTTGCAGGCCGAACACGGCGCAGCCGTGGGATACCAATTCGACTGGGGCCAGATCATCGAGGAAGTGTTCGACGATCATCCCGACACTGACTCGGAAGATCAGCAAGACCTGCCCCGCCTAGCGCTGTGTTGGCACTTCGTCCTCTCCGGCGTGTACAGCGAGTTTCTTGACGGCGGCGGCAACCTCGGCGAGCTCTCCGACCTGGCTACTGCGTTTCTCGCGCAAGCCGAGCAATCGCGGGACGAGTTGCCGCAAGCCCTGCTGGAAGATGCGCTGCCTGCCTACATCTCATTCGATGAAGGAAACAACATCAGTGCCTTCGCGATATGCGTCTTAGGCCAGTCCAACGTCTCGGTTGCCCGCCAGTGGATGAGCAGCTACTTCATCCCCGGGGTGCTTCCGCTGGTCATCGATCGGCTAAGGGAAGAGAACGATAAAGCGAGCCACATTGGCTGATCTGGTGCACAACGCGAAGAGAAGCAAACGAAGCGCGAGAAGTGTCTGGCATAAGACGCAGCAGGTTGTCCTGGCCGAAAATTCGTGGTGATCCATTTGTGCTGCTTCGCCGTGAAGCGCGCGAAGGTTAGCCCGCTGGGCACCGCCATCGCATGGACGAACAGCGCTTCTTGATCAACGGCAGGATCTTCGCAGGTCACGATCCCAGGCTGCAGGAGGCGCTCGCCCGCATCTATGGGACGCCGGCGCGGCCAAGGTGCTTGTGTGTTGGCGAAGGTGTGGAGATGTACGTCTCGAAGTTCACAGACTTCTTGATCAAGCGCATGCCCGAAACCGGTGGCAAGCATCGGACGACCTGTCCATCTTACGAGCTGCCAGCGAGTGAATCAGGCTTGGGTGAAGTTCTGGGCGAAGCCATCATTGAACGCGGTCCGGATGGCGTCGAGTTACGGTTGGACTTTCCCTTGACCCGGCGCATCGGGCGCAGCTTTGCCACTACGGATTCGAAACCATCGGGTGAGGTCACCGTGGCGCGCAAGCAACTCAGCCTGCGCGGGCTGCTGCACTATCTCTGGGAGCGCGCGGGCGGTTTCAATCGCTGGTATCCGCGGATGCAGGGCAAGCGATCCTACTGGGTGCTGCGCAAGTTCTTGCTCCAGGCGTGCGAGGAAGTCGAAACCAAGGGGTTGCGCCTCGTCGAGCGCGTGTTCATTCCAGAATACTTCTCGCGCGAGCAAGCGGCTGAGATCGCCCAGCGCCGCGACCAAGCGCTGTCGATTCTGTTATCTCCCGATCCCGACCCGCACTTTAAAATGATGATCGCCATCGGTGAGTTGAAAGAGCTTAGGTCAACGACGGTGGGCTACGCGCTTGTTCTCAAGCATCTGCCTGACTGCGCCTTCTTGCTCGATCCGAAGGCAGGCGATCGGACCAAGCGGGCTTTCGAGCCGGAGTTGCAGGCGTGGACCGCAGGTCAGGTCAGGCTCATCGCGGCGTGCCTCCTCTACGCCAAACGCGAGCACCTCTACCAGATCGAATCGCTCACGCTGATGATGACGAGCGCACAATGGATACCGCTCGACCATGCCTGCGAAAAGGACGTTGTCGGCAAACTTGTCGCTGAGCAGCGGGCGTTCCTAAAACCGCTGCGCTATGAAGCGAAGCACCCGGGAAAATTTCCGAACTTTCAGCTGCTCGACGCCGGCGAGCGGCCGGTCGCGCTCGATATCCTGAGCGCGTTCTTGACGCCGCAAGAGCGCGCCGCAAAGGCAAGTGCGATCGCAGCGCGGAATCCCAAAGGATGGGCGTGGGACACGGCGCAGGGCGCGGTCATGCCCGACTTGCCGCCGAAAGCCGTAGCGCGGTCGGCACGCGATGCATCCACGGCTGCGACGATCCCCGTGGCGGCCACCACGACCTAGGCACCGAGCTCCGGCGGAGTATCCGCCGCGCGGCAGCGTAGCGCCAATCACGCGCTAGCTTGGTGAGCCACTTTAGCCGGCGACGGACTACGGCACCGGTCAACTTGCGTCAGGTGGGGACAACGACGGGGCGAAACTGGCAACGCTTTGGGCGTTCGGTTGACGAATCGACTCGCAACATCGGACGTTGGAGCACGGGCAGTGCGAGGGGAGAACTCAAGCGCGCAGCGAATCAGAGGATCCCGGGCTAATAACCCGAAGGTCACAGGTTCAAATCCTGTCCCCGAAACCAAATAATTCAATGGCTTGCCACTCAGCAGGCCGTTTTCGTTTTCGCTCGGGGTAACGCCTGGGTAACACGGAATGCGGTTTCGGCGTTCGCTCCCAGGCGGCTTTCTGGCGGTGGTGCGCCGCCTGCATGACAATCCGCGCATGGCCCGCCCGCAGCGTCGCCGAGCCTTCGCTCGTCCCTCTGGACCGCCGCGGATCGCATATACGGTCTGGCGCCGGGTCTGATTAAACGCAGCCGGAGCAACGATGCAAGAACCTACATTTAAGGAAAGCGGACCGGAGCAGTTGATCCATGAGATCGCAATGCCGCTCATCGCAGTGGCCCAGGACGGCAACCAGGAATACGTTTCAGGTACAGCCTTCGTGATTGGCCGCGGATGGGCGCTCACCGCATTTCACGTGCTTGATGACTTCGTGCTCCGGTATGAAGGTGTCCGAGTTGGTGATGGTAATCCAAACATTTCGTTTCAAATACTCGCGTTCTTAACGGTTGAGGCTGGTAAGAAAGTGTTGCCTCTCCGGGTAATGCGAATTTGGCGTGCGACGCCATTAGATATCGCGGTGTTAGCATTTGGAGTGGACAATGATTGGCCGGATGATTATGTTTGGAAAGTGCCTGCACTCGACCTTCTTCCTCCGAAGTGCGGAACGCCGATATTTGGATTCGGGTTTGCGAATCCCTCACTTGATCGGCCCGGTAACGCCGGGCCACCCCTCTTGAATCTTCATCCCCGCACCACCACGGGCCATGTAATTGAAATCCATCACGAGTTGCGCGACACCAGTCGCCTGCCATTTCCTTGCTTTCGGTCAAACGCGCGATTCGATGGCGGCATGAGTGGTGGACCGGTATTCAACAAAGCATCAGGGAAGCTCTGTGGGGTGATTTGCTCGAGTCTTCCAGGCACGAACCCCGACGAGGAACATGTTTCATACGTCTCATCGCTTTGGCCAATCATCGCAACGCCCATCGACGCTACGGATACCGAGGTATCAGGGGCTGCTCGATATCCTTTGATGCGGTTATTCGAGAACCGAATACTTAATGCGACAAACCTCGAACGCGTAGGGTTGACCTTAGACTCAGAGCGTCGAACTATCCCCTTCGCTCACTATAACCGTGCAGAATGGGACGGCGGGGGCCCAACGAGCTGATGGCCGGCGTCCATAACCGGATTCGGGTCATCCTTTGTACAGACGACAAGGATGAGTGGCTCGACCCGCCACAAGCGTCGATACAGGGCGGGCGATGTGCATGCCCTGCCCGAGCGAGTGGCTGGCGGCAGCGCCGCCGGCGCAGGCAAATCGGATGATTAGCAACACAATCAGACTGTCGGCTCCTCCATGAAAGCCTGACCAAGCTACCCGTGCGGTTGTTTGGAGACTTCGCTCGTGCGATCAGTGGCATCGATACCAGCCCGGCGTCGATCCGCCCCGGCAACTCGATGAAGCAGTGGCGCGCCTGCAAGCCGATAAGGCGCAACGTCTCGCCAAGGTCTCGATTTGGTGCACGGTTCACACTGCTTGCGTGCCGGTTAGCGGAAGCGACGCGATGCCACGGAAGACACCCTGTTCGTCCTGCCCGGTCTTGAAGCTCGGTATCGGGTCGGGAATGCGTCCCGCGTGAAATAGCTTCCACATCTTCGCTCGTACCGCGTTTGACAACGCCAGCGGGAACCGCTTCTCAAGGCCGGGGACAGAGACCATGAAACTCGGGGAGAAAGTGTCGTCGTGCGAACTCTCGCCTCTTGCCTGCGCAGCGTTGTACCACTGCAATGCAAACCATGCTTCGACGAACCACGTTAGCAGGTCAATACCTCGGTACTTCTCACCAAGGTAACGTGCATTGATGCGCAGCAGTGCGAGCTCAAAGCGCTCTGCCAGCCAGTCTTTCTTAACATCGCGCTCCTGCTGTTCCTCGCTTGTATGACTCGGGCCATCAAACTCGACGGCGAACAACGGTCGGTGCGATTCGTCGCACACCACGGAATCGAAATGCGCTCGGAGCGCGTAACCATAATGCTCGTCCGAAATACCGGACTGCTCGATTGGCAAGACATCGGCGCATCTAACCTTCGTATAGACGCGCGCACCGTTGCGCTCACACGCTTTTGCAAGCGACAGATGGGTCGCCTCCTCGTGCAGATTCATTAGTCGTTTTAGAGTCATAGCCTCGCGTAGCCACTACACAGGTTTGTCGTGCATTAGGCAGCTACTTTCGGCAGATATTTGTCTCGCCAAACCTGCAGCTTGGTCATGTAGTCGAGCTTCGCGTGCTGTACAGGTTCGCTCACGTCGTCCAGGTGAAGTGCGAATACCAGTGCGGCAAAGCCATACCGAAGCGCGATTTCGCTCAGAAATGCGTCGAGCAGCTTGGCGTCGAAGAACGGACCCATTTTGGCCCGTCCCTCTGGAGCAATCATCCGGGCGCCAGCCGGACTGGCGTGAGCGGCGTATTCCGAGAAGACCTTGTAGATGTGCTCCCGCTTGCGATTGCTTAACCCATCGCGCTCGTCCAGCGCCTTGCGGATGGCGGCAGGACCGAAGTCACGGCTTCGTTCTCTCTGCGCGGACTTTCGCCAAGCTTCAATCACCTCCGGGTGGTCGAGGAAGTAGTCGAGCAGGTTGGTGAGCTCGAGAACGTCACGAGCGACATGAAGCGCCGTCTGGTAGTAACCGCTCAGCCCTAGCTTCAGGCTCGCGGCGAGCGTGTTCGCCATGCGAATGCCCAAGAGCTGGATGGCCAACTCGTCCTCGCTGGCATGGCGGTGGCCGCGGGTGTGTGCGACGAGAACGTCGAACACCTCGTGCATGAGACTGAGGTGGTCGTTCAGCGCGACCGATTGCACGATGGCTTCCATTGAAGCAGTACGCACGCGCTCTTCTTCCCCGAGCAATGCGGCCAGGTTCTTCTGCCATTTGGCGGAGTCGGTGGATACGTTCGTGTTACCCACGGAGTGGCTTATCCTGTTCCAACAAATTATCGCAAGCCTGCATAGCCAGCTCATCCCCCCATCGTTTCCTGCTCAGGGCCTCTTCTCATCGGCGTACGTGTATCCCTTCTTCGTAAGGCCGATCTTGATTACCGACGCCGCGCTCGTGTTCCAGTCTTGGTTCTTATCGTTCAAGCTCGACCCGAAGTAACTGTCAATGCTGGCAACGAGTTGCTGAGCCTGCTTCTTCGTAATCGACAAGCGACTCATGTGGCCTTGAGCGTCAGGTCTGTCATCGACCAATAGCAGAAAGACCATCGGCGTCAGCTTGAACAGGGATTGGTCGATGTACTCAATCGTCGCCGTAATCTGAGGCATCGTCGCGGCCAGATTGCCGTAGTCGACGTCAGGCTTCGGTTTGTCCGTCGAAAACGCCGTGGCGATGGTAATCATGTTGTCGTGCAGCTCGAGCTTTTGCTTGTTGAACTCGACGGTGTTTGGCAGCAGCGTACGCGTTCGGTTGCGAGTCAAATTGGCCTGAGCCCGACCTCTAGCTAGACCCGCGAAGGCGCACAGTTCGCGGTTTCGATTGTGAAGATGTCAATATCGCCACCGGGACAGAGTGGATTGGGAGAGGGTATGGCACGGGATTGGGCGCCACTATTCAACCCCTCGGCGCAACTGACGTGGTCCCAGAATGGTTAGGCAGATCAAACCGGCGTAAGGTCGCTTCGGGGACCGGCGCGCCTTTCGGCGAGGTGTGGCATGATCGCCGTGTGATTGGTTTGGTTTTGGCCGAATATTTGGACAATGCCCTATTCGCCAGACGCCATCGGTCGACGATCTCGCCAACGCTGCAATGCCTAAGCCTTCCAACGAATTCTCGAATCGGCCGCCCGACATCCGGCAGGTCGCGGAGCTTGCCGGGGTCGGGATCGCCTCGGTGTCGCGCGTTCTTTCGGGACAACCCGGTTCGAGCCCCGAGCTCGCTTCCCGCGTCCTGGAGGCAGCCCGACAGCTGGGATACGCCCCCAACGTGCTGGCGCAGGGCCTGCGCCGACGTTCGACACGGTCCATCGGTTTCGTCGGATCGGACATTACGAATCCTCTCGTCGCTTCCATCGTTGGCGGGGCAGAGGGCGTGTTCAGCTCGGCCGGTTTTTCCGTGCTGTTGACCAACTCCGGCGGAGTTCCTGAGGTGGATGCCCAGCGCATCGAAGTGCTGCGGCAGAGACAGGTCGATGGTCTCATTATCCTGCCTGCCCTCGAAGACGATCCCTCGACATTGCTCGCGTTGCGTAGCATCGACGCCCCGGTCGTGGTCATCGATCGCGAACTGCCGCACGATCTCGACGTTCATTACGTGCTCTCCGATCACTACACGGGCGTCTCCGCCGCCGCAGGCTACCTGCTCGAGAACGGGCATCGGCGTATCGGCCTCTCGGTGGGACGCAAGGTGCGACCGTCCCGGGAGCGGATACGCGCGGTCCTCGACGCCTACCATAAGCGCGGGCTGGAGTCGGACCTGATGGTCGATTCGGGAGCGCTTGCTGCCGAGCATGGCGAAAGCTCAATGGATCGATTCCTAAACGCCGCCGCGCCGAGAACGGCGGTGATACTCGGTGGGAACCAGCTTCTCGAGGGCGCGCTGCATGTCATGCGTCGTCGCGGGTTGAAGGTCGGCGCGGACGTGTCGCTGGTGTGCTGCGACGATATACCGCTGGGCCGCCTGTACGATCCACCGATCGCGACGGTAATGCGCGACCCCGGCTTGCTCGGCCAGCGCTCCGCCGAGATCTTGCTTGAGCAGATCGAAGCACGTTGCAGCACCAATCCGATCATGCTGCCTACCTGGTTCGTGCTGCGCGGCAGCTGCCTGCCGCTCAAGCACTGAGACTATCGTTTCACGAAGGAAGGGCGCACGCGATCATCGCCGCGTGCGCCGCGTCAGCGGACGATGATCACTGCGTCGTCGGCACGATGAGCTTGCGAGACTCGATCGAATAACGGATTTGCGCCATCTCGGCCGCGCTCGGGACGAGATTTGCCAAATCGGGGGCAGTGCACGAGAAGCTGCTCGCGCTATTGATATCGCCGGTTCCGTTGTAGCGCGCGACATCGGGATACGCACACAACGGGCGCTGCCGCAGGATGCCCTGCGCCGGGCTGTTATTGACGTACTGCGTCGCAATGACCTTTTCGGGCGGGATGCCTTGTTCCACCCAGCGGATCAGTGCGCGTACCACGTCGTGATCGGCGTCTGGTGCGGACGCCGGCAGGGTCGCCGATTCGCCAAAGGCGTTGGGGCCGTTGCCACCGCCGCAGTGTGCCATGTTCGGCACCATGAACAGTCGGAAATAGTCGCGTGGCCCCGGCAACGAGGTGACGAGTGTCGCGATCGATGCGGGGCTCATCGTCGCTGCGACTTGGTCGAGAACAAAGGGCACGCTGCGTGTTTTTTCCATGAGGGCGAGCGCCGCGTAATAGCTCTGTGACTCGTGCGCAGGGACCACCGGATCGAACCATCCGTGATACTGAATCATCTTGCCGCCGCGTTGCCTGAAGACTGAAAGGTCGGGCGTCGGCGCAGCGGTCAGCGGTGTCAGCACGTCCTTGATGTGCTGATAGTCAGTATCAAAGTTCAGGTCGGTCCGATAGTTGAACGCGGGGTTCGCGTACACGACATCGCCTGCGAAGTTGGCGAAGCGCTGGCTGTCGGCAAAATTCGGGATCCAGAATCCCTCGGAGCCCGGATAGGGACCCGGCCAATAGTTGAAGCCGGCGGTGGTGTGAGGCCCGCGCTGCACCTCCTTCACGATCGTGACCTGATCGGGAGTGAGGCAAGTCGGCTGATCGCCCGCCGGACACGTGAGCAAGGCAACGTCGAACGAGCACGCGCGCGGATCGGTGATTTGGTTGTCAGCGAGGCCGTCCATCGCATCGCAGGCGGCGTTGGTCGCCGCACCTACGAGCGCTAGCTTCGCGGCGGGAACGGTCTGCGGCGCGGGCGCCGGTTGCGGCAGCAGCAACTTGTTGAGCCACATCAGTTCGAGGATCACGTCAGGGTAGAACATCGAGGGGTCGCCCGCCAGTACGCCGTCGTACAGTTGCGGAAAGCGCGACGCGACGATGTGCGCCTGACGCCCGCCGCCCGAGCAACCGTCGAAGTATGAGTGATCGGGTGGGCGTCCATAAAACGCGGCGACGACCGCCTTCGCGGCGTTTGCGACGTAGTAGTGCGCGCGGTAGCCATAATCGTCGACTTTTTGCGCGATCAGGTCCCAGGTGGGCGATTGGCCGCCCGTGTGCCCGAGGTCGCTGCCCACTTCGACAAAGCCCTGCGGGATTTCGTCGGCCATGCGGGCGTATGCCACACCACCGAGATAACCTCCGGTCGCTTCGGCCTTGAGGCGTCCTGTCCACGCCGCGTCCGGCGGCAGCCATACCTCGAAATTGATTTGTGAGCCGCTGTTCGCCGACGCGATGCCCTGCACACGGCAGAACGGCACTGTAACGGTGCCTGTCCCCCCGGCACCGGTGAAGGTCATCGGTGGCGTAATCGATGTGGCGGCAACCACCTGCGCCGACGGGAGCGTCGCGTTAACGAGGCTTTCGCACGGCACCGACGCGTTGGCGCCATGAGCGAAAAGAGTCGCCAGGGAGCTGCACGCGATCTGCTTGATTAAGCTTCTGGTTCGGAACTTCATGAGTCCTCCTGGTTGGGTCGATACTCCAGAACTTGACATGCAAAGTTATCCGGCGACCTGTCTGTCCGTTCTCTCTGCAGCCGCTGGCGCCCGCCGGATGTTTCCCGTGCGAAACGCCACTCGGAGCGACTGCATCAGTCGAAAAGACTTGCAGGATAGACCTCGGCGAAGTAAAGTTGGAAACCTTTCCGGAAACGTTTCCAACCATTTGGGATCGTATCTTATCGATCGTCACATGTCTAGTCACCCATGCGGGGCGCGTTTTAGCATTTGTGGCCGTGAAGGGCCGTAGCAAGCGAGAGGAGGCTGTGATGGGGGCGAGCTACCAGAATCCCGAAGTCCGCAAGGCGGTCAGGTCGACCATCGTCAGCGCGATCATCGGGACGGCCGTGGAATGGTATGACTATTACCTGTATGCGACCGCCGCAGCAACGATCTTCAATCGCCTCTTTTTTCCGACGTACGATCACCTCACCGGCACGCTTCTCGCATACGCGACCTTTGCGATTGGATTCTTCGTTCGGCCTTTCGGAAGCATCCTGTTCGGCCGCCTGGGCGATCGGGTGGGACGCAAAACAGTGCTGGTCATCACGCTGGTGCTCATGGGCGGGGCGACGACCGCGATGGGGCTTTTGCCGACGTATGCCGCAATCGGCATCTGGGCTCCGATTCTGCTAACCGTACTACGTGCCCTTCAAGGTCTCGGGTCGGGGGCCGAATACGCGGGTGCAGTGCTGATGGTGGTCGAGAACGCGCCGCCCAATCGTCGTGGTCTTTACGGCGCAT